>CAYTJL010000170.1:0-21234 GCA_964437785.1 uncultured Polyangiaceae bacterium
ATCAAAGAGAGGCGAGCCAGCGGAGCAGGATGAGCCTGCCCTCGACGAGCGTGGGGATGCTCGTCCACTCGTTGCGCTGGTGGGCCTGCGCGTTCTCGCCCGGACCGAAGTTCACCGCGGGCACGCCGATGGTCGCGAAGCGCGCGACGTCGGTCCAGGCTTGTTTGGGCTCGATCGCCGCGACGCCCGCCGAAGCGAGCTTTTGCACGAGCGGGTGAGAGAGGTGCGGGGGCGCCGAAGGGCTCAAGTCCAAAAACCGCACCTCGGCCCGGCCCGCCACCAAGTCGAGGATGGTCCTTTGCGCCTCCTCCAGCGTTTGGCTCGGCGGGAAGCGGTGATTCACGTTCAACGTGAAGAGATCGGGGATGATGTTCTTGCCGCGGCCTCCCTCGGCGAGCGTAGCGCTGATGACGCTCTTGTACGTGAGCCCGTCGATCACGTGATCACGCGGGAGCACGGCCGAGAGCTCGGTCAAGAAGGGACCCGCCTTTTGAATCGCGTTCTCGCCCTGCCACGGCCGCGCGCTGTGCGCGGTCTTGCCGTGGAAGATGACCGTCGCGTGGATGCAGCCCGAGGCGCCGAGGCTCAGCTTGTTGTCGCTCGGCTCCAAACAAACAGCCAAGTCCGCGCGGCGCACGTCCTCGTCACCGTCGATGACGGCGCCGAGCTCGTTCTCCAGATAAGGCCCCTCCTCGCGCGCATAGAACACCAGCGTGAGATCGATTTTGCCGCACGCTTCGCGGTCGTTCTCGATCAAATCGATCATCAGCGCGAGGCCCGACTTCATGTCCGAGGCGCCCGGCCCATAGAGCTTGTCGCCCTCGACGCGCGGCGCGCCGTCGTGCGCCGTCGGCACCACGTCGAGATGGCCCGCGAGCAAGAGGTGAGGCCCGCCCGTGCCGCGCGTCACCGGCACGACGATGGAGTTGCCATACCGCCGGATCGGCCCGGCGAGGCGCTGTTTGCCGAGCCTCTCGGCGACATAATCGCAGATCGCGCGCTCCTCGCCGATGGGAGAGAGGATGGTGCAGAGATCGAGGAGCGTCGAGGTGAGGCGCGAGCGGTGATCCGCCTCGATCACGCGGGCACCCCGAAATCGCGCAGCGCCGCGTTGAGCGACACCTTGCGATCGGTGGAGGCTTTGCGCTGACCGATGATGAGCGCGCACGGAACGCCGAACTCGCCCGCGGGGAATTTCTTGGGGCGGGTGCCCGGGATAACCACGCTCCGCGCCGGCACACGACCCTTGTATTCGACCACCTCGGGGCCCGTCACGTCGAGGATGGATGTGGAGGAGGTGAGCACCACGCCCGCGCCGATCACGGCCTCTCGCTCGACCACCACCCCTTCGACGACGATGCAGCGCGAGCCCAAGAACACCCCATCTTCGATGATGACGGGCCGCGCCGAAGGGGGCTCGAGCACACCGCCGATGCCGACGCCGCCCGCCAAGTGGCAATCACGGCCGACCTGCGCGCAGCTCCCGACGGTCGCCCACGTGTCGACCATCGAGCCCGTGCCCACGCGCGCGCCGATGTTCACGTAGCCGGGCATCATGATCGCGCCCGGCTCCAAGAACGAGCCGTAGCGCGCGGTCCCCGGCGGCACCACGCGCACGCCCGCTTTGTCGAGCCCGCGCTTCAGCGGGATCTTGTCGTGGAATTCGAACGGCCCCACCTCGTGCACGGTCATCGCGCGGACGGCGAAGTACAAGAGGATGGCCTCTTTGATCCACGCGTGCGTCACCCAGCCTTGATCCGTGGGCTCTGCCACGCGGAGGACGCCCGTGTCGAGCGCGGCGATGGTCGCTTCGATCGCGCCCTTGTGCGGAGCGCTCGTGAGCAGCGTGCGATCGCGGAAGGCCGCTTCGACGAGCGGCCGAGCTTCTTCGAGGACGAACATGCGCACGAGCGCTTAGCAGCGTCGCGTCACGTCGGGAAGACCAAGAATCCGGCCGCGGAGATGAGCATGTTGAGGATGATGACCGCGAGCGACGAGTTGACGACGGCGCGCGTCGTCGCCCACCCGACGCCCTCGGATCCGCCGAACGTCGACAGGCCCGAGTGGCCCGAGACCACGGGGATCGCCGCGCCGTACGCGACGCACTTGCAGAGCCCGACCGACAGATCGCCCGCGTCGACCAAGCTCAAATTGAAGAAGGTCTGAGGCATCACATCGAACATCGCGTACGCGGTGAGCATCCCCGAGAGGTACGCGACGCCCGCCGACCAGACGATGAGCGACGTGGTCATCACCACGCTCGCGATGAACCGCGGCTTGATGAGGTAATCGATGGGATCGGCCGCGCACATGCGGAGCGCGTCGACCTGCTCGGTCACCACCATGGATCCGATCTCGGCCGCGATCCCCGCGCCGACGCGCGTCGCGAGCATCAAGGCGCCGATGGAGGCGGCGAGGTCGCGCACCAACAGCTCGATGTACGTCGCGCCGAGGAGCGTCAAATCGGGCACGACGCGCTTGGTCTGGAGGCCCGCTTGGAAGACCAAGATCATGCCGATGAAGGCCATGACCACGGTCAAAAAGAAGATCGACTTGTTGCCGATCTCGTACATCGCTTGCACGACCGCGCCCTTCTCGCGCCGGCCATACACGCAGTAGTAGAGCGTCCGCACGAACACCGAATAGAGCTCGCGCGCCTCTCCCGCGAGCTCGATCGCCCGCGCGCCGAGGGCGCCCACGCCGCTCTGCTCGGGCATCACGTCGCGCAGCTCGCTCGCGGGCACGCTCTCCGGGGGATCGTCGCGACGGGATGCCATGCGTCAATCCAGCGTGAACGAGACCAGATAATCGAGGATGAAGATGCCCGCCGCGGAGGCGACCACGGTCGCGTTGACCGCGCGGCCCACGCCGGGCGCGCCGCCCTTCACGCCGAGGCCGTATTGGCAGCTCGCGAGCGACATCACGACGCCGAAGACCACGCTCTTGATGAGGCCGTTGAAGACGTCGCCGATGCCGAGGAGGCCGCTCGTGAGGCCGTTGTAGAACACGCCGGGCTCGACGCCGAGCAGGCCCTGGCCCGTGTACGCCGCGCCGAGGAGCGCGAGCGCGTCGGCGAAGATCGTCGCGATGAAGAGCGTCGCGATCATCGCGACCACGCGCGGCGCGACGAGGAAGCTGATGGGATCGATCGCGAGCACGCGCAGCGCGTCGATCTGCTCGGTGACGACCATGGTCCCGAGCTCGGCGGTGTTGTTCGCGCCGACGCGGCCGTTGATCATGAGCGACGTGAGGAGCGGCGCGATCTCGCGCAGCGTGCCGAAGCCCGCGCCCCAGCCGAGGAGACCGTGCGCGCCGTAGCGCTCGACCAGCGGCGCGGCTTGAATGACCATGATCGCGCCCGTGAAGAGCGCGGTCACGATCACGATAGGGATCGATTTAACCCCCATTTTGTAGAGGTTTCGGAGCACCTCCGCGCCGTCGAGGCGCAGCGTCAGGATGCGCGCGGCGACGCGGCCCGCGAGCACGCCCATGCCCCCGACCGTGCTCGCGATGTCGAGGAACGAGGTGCCGATGGAGCCGAGGATCGAGCCCTCTTTTGCGACGGGCACGGGCGCAGGCGGCGTCTTGGGGCGCGCGTCGCCGATGCCCTCGCGCGTGCCTGCGGCGGTGGTCACGACGAAGCCTCGTGGGTGGAAGAGATGAGCACGGCTCGGGCGTGAGCTTAGCCCAGCTCCGCGCGGGCCCGTCGCCTATTTTCGTGCGCTCTCGTCCGTCTTTGCGCGCGCCCCGGAGGGCCGCTCGAAAACACGCCTCGACGCAGCGATGAGCGAGTTGTTTTCTCTTCCGGCGAGATCGGGCATCATCGGGGGCAGTGAAGGTTTGTCCGGTCTGTCAGCGCGAGTATCCGCAGTCGGTGAGCCACTGCGACGACGACGGCGTCGCGCTCGTCGCGCTCACGACGGGCATGATGTCGTTCCGCGCCGAAGAGCTCGTGGGGCAGACGGTCGAGGGGCGCTACAAGGTCGAGCGCATCATCGGCAAAGGCGGCATGGGCACGGTCTACGCGTGCCGCCACGTGGTCGTCGGCAAGACGCTCGCGATGAAGGTGCTGCGCGTCGGCGCCGACAAGAGCGAGGACGTGCTCCAGCGCTTCGTGCGCGAGGCGCAGATGGCGAACCTCGTCAGGAGCCGCCACATCATCGAGATCACCGACTTCGGCCAGCTCCAGAACGGCGCGTTCTTCGTGGTGATGGAGCTGCTCGAGGGGTTCGACCTCTCGAACGCGATGCGCGAGCGCAAGCTCGATCGCGCGCAGATGATCCACGTCTTTGCGCAGATCGCGTCGACGCTCCAGCTCGCGCACGACAAGGGCATCGTCCACCGCGACCTCAAGCCCGACAACGTCTTCCTCGTGAACGAGAGCGGCGACCCGCTCTTCGTCAAGCTGCTCGACTTCGGCATCGCCAAGATCGTCCACGGCGACGGCGCCAACAAACAAGGCCTCACCGAGACGGGCGTGATCTTGGGCACGCCGTATTACATGTCGCCGGAGCAGGCGCGCGCCGAGCAGATCGATCACCGCAGCGACATCTATTCGCTCGGCGTGATGATGTACCGCGCGTTCACGGGCAAGCTGCCGTTCATGGCCGACTCGACGATGGGCGTGCTCACGCGCCACATCACCGACGCGCCCGAGCCGCCGAGCAAGCTCAACGTCGATCCGCTCACCGAGCGGCTCATCCTGCGCTGCATGGAGAAGCGCCGCGACGATCGCTTCCAGAACATGAGCGAGGTCGTCGAGGCGCTCAACGCGCTGCCCAAAGGCGCGGTGCCCGCGGGCCGCGAGGAGCCCACCGTGTACGATCGCGGACGGGCCTCGTCGACGGGCGCAGCCAACGTGAGCGGCGCGCACGGCTATCAAGGCTATCAGCCGCAACAGGGCGCGACGGGCCAACACGGGGCCTATCCCCAACGCACGAGCACCGGACAACAACAGGCCTATACCGGCCAACAGCAGGCCTATCCCGGGCAGCAGCCGTATGCGGCCGGCCAGCAGCAGGCCTATCCGGGCGCGTACGCAACCGGGCAACAACCCGCATACACAGGCCAACAAGCGCCTTATGCCACGGGGCAGCAGCCTTTGAATGGCGCATACACAGGCCAACAAGCCGCTTATCCCCAACGCACGAGCACCGGGCAACAAGCTGCTTATACCGGCCAACAGGCCTCTCATGCGGGCTACGCGGCGCAGGGCGCCTACGCTACGGGGCAGCACCCTCAACAGGCGGGCCTCACCGGCCAACAGCAAGCCCCTTATACAACAGGCCAACATCCAGCCGCGGCCCAGGTAGCCGGCCCGCAGGTCACGGGCTCACACGCGGCGCCGCCGCCCGCGCCTTCGTATCCTTCGGGGCCCGGCGTCTCGGGGGCGTACGCGGCGGCCAACGCGGCCAACAACCCTCCTCCGACCGACACCAGCACGACCCGCGGTGTCGTCGCCGTCGCGCCTCCGCCGCCCGCGCAAAACCGATCGACGATGATGCTCGTCATCGCAGGTGTGCTCATGGCCGTCGCGGGCGCCGCGGCGGCCGTCGCCGTGCTCGGCGGGCCAAAGAAGGCCGATGGTGCGACCGCCTCGTCCGCGGCCGTCACCCCAGCTCCCTCGCAGGCGGCCACCGCCGCGGCGCCTTCGCCCACGCCCTCCGCGAGCGCGAGCGCTCCGGCGAGCGCCACCGCCGACGCGACGGCCCCTTCGGCCAAGGCACCTCCCAAGGCCCTTGGCCCCGCGCCCAAGGCAACACCCACGGCGACCGCCACCTCCGCGACTCCTCCGCCCAAGCGGCCGGGCGTCGAGATCCGCAGCCCCTTCGATTGATTTGGGATCGTCTCATGCCCTCTCCGCGAACACGAGCTCTCCTCCTCGCCGCAGCCACCTTCACCATGCCCCTCCTCGGCGCGCCCTCCTCGGGTTTTGCCCAAGCGCAGCCCAAAAAGCCGCCTCCCGCCAAGAACGATCCGCGCATGGCCGAGGCCAAGAAGCTCTTCGACGACGGCACGGCCGCGTACGCCAAAGGCAGCTACGACGAGGCCATCGTCGCGTGGGAGAAATCGTATGAGATCTCCCAAAAGCCCCTGATCTTCGAGAGCATCGCGAACGCGTACGAGCGGCTCGGCAACGCCAAGAAGGCGCGCGAGTACCTCCTCAAGTGGCGTGAGGTGGCGCCCGCGGACGAGGCGCCGCTCCTCGACACGCGCCTCAAGAACCTCGAAGGGCGCGTCGCGCGCGAGGAAGAGGACGCGAAGAAGCGCGCCGAAGAGGAGAAGTCGCGCAAGGACCTCGAAGACAAAGAGAAGGCGCGCAAGGCCGACGAAGAGAAGGCGCGCGCGAGCATCTCGATCCCCGGCGTGGCGCTCGTGTCCGTGGGCGGCGCGGCGCTCATCGCGGGCATCGTGATGGACGTCATCGCCGCGGGCAAGAGGCCCCCCGCGGACGCGTGCAAGACGGCCGCGGGAGGCACGTTTTGCCTCTCGTCGGCCAAAGACGGCTTGTCGTCGTCCAAGACGCTCGCGCTCGCGGGCGACGTCACGTGGGCCGTCGGCGCCGCCGCCGCGGCGACGGGCGTCACGCTCATCGTGCTGAAGAAGGTGATGAGCAACAAGGATGCTCCCAAAGCATCGAAGGCCAAGGGCCTCGACGTCGCGTGGGCGGCGCCTCTCCCCAGCATGGATCCATTGCGGCCCGGCGTCGCGGGCCTGATGATCGGCGCGGGCGGCGTGTTTTAACCCGACGCGCACCGGGCATTGCGCCGCGACGCACGTAGATGTATAAACAAGCCCCTCCATGGACCAGTGTGACATCCTCCTCTTCGTGGCGACGGTCACGGAGCTAGACGAGCTTAAGCGCGCCGCTCGCGCACGGGGAGCCGGCTTCGAACCTATCCCCGTAAAAGAGGGAGAGGCCAAGCTCCCAGGCGAGGGCTATTGGCTCGGCACCGTGGGGGACCACCGTGTCATCGCGGTGAAGACGCGCATGGGGGCCATCGGCGACGGAGGCTCGGCCGCGCTCGGACTTCATTACGTCCGTGTAACGGGGGCACAAAGCGTTATTTGTCTTGGCATGGCGTTCGGCATCAGCGCCGATTTCCAGACCTTCGGTGATGTGCTCGTCTCGGAGTCCATCTTTCCTTACGACCTTCGGATGATCGTCCCCGACGGCGATCGCTGGCGTTACGAGTACGATAACGAAGAGATGCGCCGCCGCGTTCGAACATATAAGGCGAATCCAATCACGCTCGCCATGCTCGAAGCTCATCGGCCCAAGGTGAAGGGGTTCAAGGTCCATCCTGGATGTTTGTTGAGCGGGAACGCGTTCATTCGCTCCGCACGCTTTCGCGATGATCTGTTGCGTTGGACTCAGAACGTAGCGAAGAAGGTCGTTGGCGGGGACATGGAGGGCGCCGGTCTTTTGTCGCTCGCGCCCCGCGCTCATCCTAAGTGGACGGTCGTGAAAGGCATCTGCGATTTCGCGGGTGACGAGCAAAAGGGCGACGCCGAGCAGCATCGCGCGAAGGCATGTTCGAACGCCTCTGGATTCGTTTTGGATGCCCTCGCGCAATGGCAGGGGGGAGCACCGTGACCGTCCCGCGCCGGATTCAGGAGCATGGAGAGGATCGATGACGATTAGGGGTTTTTTTGAGGCCAACGCGGCGAAGCCGTTGTCTCCTGACGTGAGGCGTTGGTCCGTCTCGCTCGCGCGGGCGCGCGCGGCGGGGAAGGCCGCGGTGTGCCATTTCGATCGCGAGAGGGATGGGCTCGTCTTCAAGCCGGCACGCCTCTTTCTCTTCGGTCGCGACGGCGCCGTGGACGTCGATCCTCTGGAGGCTCCTTGGAGCTTGGCCCTCCACGAGTGGCTCGTGCGCGAGAAGGTGAGGGCGGAGACGCCGGAGAACGAAGCGGAGCGGTTTGGTTTTGCGCTCAACGACAAATTCGCGCCGCTCGAGCTTCGCTTCGGAGATGGCTTCTTCAATGCCGTGCTCGTCCATTTCCTGCGGGAGCAGGGGTTCGGCGAGGCGGAGCCGTCGAGGGAGATCCTCCGCGCGATTTATGAGCCCCATGCGGCCAAAGGTGAGCACGCGACGATTTGCGAAGAGATGATCAACGCGGTGCTCGTCGGTGTCGCCGACGACTTGAAGCAGCTCGACTATGGCGAAGGTGTGCGGGAGAGCATCCTCGCATCGTCGATCGCTTGCTATTTGGATGAACGATTCAATATCACAAACGCTAAGCTCCTCGGCTTTCGATGATGGTGAGTCGGGGAGCGCGCTCCAGCCCAGTCATCGATCGATCGTGACCATCGCCGTCGTCGCAGAAAAACCCTCGGTCGCGCGCGACATCGCCTCGGCGCTCCGCGCGACCAAGCGGGGCGCGGGCTACCTGCACGGCAATGGTTACGTGGTCACGTGGGCGATTGGCCATCTCGTCGCGCTGGCCGAGCCCCACGCCATCAACCCGGCGTGGAAGCGATGGGAGATGAGCTCGCTGCCCATGTTGCCTCCGGCGTGGCCGCTCGTGGTGCTGCCGGCGACCAAGTCGCAGTTCGAGGTGGTCGCGCGCATCTTGAACGCGCCCGCGGTCGAGAGCGTGGTGTGCGCCACCGACGCGGGACGCGAAGGTGAGCTCATCTTCCGCTACATCTACGAGGCCTCGGGGAGCCGTAAGCCCGTCAAGCGCCTTTGGCTCTCGTCGCTCGTCCCCGACGCGATCAAGCGCGGCATGAAGGGCCTCAAAGACGGCAGCGCGTATGACCGCCTCGCGGACGCGGCCAAAGGCAGGAGCCGCGCGGACTGGCTCGTGGGCATGAACCTCTCGCGCGCCTACACCCTCGCGATGGGCCAAGAGCTCTCGGTCGGCCGCGTGCAGACACCCACGCTCGCCATGGTGGTCGAGCGCGAGATCACGATTCGTGACTTCGTGCCGACGCCCTACATCGAGGTCGTCGCGACCTTCGAAGCGAAAGGCACGGAGTACGAAGGGACCTGGTTTCGGCCCGACAAAAAGGAGGACGAGCACCCGGCGCGCCTCCCGGCCGACGGCGAGGAGGCGGCGGCGATCGTGCTGCGCGCGCTCACGGGCGAGGCCCACGTCGCCGCGATCGAGGCCGAAATCAAGCGGATCCCGCCGCCCAAGCTCTATGACCTCACCGAGCTTCAAAGGCACTGTAGCCGCCTCTATGGCATGACCGCGCAGCGCACGCTCGACGTGGCGCAGGCCCTCTATGAGCGGCACAAGCTCATCTCCTATCCGCGCACGGACAGCCGCGCGCTCTCGACCGACGTCGCGACCACGCTGCCCGCCGTGGTCGCGGCGATCGAGCCTCACTATCAAGGGCTGACAGCGCCTGTCCACGGTGGGGGCTCGGGTCCCGCAAGCGGGCCCTCTGCCCCCACACCCCCGGGAACTGGTGTTCGGCCGCTCGGCAGGCGCTTCGTCAACGACGCGGACGTGACCGATCACCACGCCATCATCCCGACCGAAAAGCACGCTCAGCTCGGCGCGCTCACGAACGAGGAGCGCAGGGTCTATGACTTGATCGCCCGGCGCCTGCTCTCGGCGTGGCACGATGATTACGTCTATGAGGTCACCAACGTGACGACCACCGTCACGACGCGGTTCGGCGAAGAGGTCATCGTCGACTCGTATCGCAGCTCCGGTGTCGCCGTGCGCGACCGGGGGTGGAAGGTGCTCGACATCGCCCGGAGCAAAGACGCGGACGAGGGCCGATCCAAAGGGAAAAAGAGCGATGAGGGCGCCTCTCCCGAGGCCACGTTGCCCGCGCTCGATCAGGGCATGAGGGTGCGCACCAAAGGCGCTGAGGCGGTCCCCAAGGCCACCAAGCCCCCGCCCCGCTTCACCGACGCGACGCTCCTCACCGCGATGGAGACGGCGGGCAAGCTCGTCGACGACAAAGAGCTCTCGGACGCGATGCGCGATCACGGGCTCGGCACGCCGGCGACCCGCGCGGCCATCTTGGAGACGCTCGAAAAACGCGGGTACGTCGAGCGACAAGGCAAGAGCTTCACGGCGACGCAAAAGGGCATCGCGCTCGTCAGCGCCGTTCACGCCGACGTCAAGAGCCCTGCCATGACGGGCGCGTGGGAGAACGCCCTGCGGCGCATCGAGCGCGGGTCGGGCGAGCTCGACGCCTTCATGCACGACATCGAAGGTTACGTGGCGCGGGTCGTCCACACGCTCGGCGCTCCGTTAAAGGCTCTTCCTGCTCCCGGGCTCGTCTCCTCGGCTCCGGGGATCACCATCCACGATCCCGCACGACATACCGCCGCTCCGACACAACGCGCCTCCGTACAACGCGCCTCCGTACAACGCGCCTCCGCCCCCAAGCCGTCGCGCGCGCGGCCCGCGGATCCGCTCCCGCTCCTCGACGTGGCGCCGCCCCGCGCGCTCGCGCCGCCCGAAGCGGCGTATGACGATTACCCCCCCTTCGACCCGGATCTCTACGAGGACGAGCGATGGGAGCCCATCGATCCCGAGGCCTATTTTGCGGATCAAGGGGAGCCCGTCGCGTGGGACGACGAGCCCCCGCCGCCGCCCTCGCCGTTCGAGGACGACATCGTCCCTCGCCCGCCCATCCCCCAACAACGCCTCTCCCCGCCGCCGCCCGCGCCCAAGAGACCGCCTTCGCCGCCTTCGCCGTCTTCGCCGCCTGATCTCCCGCTCTTCGCCGCCTCGCCCAAGCCATCTCCGCCGCCGCCGCCTGCTAAAGCACCTTCGGCGGCGCCCTCATCGCTCCTCGATCTGCTCCGATCGCGGTTTGGCTTCACGAGCTTCCGGCCGTACCAAGAGGCCGTGTGCAGGGCCGCGGCCGAGGGGAGCGACCTTATCCTGGTGATGCCCACGGGCGCCGGCAAATCGCTCTGTTATCAGCTCCCGGGCGTCGCGCGCGGGGGCACAACGCTGGTCGTGAGCCCGCTCATCGCGCTCATGGAAGATCAGGTCCACAAGCTCGTGACCGCGGGGCTCCGCGCCGATCGCATCCACTCGGGGCGTGACCGCGCGGCGCAGCGGAGGGCGGCCGCGATGTACGCGTCGGGCGAGCTCGACTTCCTCTTCATCGCGCCGGAGCGGCTGCGCGTGGCGGGCTTCCCCGAGCTGCTGTCGCGGCGCAAACCCACGCTCGTGGCCGTGGACGAGGCGCATTGCATCTCGCAATGGGGCCACGATTTCCGGCCCGATTACCGGATGCTCGGCAAGGCGGTGCCGCTCTTCCGCCCCGCGCCCATCGTCGCGCTCACCGCCACGGCGACGCCCGAGGTGCAAGACGACATCTTGGTCGAGCTCGGCGTGCCGTCCGCCAAGCGCTTCGTCCACGGCTTTCGCCGCACCAACCTGGCTTTGGAGGTCACCGAGGTGACGCCCTCGGAGCGGCCTTTGGCGGTCCACAAGATCCTCAAAGACAAGGTCCGATTGCCGGCCATCGTCTATGCGCCCACGCGGCGAGAGGCCGAGTCGCTCGCGCTCTCGCTCCGGTCGGTCGTCCCCTCGGCGGCGTACCACGCGGGCATGCCCAACGAGGCGCGCGCCGAGGTGCAACGCGCGTTTTTGGGCGGCTCGCTCTCCGTGGTCGTCGCGACCATCGCGTTCGGGATGGGCGTCGACAAGGCCGACATTCGCACGGTCCTCCACACCGCGCAGCCCGGGAGCCTCGAAGGGTATTATCAGGAGATCGGCAGGGCGGGCAGGGACGGCGCGCCCGCGCGCGCGGTGCTGCTCTGGTCGTACGCCGACCGGCGCACGCACATGTTCTTTCACGAGCGCGATTATCCCGAGGTGGAGGTGCTGGCCCAGGCCTACAAGACCCTTCGCGAGGAGCCTTTGCCGCGCGAGACCGTGCTCGACGGGATCCCGCTCGACGACGAGAAGGCCGCGAGCGCGCTCGACAAGCTGTGGATCCACGGAGGGGCCGAGATCGTGACGGGCGGTTGGGTGAAGCGCGGCAGGGCCGATTGGAAGCGGCCTTATATGGCGCAGAAGCAACATCGTTTGAACGAGCTCGAGGAGGTGAGCCGGTTCGTCGGCGGCAGCGTCTGCCGGATGGTGCAGATCGTACGGCACTTCGGCGATCAAGAGGACAGCGGCGAGCCCTGCGGCGTCTGCGACGTTTGCGCGCCCGGGTCGTGCCTCATCAAGACCTTCCGCGCGCCCGCGATCGACGAGACGAGGGCGATGGAGCGGGTGCTGCGCTCGCTCGCGTCGTTAGGCCCCATGCCGCTCGGCAAGCTCTATCAAGATGCCTTCCCCGACGAGGGCGTGGATCGCGCCAAATTCGAGGTGATCGTCGATGGGCTCCGGCGGTCTGGGCACATCACCCTGCGCGACGAGAGCTTCGAGAAGGGCGGGCGGGAGATCCGTTATCGCCGCGCCGCGCTCACGCCGAAGGGCCACGGCCTCTCGAACGAGGGAAGCCGGGTGATCGAGCTCGACGGGGTGAGCGTCGAAGAGCGCGCGCCCAAGACCAAGACGAAGAAGGGCCCGAAGAGCGCGAAGAGCGCGAAGAGCCCGATCGACAAAGGCTCGGACGCCGACCGGAAGCGCCGGGCCTTCTTCGCCAAACGGGCCATGATGGCGAAGCGCAAAAAGGGCTAAACGCCCGTCTTGACGCCGGAGCGCGGCGCTCGTTTGATGGCGGCGTGCGAGCGCAATCTCTCCTCCTCGTCGCCACGTCCGCCGCTCTCCTCCTCGCGTGCAGCTCGGATCCGCCGCAAAACCAGCCCGACGGCGGCGCGGGCGGGCCCGGCGGCGGGCCGCCCGGCGCGTGCTCGCCGATCGGCGCCGACAACGAGCTTCCCCCGCTGGATCCGCGCGCCGAGGGGCAGTGTTTGTTCCTCTACGAGACATGGGGGACCGAGGCGCTCGACGAGTGGCCGCCCGTTGATTTCATGGTGGGTCTGCTCCAAAGCGAGGCCGCCTTCTTTGGCCCCCAGTTCTCGAATTTCGGCTTTTTGCCCGACCCGAACGACGATCTGCCGATCGGCCTCAAACGCGGTACGGAGGATCCCACCAAGCTGCACGAGACCTGTGCGATGTGCCATGTCGGCGAGCTGCCCGACGGGCGGTTGTGGCTTGGGGCGCCCAACGGGGCGCTCGATCCGGGGCGCTTCAAGGTCGAGATCAACAAGCGTTGGGTCGCCGCGGGGCACCCTTCGCTGATGACGCCGCTCGGCGAGCAAAAGGCGCTCGAGCTCGGCCCGGGCCGCTTCAACTCCGAGTCGTCCGATTACCCCGACGTCGTCGCCGCGGATTTTCCGCCTTATTTCTCCCTCGCGCAACGCACCCACCTCAACTACCTGGGCACGGGCGGCAACGTGCGCACCGAGGTCTACCTCTCGATTTACACCTTCGGCGCGGGCAGCCCCAACGACGAGACGGCCAAGGTGCCTTTCCCCACGGACGCCAAGCTCGACACGTTCCTCGCGTTCTTCGGCGCGATGGCGGCGCCCGTCGGCCCCGCGGGCGATCAAGCGCTCATCACGCAGGGCAAAGCCGTCTTCGACGCGGCCTCGTGCGGGAGCTGTCACCACGTGGACGACATCGGCAAAGACGATGTCGTCACCTACGACAAGACCGCAGGCGCGGTCGAGCACCTGCCGGGCGAAGATCCGATGTTTCCGCGCGGCACCATCCGCACCGACGGCCAACATCGCGTGCTCGTCGACGGGAACGGGCCGTCGGACGCGGGCGCCGGCGACGGAGGGATCGATCAAGGGTATATCGACCTCATCCAATTCATCGTCAAGCACAACCTCCAAGCCGGCGCGACCGATGGTTACCGCCCGTCGGACCTGCACGGGGTTTGGGCGACGGCGCCTTATCTCCACAACGGCAGCGTGCCCACGCTCGAAGACCTGCTCTCGCCCGCCGCCTCCCGCCCGGCCATGTGGATGCGCAACGGCTTCTTGATCGACACGCAAAAGCTCGGCAACGGCGCCATGGGCCACGAATTCGGCGCCTCGCTCTCCGCGCCCGACAAGACCGCGCTCATCGCTTATTTGAAGAGCCTCTAAAGGCTCTCCAGATAGGCTATCAAGTCGCGCTGCTCCTCCGCGGTGAGCGCGCCCGCGTCGCCGTGCCCCGCGAGATCGCCGCGCGTCAAGAGATCACGCAGATCGGGGGAGCGGCCGTCGTGAAAATACGGCGCGCGGAGCGAGAGCGCGTGGAGCGCCGGTGTGTCGACAGCCTCGATGACGTCCTTGGGATCGAGGCTCATCGGCGAGAGCACCGCGTGGAGCGATCGATCGGTGAGGTCGGGCCCGTAATGACACGCGGAGCAGCCGGAGGCCGCGCCTTCGAAGAGGGCCTTGCCCCGCGCCGCGGCCTCGGGATCAAAAGGCTTCGATGGGGCGAGCACGATCTCATCGAGGTAGGCGCGGACCGCGTCACGATCGATGAGGAGCGCGTCGCCCGCCATGAGGCCCGTGATGGTGGCGAGCACCAGATCGGGGATGGTGGGGAGCGCGCCGTCCCAATGAAAGGGCGCGGTGCCCGTGCGGGCGTTGGCGAGATGGGGAGTCCGCCGTCGCTTTTGAGGGATGGACGGCGTGCGAATGAACCACACGAGCCCGTCGTCGCCGCCGTCCGGGTGGCACGTGCTGCACGCGACAACGCCCGCGGGCGTGAGATGAGGGTTGGTCGCGTCGTGAAAGATCCGGCGCCCCTCCACGGCGGCCGCCGAATAAGGCGAAGGGACCGAGCGTGCGCGGGTGAGGACCGCCTCGTGCTCAATCGCGGGAGGGCCGAACGCGGTGAGCAAATCGATCTTGGACACCGATCCGTCGAGCGCGTTGTCGACGAACGCAAAGCGCTCACGCGCGTCGACGGCGACGCCGGAGGGGCCGTCGCCGGCGCGGTACGTGCCGATCGCCCGCGCGTCGGGATCGGTCGCGAACGCATCGACGACAGCCACGTTGCGCGTGGACAGATGGGTGACGAGCAGGTGGCGAACGCCAAAGGGCGCTGCGGCGGAGGGGCCGCTGTACACCCGCGCTCCGCCGTCGAAGCGCGCATAAAGGACCGGGAGCCCGCCCAAAGGGCCAGCGGCGCCGGCGGCGAGCGCGGTGAGCGCCGGGTTGATCTTGGGGTTATTGTCGAGCACCGAGCCGTAGTCGTCGGCGACCTCTTCGGAGGTGGTGTCGCCCGTATGATTGACCAGCTCGTGAGGCACGTAGATCGCGCCGAACGCTGGAAAAACGCCGGCCGCGAGGTTCGCGGTCATGCCCTCGATCGCGGGCCGATAAGGCGCGTCCTCGGGCACGAGCGACGTCCTCGTGAGGGCGCCGTCACCGATCGTGACGACGTGACCTCCTGTGTGCTCGGCGACGATGACGCGATCGCCGGCGCTCTCCGTTACCACCGCGAGGCCGCGCGGACGCGCGAGGCCAAGGGCCATGACGGGCGCGGAGCGCAGCGCCGGATCGAGCCTTCTTACCGTGCCTTCCCACGCGCACGAGAGCGCGAGATACGACTCGTCCTTGGCCGCCGCGAGCCCAAAGGCGCCTGGGCAACCATCCATCCTTTGGACCACCGCGCGCGCGGGAGGATCGATCCACACCACCTCTCCGCCGCGGTAGGTCGTGACGAGGAGCGCGCCGGACGACAGCTCGACGAGCTGATGGGGCTCGCCCCCCACGCCGACGCGCCCGATCTCGTCGAGCGACTCCGGGTCGAGGAAGCTCACGCTGCCGTTGTCGGGGTTGACGACCGCGACCTCGCCGCTCGCCAGCACAGCGATGCTCGCGCTCACGCGGCCGGAGGCGAGGGGCGCCGGGGACAGCTCCTCTCCGCTCGCGCAACCGGCGAGCGTGAGGGCCATAAGCGACACCAATGATTTCACTGAGGATTCAAGATAGCGAATTCGACCGTCGTCGGGTTCTTGTTGCACGCGATGGTGTAAGACCCGATGGGCACCGTCACCGGATCGCCGGTCGACGCGTCGCCCGAGCTGTCGATGTCCTGCGCGCAGAGCACTTGATATTCGCCCGCGAAGAATTCGCCGGTCGTGAAGGTGGGGGGCGGCGTGGCCTTGAGATCGGCGTTCGGCACCGTGAAGTCCTCGATCGATTGGGCGCCTTCTTTGGGGCCCGTCACGTTGACGTCGGAGGCGTGGAACACGCTGCAATAGATGGTGCCTTGGAGCGGCCCCATGAGGTTCGGGCTGTTCAGGATGACGTCGCTCGCCTTGAAGGTGATGTTGAGCGTGCCCTTGGGCGCGAGCACGATCGAGGGGTCGCCGAGCTTCTCGCACGAGGCCGTTTGGCTGGGATCCGGGGGCGGGATCTCGACGGGCTGATACTCCACGAACGGCACGTCGCTGAGCTCGTGGCGCGGCGACTCGATGGAGTACGCGACCGAGAAGATGCCCTTTTGGCCCTCGGCGATCACCTGCACGACGCCGCCGTCCTCGGGCGCGTCGTAATAGAAAGGCACCCTCCACGGCGTCGACGAGCCGGGCACGTTGATCTCTTGTTCGAGCATGTTGCTCATGTTGCGATCGACCATCGCTTGAAACACGCTGCCCGCGAGGATGGACGCGGGCGCCTTGGCGACGGCCACGCGCCGGTTGTCGACGGTCACGAGCTCGAAGCCGACGGCGACGAACTTGTCGTTGAGGTGCGGATCGACCGTGAGACGCAGCCAATCGTGGGGGACCAACGTAAAGTCGGAGAAGTTCTGTTTGGTCGTCGCGCCCTTGCCGTACGCGTGGTCCACGAAGAAGTCGAAATCGTCTTTGGTCATGTGGAACCACACCGTGCCCGCGACGGTGTCATACGCTTTGAAGCTCTCGACGGCCGTCCCGATCTTGCCGTCCTCCAAGCTGGTGCGGGGCGTCGTGACGTCGATGATCAAGCTGAACACGCCGCTGTCCGCCTTGACGCCGAACGACAGCTTTCCACCCTGCGACGATCGAACGCGGTATTCGAGGTGAAACGCCTCTCCGCTGCCAGGCTCCTTTTGATTGTCCGCCACCATCTTGGCGATGGCAGCGTCGATGGTGTCGACGAAGATGCTGCCCACCGCGAACGAGGCCGGCGCGACCGCCAATGTCCGGCGCGGGTTTTGGCCGTCGTCGAACGCGAACGTGAGCGTGGTTTGATCCGACGTGGAGGGGTCCGCCGCGGCGGTGACGAAGACGCCGGTGGTGATCGGATAGTCTTTGATGAGCTTGCCCGCCTGCGCGTCCGCGCCGAAGAGCCCCGACGCGAGCGCGTGGAAGTCGGTCGCCGCGAACGGAACCTCGGTGTGGAACCCGACCCACTCCTTGGCCAACGTGTCGGCGTCGGGGGCCTGCGCCGGAGGCTGAGATTGCTCCGTGGTCGTGCACGAGGTGTGGACCAAGCCCCCTGCGAGCAGGGCCATGAGAGGGATGAGGGTGAGCTTAGAGGACAAGGCACGCCACATAACGCTCCTCCAAAGGCGCGATGGACGCGCCGAAGATCGCGGAGAATCCTATCCGACGACGCCGTCCCGGCGTCAAGGCTCGTGTGCCCGGGCACGTGCCCGGGCACCGTGCCCGCGTGCCTGCGTGCCCATGCGGCACGTGCCCGCGGGGATGCAGGGCGAAAATCCACCCTTTTTTCTGTGGGCGGATGTTGGATCGTTCATTGCGAGTGTCTCCGCTCCCATGCACTCGCTTCATATCGATGGTCTGATGAGCGCGATCCGGGTGGTGCGGTTTGCGGGGCAAGAGGCCATGTCCCGCGCCTTCGAGGTCACCGTCACCTTCACGACGGACGAGCGCGATCTCGGGGCGTCGTCCGTGGTCGGGAGACCGGCGACGCTCACCATCGAAGCGGAGGGCGTGGAGCGGTGCATTCATGGCATCGCGAGCCGGTTCATCCGCGGTGAGCCCGGGAGCGGGCGCGCCGAGCACCACGTGACGCTCGTGCCCGCCACGTGGCTCTTGAGCCTCAACCGCGACAGCCGCATCTTCCAAGGCCTCTCCGTGCCTCAGATCGTGGCCGAGGTGCTGAATCAAGCAGGGATCCCGGAGTGGGCGCCCCGCCCGGGCCACGAGGGCAAAGAGCGGCCCAAGCTCGCGTATCAGCTCGCCTTGAACAGCAGCAGCGGCGGCTACCCCGCGCGCGAGCACGTCACGCAATACAAAGAGTCCGATTGGGACTTCATCTCACGGCTCCTGGAGGAGGAGGGCATTCACTTCTTCTTCGATCACGACGAGACGTCTCATCTGCTCGTGATCTCCGACGGCGCCTCGGCCCATGAGGCGATCAACGTGGGTCGCGACTCCGCGTTCGCGGATCGCTCGATCCTGGGCTCGGCCGTGATCCCCTTCAAACAAGCCTCCGGCGCGATGGCGCACGGCGAGCACCTCCGCCGCTTCCGTATGGCCGAGGAGATGCGGCCCTTCGGCGTCGCGCTCACCGATTATGCGTTCGAGCGCCCGGTGCTCCCGCTCTACGCCGAGGCGTCGATCCCCGGGCCGGGCATCGACGTGTATGAGCATCCGGGCCGATACGACGTCCCCGGGTCCGGCGCCCGGCTCTCGCAGGTGCGCCTCGAAGAGATCTCGATGGCGCGCGCGATGGGAGAGGGCGAGTCGACCTCACCGCGCCTCACGCCGGGCCGGATCTTCCAGCTCACCGATCACCCGGTCGTGGACCTCAACGGCGATTACCTCATCACCAAGGTGGAGCACCGTGGATTCGAAGCATCAGGCGAGGTCGGGGCGGGTGAAGAGCGGTATTCGTGCCGCATCGAGGTGATCGCCGCGGGCAAGCCCTTTAGGCCCGCGCGATCGACGCCGAAGCCCGTGATCCACAGCGTTCAAACCGCGATCGTGGTGGGGCCGCCGGGCGAGGAGATCCACACCGACGAGCACGGCCGGATCAAGGTGCGGTTTCATTGGGACAGGTCGGGCCTCCGCGACGATCGCTGCTCGTCGTGGATCCGCGTCGCGCAGGCGAGCGCGGGCGCCGCGTGGGGCAGCATGTTCATTCCGCGCGTGGGCCACGAGGTCGTGGTGAGCTTCATCGACGGTGATCCCGACAGGCCCCTCGCGACCGGATCGGTGTATCACGGCACCAACGTGCCTCCGTATCCGCTCCCGGCCGACAAGACCAAGAGCACCATCAAGACCCAATCGACGCCGGGCGGCGGCGGCTCCAACGAGCTTCGGTTCGAGGATAAAAAAGGCTCTGAAGAGGTGTACCTCCACGCGCAAAAGGACCTCAACGTGCGCGTCGAGAACGACAAAGATCAAGAGATCGGCGGCGACGAGAGCCTCGACGTCTCGGGCTCACGCACGGTGACCGTCAACGAGTGTCACACCGAGACCATCCTCCTCGCGCAGACCATCACCGTGGGCGCGGCGCTCACGCAGACGGTGGGAGGGCTCATGTCGCTCAACGTCGGCGCGGCCAAGATCGAGATCGTCGGCGCGGCGAGCTCCGAGACCGTGATCGGCCAAAAGTCCACGAGCGTGGGCTTCAGCTACTCGGCCAAAGCAGGGACCGACATCAAGATGAAGTCCGGCAAGAGCACCTCCATCACCGCGGGCACGAGCCTCGCGGCGAGGGCGGGCGGGCCTGTGGCCGTGTCGGCGGGCAAAGACATGACGGTCACCGCGAAGGGGGCCATCAACGTCGAGGCGGGCAAGGGCATGGAGGTCAAGGTCGAGGGCGAGCAGCGCGACGAGGCGAGCCAAAAGCGCACGATCATCGCGGGCGAGCGGGTCTCCATCCAGGTCGGGTCGAGCGTCGTCACGGTCGACAAAACGGGCAAGATCAACATCCAAGGCAAAGACATCACCGTCAAATCCGAAGGGCCCATCAAGGTGGACGGCCAAAAGATCCACGTCACGAGCCAAGGCGCGGTGACGGTGGAGGCGAGCGGCAAGGTGAAGGTCAAAGGCGGCAACGTCGGCGTCAACTGATGATCCCCTCCTCCGATCGATCGGTATTCGAAGAGCACGCCGAAGAGGCGTCGTTCTTGTGGTCCCAACGGGAGATCGCCGCTGTCGATCCGCTCTATGGCCTCTCGGATTTATGCGATCTCGACGAGCGTTTGAGCGCGCACGTCGACGGGCTCCGCCTCGCGGGCGACGAGGGCTTCGAGGTCGCGATCGAAGCGATGGAGATGATGGATCCCGGCGCGGCCTTCACGGCGATGGTCCTCGCCGTCGAGCGGGGCGCCGCGGACGTTTCAAAGGTGCTCGGCCTCGCGGGCGCGTCGTCATCCATGCTCCGGGGCGCGGCCTCCGCGCTCGGGTGGGCGCCTTTGGAGATCGCGAGCCCCTTGTTTCCGTCGCTGCTCCATCATGAGCTGTTGCCCGAGCTGATTCGATTGGGCATCTCCGCGTGCGCCGCGCACCGCGTCGATCCCGGTGAGCCGCTCGCGCTCGCCGTCTTTTCGAGCGCTCCCCGGCTCAAGGCGCGCGCGCTCCGCGCCGCGGGCGAGATCGGCAGGAGGGATTTGCTCCCTCCCGCGCGCGAAGCGATGGAGAGCGACGACACGATGGTCCGCTCCGCGGGCGCGTGGGCGGCGGCGCTCCTCGGCGACACCGGCGCAGCGAGCGTGCTTTGGCGCCTGGCCGAAGGGGTGGGCAAAGAGGCCGAGCGCGCGGCGGACATGGCCGCTCGCATCACCGATCCGAAGATCGCGCAGGGCATGATTCGTGATCTCGCCCGCGCGGCGCGGAGCGCCCGGACGGTGATCGTCGCCGCCGCGGCGCTCGGGGATCCGGCGCTCGTGCCGCTCCTCCTGGAGATCATGAGAGATCCCCGGGAGGCTCGGATCGCAGGCTTTGCGCTCACCCTGATCACCGGCGTGGACCTCTCGTCCGACGAGCTGTCGGGCCGGGCGCCCGAGGGCTACTCCGCAGGTCCAAACGAAGATCCCGACGATGACGACGTAGCGCCCGACCCGGACGCCGGCTTGTCGTGGCCCGACGTCCACGCCGTGGTGCGTTGGTGGGGCCCCGCGAGCACCGCGATGCGGCCGGGGAGCCGTTATCTGCTCGGCAAACCCCTCTCGCCCGAGCACCTCGCCTCCGCGCTCCACACAGGGCCTCAGCCCGCGCGCGCCGCGGCGGCGATGGAACTGTGCTTGCAAAGCAACGTCACCGCGACCAAGCGATGGCCCCTCTTCAACGTGAAGGCGCCGGGCGTGCGGCAACGGCGCGCGCTCCGAGGTTCTTGAGAGCATCGAACGGGAGAACGTATGTCGACGGCGCAGCACTTCGCGGAC
>CAYTJL010000171.1:0-16781 GCA_964437785.1 uncultured Polyangiaceae bacterium
GCACGTGAGCCGGCACCGCGAGAAGTCGCTCATGCACCCGGACAGACATTTGCTGTAGACGTCGTATCGGCTGCTCTCGGTGGGCTCAGGCCCACATTGAGATTTGCACGAACGATGCTTTTGGTCGCAGAGCGGCAAACACCCCGCTCCGCCGCCGGAGGGCTTGTCATCCGCGGGCGGCTTGTCCTTACGTGCCTTGGGCGGGGCTTGATCCCGCGGGCCCGGCGGAGGATCGGGCTTTGGATCATCCGCGCTCGGAGGATCGTACGCAGGAGGGACGTACGGCGTAGGAGGTGCGTTTGGCCGCTGCACAGGAGCGGGCCCACAACGCTCATACGCGCGCCGAAACACATCACGCGTGGGCGCTACGCCGCCCGGCATCTCGCACATCCGCGCGACGTGGGTGAGGCTCCGCGCCATCGCATCCGCCGCGCGGAGCGCAGGACCGTCCGGCCGCCTCGCGACCGTGCCCGTGCCCGCGGGCGATGCAGCGTTTGCATCGGCGCCACCACCGCTCGTGGCCCTGCCCGCGAGATAGGCAATCACCGCCGCGACCACCGTGAGCCCGGCGACAGCGATTAAGATGCGACCGTCGAACCCACGCGCCGAGGCTTGTTGTGGCGCTTGTTGTGGCAAATACCCGCCGCCGGCCGTGGTGATCCACGGATTGGCGGCCGGCGCTGACGCAGGAGCAGCCGCCGGCGCAGGAGAGGAGGGCGGAGGCGGAGCGGCGGGCGCTGAAGGTGAAGGCCCAAACGAGCCCGGCGAGGAGCCGAGCGCAGGTGGGATGGGCGCCGAGCCCGCAGGCGGAGGGCCGCCGGCGCTGCCCATCGCTTCAAACGCAGGCATCCCCGCGATGGTTGGCGGAATGGGCTTTGGCGAGCTGCCCTTGTCGAGCGCAGGCTCGGGCCACTCGACGAGAGGCTTTGCCTCGCGGAGCTTGGCGACCAGCAAATCGAGGCCGGCGTAGCGCTCCGCGCGACGCACCAGCTCGCCCGCGGCCTCCTGCACGCCGCGATCGAGCGGGACCGCGTCGGCGAAGCCCAGCGAGTCCGCCAACTTTTGCAGCTCGGAGATGCTGAAGCAGACCGCGATGCGCCGCCGCAGCTCGACTGAATCGTACCCGCTGCTCACGCGCGCGAGCTTAAACCAGATCGCGCGCGCCCGCGCTTCAAAAAGCGGTAGAGTGCGCCGCGATGATCGTGCGGCGGCTGCTCTCGTGGATGCTCAGGTATCGCGTGGGCCGCGCTTTGTACATGCTCTTCTACAACCTCGACATGCACCACGCGCCGGTCGCCGCGAGCGCGATGGCGTTCGACGCATTCTTGAGCTTGATCCCGCTCGCGGCCATCGCGGGCTACGTGCTGCACAGGCTCAACGAGTCGGGCGACGTGGTCCTCACACCGCTCTTGGAGGCCGCGCCGAAGCCCGTGATCGAGCTGTTCGGCACCGCGTTCTTGAGGCTCTCCGAGGGCGGCGTCGCGGTGCTCGCGCCGGTGTCGATCGCCGCGTTCTTGTGGACGTCGTCGGCCGGTCTATCGACCGCGATGAGCGTCTTCGAAACCGTGTTTCACAGCCCTCCACGCCCATTTTGGCTGCGCCGCTTGCTCGCGATCCTGCTCGTCCTCGCGGGCGTCGCGGCGCTCTCCGCGATCACGTTCGTCTCGATCCTCCTCGCGTCGCTCGGCGATCTCCCGGGTCGGCTCGTCGCCATGGTCGTGCCGCCCGCGTCGCTCGTCGCGCTGCTCTCGGGCTTTCTGCGCGTCGCGATCCGCGGCAAGAAGCGCCGCGTGCTGCCCGGCGCGCTCGTGACGACCGCGCTCTGGGCCGTCCTCTCCGCGCTCTTCTCCCTGTATGTCGCCAAGCTCGCGCGCTACGCGACGCTCTATGGCAGCCTCGCCGCCGTCGCCATCTTCCTCTTCTGGCTTTGGCTCATCGCCATCGCGGTGCTCGTCGGAGGTGAGGTGAACGCCCAGCTCGACGGCATCCGCGAGGTCCCCGCCGAGGTGTCGAGCCACGGCTTTGAAGGGTTGTAAACCACACCACCAAGGAGCATATCGACCATGAAGGTTCTCGTCATCGGAGCGACAGGGGATGTTGGCAAAGCCGTGGCCGACGCGTTCGCGGAGCGCCACGAGGCCCTCCGCGCCTCGCGCAACGCGCCCGACGCAAACCTGCGCGTGGACATCGCGGATCCCGCTTCCATCAAAGGGCTCTACGAGCGCGTCGGGATGGTCGATGCGGTGGTGTGCTGCGCGGGCTCGGGCCGCTTTGGCCCGCTTCAAAAGCTCACGGACGACGACTTTGCGTTCACGATCGCCAACAAGCTGATGGGCCAGGTCAACGTGGTTCGTTTCGGGATTGACCACGTGCGCGACGGCGGCGTCTTTTTGCTCACGTCAGGCATCTTCGGCACCAAGCCCCCTCCCGGCGTGCCCGCGCTCGCGATGGTGAACGGCGCGCTCGACAGCTTCGCGCGCGCGGCGAGCCTCGATTTGCCGCGCGGCATTCGCCTCAACACGGTGAGCCCTCCCTTCCTGGAGGAGACGGCCCGCAAGATGGGCATGAAGGGCGCCATCAGCGCCGCGGCCAACGCGCAACATTACGTGAAGCTCGCCGAAGGCACCGAGACCGGCAAGGTCGTCTCGACGGTGTGACCCGCCGCTCAACCCCAATATCTCCTCACCGCCTTGGGTGAGGCCATGTCGCCCTCGATCTCCAAAAAGGGCCTCCCCGGAGCGCCCTTGGGGAAGGCGAAGCTGCCTGTGTTGGCATACGACTCCTCCAACGCCTCGGTGTGCGTGTGGCCGAGCACCACGAGCTTCGCGCCCGTCGCGCCCGCGACCGCCCCTGCCCCGCGCGACAACCGCTCAATCACGCTCGCCGCAAAAGGGGTCTTGCCCTGCGACCAGCTCGCGGCCATCACCGCGGCCGAAACGCCGAGGAGGATCGCGCCCGCCTTGGTCTTGCCGAACGCGAGCGCGGTGAGCCCGGACGCCGCGCCCAAGGTCGCGAGCACCCGATCGAAATACAACCGCCGGAACGTCTGCGAGAAGCTCTGGAGCGTGGGAGTCGCCGAGAGCGCAAAGACCTCATGCGCGAGATCGACGGGGACACCCGCCTCGCGCGCGAACGCCAAGGCCCGATCCCTCCCCTCGCCCACCTCGGCCCCCGCGCGATAAAAAGGCCCAGCTTTGCCGAGCGCCAAGATCGCCGCGTGGAAATAACGATAGATGACGTACGGCGCCCGCGGCCCATACCACGAGAACGATCGCAGAAAGAGCGGCAACGGCGCGTCGGCGTTGACCTGCAAATAACGAAAGGCCCCGGTCGGCGCCAAGAACTCCTCCGTGAAGTGGACACCCAAGCTCGCCTCGCCGTCCACGAGCGGGTGCGCAGGCGCGTTGTCCGGGTCGTAGAGATGGCCGTGCTCGACGTGCAAACCCCCCTCCCGAAAGAACCATGGCGAGGTGGTGATACGCGCAATCGCGCTTGGATTTGCGCCGATCGCGTCGATCAAGCACGCTCCGAACCCGGGCGAGCCCACCTCCGCGTCGTGGTTGCCCCCCAAGAGGACGAGCTCACCACCCTTGTCGAGGTGCTCGCCCAACGCGGCGCGGATGGGTTGGTGCGCGGCGAGCACCTCGCTCACCGCGCTGCGCCGCTCGCTCTTCTTGGCGATGCTCGGCAGATCGAAGAAATCCCCCGCCACGACGAGCCGAGCGCCCCGGTGCGCGGCGAGGAGCGAGGCGACGTCGCCGGACAGCTCTTTGGCGGAGTCAGGGACCAAGTGCAGGTCCGCCAAAACGATGGTCCTCTTCGCGCTCACTTGGATTTGTCCTCATGCTCGTTCATCGCCTCGCGAAAGGCGTCGAGCGCGGCCTCGTCGAGCGCGCCCCCGACGAACACGACCCGCCCCGAAGCGTCGATGACCAACGTCGCGGGGACGCGCTTCTCGCCGAGCGCGTCGGCGAGCGCAAACGACTCGTCCACGAGCTGCGGATACGAGAGGCGATGGCGCGCCGCGAACGCCGTCACGGTCGCGATCGGCTCCCCCACCGCGACCCCGAGCACCACGGCGCCGCGCTCGCGCACCTTGGCGTCGAGCCGGTTGAGCGCCTCGAATTCGCGCGCGCACGCGTCGCACCACGTGGCCCACAAGCTCACGAGCGCCACCTTGCCCTGGACGGCCTCATCGAGCCTCCGCGGGCGGAGATCGAGCCCGCGGACCGCGATGGAAGGCAGCTTTTTGCCCGGCGCCTGCGCGACGGGGGCGGGCCCGGGCGCGGGGCCGGACGCGCTCGGCGCGGCGCCGCAGCCGGCGAGGGCGAGCGCCGCTAAAAGGTGAAGCCTGTTCCACATGAGTACACCGTTACGGCAAGATCGTTGGAGCGGAAATACCGTTCGAGGAGCAGCTCCACCTTCATGGCCCGGGCGAAGGGCAGCGGTGAGGGGAAATCGAAGGTCCCTTTGAACCCGATGCTCTGCGCCACGAGCCCCGCCAAATCGCTGTCCGCCGTCTTGATCGTGGCGCCCTTGGGCGTGTTCTCGCCCGGCACGCCGACCCACCCCACCATGCTGTCCGGCGCCACGCTGGTCGTGTAAAAGCTCGCTCCCGTCTGCGCGTGAACACGGTAATACACGCCCGCGAACGCGAACCACGCGAGCCTTTGATCCAGCTCGAAATCGAACGTGTGCGCGCGGATCCCCCAGTCGTCGATGTAGAACCGATACGACCCCTTGAAGGCCCCGTCCCAAGGCAGGTATTGCGCGAGCCGGCCCACGAAGGCGTGGCGGATCCGCCGCCGGGGCAAGAGCTCTTGGACGAAGGTGCGCCGGTCCGACACGGGCACGATGTTCCACGTGTTGCTGAGCTGGCCCTGCTGCACCGTGAGGCCATA
Organism: uncultured Polyangiaceae bacterium; assembly: GCA_964437785.1. Lineage (GTDB taxonomy): Bacteria > Myxococcota_A > Polyangia > Polyangiales > Polyangiaceae > CAYTJL01. Next base: position 4,902 of record CAYTJL010000171.1, read on the forward strand.
ATTGAGGTTGGCGATGGTGGTCGGCGAGAGGAGCTGCGTCACACCGATGTTGCCGTTGGTCGACGATCGCGCGCCGTGCGGGCCGAACTTGCCGTTGATATGATATTGGTCGAACCAGTCGATGACCTGATTGCCGTTGACCGAAACGACGGTGTTGTCCTCGGCGAACGAATACGAACCGCCGAGGCCGAGCACCCATGAGTGGTAGTTCTCCTCGGCGTGGAACAAGACGCGCGCGAACAACGACGCGCGCGGGCTCGGCGTGTACGTGGTCGTCCAATCGATGGACGCCGCCTCGTTGCGCGTCGACGACGTGCTCACGATGTCGATCGCGTCGGGGGACGCCGCGGTGACGATGTCGACGGGCACCCACACACGATGGGTGATCTTGTCTCCTTGCTTGAAGACGAGCTCGGCTTGGGGCTGCTCGACCCAAAGGCGTTGATCGCCGGGGCCGTACGGCGGGCCCGCGCGCGATTGATATCCTCGCCCGCGCTGGTCGTAGTGCGTGAAGCGCACCGAGGCTGACTCGAGCCGATAATAAGGCCTCTCCGGGCCGAGGATGTCGAGGCTCGTGAACGCTGGCTCGTCGGCCGACGCCGCGCAGGGAAGCGCCATCAACGCCGCGAGGACGAGCGACGACGTTCTCACTGACAAGCGCAGCCTCCGCCCGCGGTGGCGCCGTCGCCGCCCGCCGCGCCCTCGCGCGTGGAGTAGAGCTTTTGCCGGCAATACGACTCGAGCGGCCCCGGCGTGAGCGACATCATCGGATCTGCGAGCTTGGCGCGCCTGTTCTGCGGCACGATCGCGCACCCGAGCGAGCCGAACGACAAAACCGAGAGGACGAGCAGGGCAATGGCGATAACGCTCTTCATCATTAAAAAAGCCCTCCGATGGTGAGGCCCCGCTTCCCCTCGGAGATTTCGGGCCCGATAAAGAAGAACTTGCGGCCTTCGCCGCGCGCGCGCTCATCGGCGTTGAGCACGTCGATGAAGCCCGCGCCCGCGGTGAAGAGCGCTGTCGTGAGCAGCGTCGCGAAGGCCGTCCGCGTGCCGACCGATCCGTTGAACGCGGCGGTCTCCTGCGCGAAGAGCAGCGCCGTGAGGCCCGCGGTGCACGCCGCGGGGATCGCCCCGAAGATCGCGGCGCGACGCAGCTCGCCCGTCGCGATGTGGGCCATGATGGGCCCGAGCGTGAGGCCGGTCGAGATGAGGATGAGCCCAGTATTTTTGGCCGCGAGCGAGTCGCCCGAGGCCATCCGCGCGCTGCCGATCAAGATAGGACCCATGGCGACGCCGAGCCCGAGCAGGAGGCCCTGCACGCCGAGGCTCGTGGATCGTGCGCGGCTGGCCGCGGGGGTCTTCCGCGGGGCCTTTCGCGCGGGCGGCGCCGCCGCCGCGGTGGCCGTCGCGAGCGTCGTCGCGATCACCGCTGCTGCAAAGAAAGAAGGACGCACCCCTCCGCAGCTAGCGGCCGAGAGGGGGCGCGTCAATCCATCGTCTCTCGAATGATGGAGATGCCGGTACGTGCCGGCGCCGGTCGTGGTAGAGCGAACGCTGATGATCCACGAGCCTCGCTACGGGCGTTTGCTCGACGACTTCGTCATCGGCGACGTGTACCTCCACCCGTGGGAGGTCACCCTCGACGAGGGCATGCTCGCGTTGTTCGCGGCCTCGTTCCAGCTCGCGGAGCCCACGTTCTCGAGCCGCGCCGCCGCGCGCGCGGTGGGCCTGCGCGACAGGCCCGTTCACCCGATGTTGCTCTTGAGCTTGGGCCTCTCGTTCAGCGTGCACGACGTCAGCGAGCGCGCGATCGCGCATCTCGCGTACCTCGACGTGCGGTTCCCCGAGGCGTGTTACGTGGGCGACACCGTCTCTGCGCGCACGCTCGTGCTCGGCAAAAAGCCCGTGTCGTCGGGCGACAAAGGGGTGATTCACGTGCGCACCGAGCTCGTCACGGACGAGGGGCTCGTCGTGTGCTCGTTCGAGCGCAAGGCCTTGATCCGCGCCGGATCGCTCGCCGGGAGGCCAGCCTCTTCGAAGGTGCGCGGGGACGTGACGCGCGTGGGGGCGACCGATCTGCCGCGCGCGCCGGAGCCGCTGCGCGGGGACATCGCCGCGATCGACAGGCCCGCGCGGTTCTCGTTCTTTTGGGAGGACCTCACGCCCGGCGACGTGATCGTCCACGCGAACGGCCGCACGGTGAGCGAGGCCGAGCACATGATGCTCACGACGCTCGTGCGCAACTCGCACCCGCTCCACTTCGACGAGCACTATTGCAAGACAGGATCGTTCGCGAAGACGCGCGTGGTCTACGGCGGGCTCGTGCTCGCGTGGGCGCTCTCGCTGTCGAGCCGCGACACCGCCGGCAACGCCATCTGGGACCTCGGCCTCGACGACGGCGCGCACCCGGGCAGCGTGCTCGCGGGCGACACGATCTTCGCGGCGAGCAAGGTGCTCGACAAGAAGCCTCGCGGCCCCTTCGCGGGCGAGGTCACGCTCCGCGTGGTGGGCGTCAAGAACACGCACCCGCGCGCGCTGCTCGATCGTGATCTCTTCACGCCCGAGCTCGGCAAGGTCGAGGGCAAAGTGCCTGAAAAGATCGTGGAGATCACCCGCACGCTCCTCGTGCGGCGGAGAAGCGCATCGTGAAGGTCAAAAAAATCTCGCACGTGGCCATCGTGGTCAAAGACATCGACGAGGCGCGCGCTGCATGGAAACGCGCGGTCGGCCTCGAAGCGAAGGAGGTCGAATACGTGCCTGCGCAGAAGGTCGACGCTGCGCTCATGCCCGTGGGCGACACCGACATCGAGCTGCTCGAGCCCAAAGGCAATGAGGCGCTCGTCCGGTTCCTCGAAAAACGCGGGCCCAGCGTCCATCACATCGCGTTCGAGGTCGAAGGCCTCGACGAGGTCCTCGCGCTCCTCGCGTCGCTCGACGTGCCGCTCATCGATCACACGCCGCGCCTCGGCGCGCACAACCATCGCACAGCCTTCCTTCACCCCAAGGCCACCGGGGGGGTGTTGATTGAGCTCGTCGAGCCGATCTCCGGCGGGGGCTCGGGCTCTGCAGGCGAGAGCCAATAAGACATCTCGGCTCCCATCAACGATTTGTCCTCGGGCCTGTAAGGTCTCGCGACGTGCCTCGTTTGCACCGCGCTCCCAACCTTTTCCCTGCTCGATCGTCAGAGGCCCGCCATGCGACGACTCCTCATCCTCCCCGTGCTCCTCGCGGCGCTCTCCGGGTGCGCCACCACCACGTCCTTCGTGCACTCCGACGCTGCGCTCGGGCGCGTCGTCGTGTACCGCAACGGCATCGCGTATTTCGAGCGCACGGCCCGCATCGACGGAGACACGTTGAGCCTCTCGGTGCCGGCCGACAAAGTCGATGACTTCCTCAAGTCCCTGACGGTGGTCGACGCGCGCACCGGCGAGCCCGCGCCCATCGCTTATCCCACGCAGGTGCCCAGCTCGGCGACCGGGCTCATCGACATGAAGATCCATTTGAACGGGTCTTCACCCCACGATCTGCGCGTCTCGTACGTGACCGAGGCGCCCTCGTGGAAGCCGAGCTACCGAATCACGCTCGGCAAGGAGGGGGGCAAGCTCAACCTCCAATCATGGGCCATCGTCGACAACACCTCCGGCGAAGATTGGCAAAACGTGCAGCTCGGCGTGGGGTCGAGCTCGGCGCTCTCGTTCCGCTTCGATCTCCGCTCGATCCGCGTCGTGCAGCGCGAGACGCTCCGCCAAGACAACCTCTTTGCGCAGGCGCCCCCGACGGGCGGCGCGCTCTACGCCAACATGCAAGGTCAAGGCGCCCAACAGCGCGTCATGCTCGACATGGACGACGCGACGCTCGCCTCCAGCCTGCGCAAAGAAGAGCCCCTCAAAGAGCTGGAGAAGAAGAAGGTCGTCGTCCAACAACAAGAGATCCGCATCGTGGGCAAAGGGGCGGGAGCGGCCAGGGGTTATGGAGCGGCGGTCGGTGGTTATGGGCATTCCCCCACCATGGATAGCCCTGCGCGACCCATCGCGCCGAACGTCTCGCCGCCCGCGGGGCGCGCCTATCGCCCGGCCGAGCCGCCGCCGCCGCCCGTGCAGGCGCCCGTGAACCAGCTCGATCAGATGGCGAACAACCTCAAGAACACGAACAAACAGATCATCGTCGAGGGCTACGCCGACCGAAACGACAACGACAAACAGATCTCGTCGCTCGAACGCGCGAACAAAGCGCGCGAGCAGCTCATCCGCGCGGGCGTGGATCCGACGCGCGTCGTGGCCGTCGGCGCGGGCGAGCAGCGCGGCAGGACCGCAGGCGTGCGCATCATGGAAGCGCCGGCCGTGGTCGACAAACCCGCCGACAAAGGCAAGGCCGAGCCGCCCGAGGGCAGCGACCCCATCGGCACCTCGCACTTCGACTCGCGCAGCCGCATGAGCGTTCCGCGCGGCACGTCGGCCATGGTCTCGATCTTGTCGACCGAGACCGACGGCGAGGTCGTTTACTACTACGACGCCGAGAGCCCGCGCGGCAATTCGAGCTGCCCGTTCAAGGCCGTGCGCATCAAGAACCCCACCGACTCCGTGCTGGAGACGGGCCCTGTCACCGTGTTCGGCGAGGGCAAGTTCATCGGCGAGGGCATGGCCGAGCCCATCCCCGCGCGCGCGATCGCGTTCATCCCGTTCGCGCTCGATCGGCAGATCGTCGTCGAGCGCAAGGACTCGGACAGCGACAAGATCGCGCGCATCATCACCGTGCAGCGCGGCGTGTTCTCGACCGAGGTGCAGCACACCAAGCGCAAGACGCTCATCTTCAACAACCGCCTCGGCGACAAGGCCACGGTCTACATGCGCCACACCGTCGCCGAGGGCTTCAAGCTCACCAAGTCTCCGCCCGCGCCCGAGCGCCTCGGCAACGCGTACGTCTTCAAGCTCGAGGTCCCCGCGAACAACAAGGCCGAGCTCGTCATCGAGGAGTCGACGCCGGTGTTCAAGACGCTCGACATCCGCGCGCCGAACGGGCTCGATCTCATCAGCGCGTACCTCTCGAACGCGGCGTTCGAGGCGCAGCTCAAGGGCAAGGTCGAGGAGCTGCTCAAGCTGCACAAAGAGATGGTCGACATCCAGCAGCGCATCGAGACGACGCGCGATCAACAGGTCGAGTACCGCGCGCGCATGGACGAGCTGCACGCGCAGCTCGTCACGCTCAAGGCCGTGAAGACCGCCGGACCGCTCATGCAGAGCCTCGAAAAGAAGCTCCAAGAGGTGAGCGACCGCGTCTCCAAGGCGACGATCGATCTCGTCGGCCTCCAAGAGAAGCTCATGGTCGCGAAGATCAAATTCCAGGACGGCGTCGCGGATCTCTCGCTCGAAAAGAAGAGCGACAAGCCTTAGCGGCGCGCGGCCATCACGGTCGATCGCCACAGGTACGGCAGCCGCCCCGCGCCTCGGAAGAGCACGTCGCGAAACCCTCCGGCCTCGGCCATTTTTCGCAACGTGCGGTTCGAGAAGAACTTGATGTGCCCGCCGTCCCACTCCACGTGAAAGTGCCTGTCCCAGCCGTCGAGGACCGAGAGCGCGAGGTTCTTCGCGTAGCCGTGGTACGGCGTGGAGACGACGAGCCCGCCGCCGGGCCGCAGCACCTCGCGGCTCCTCGCGAAGAGCTGCTTCGGGTAAAAGAGGTGCTCGATCACCTCCAACGACACGACGCAATCGAAGTCGACCCCGACGCGCGCGGCGAAGTCGTCGTCGTTGACCGAAGCGACCTCGAACCGCAGCTCCGGGTGCGCGCGCCGAGCCTGCGCGATGCCGTCCTCCGCGACGTCGACGCCCACCACGCGGTAGCCCTCGTCCGCGAGGCGGCTCGTGACCGCGCCGTTTCCGCAGCCCAAATCGAGCACGCGCGCGCCTCGACCGGCGATCTCCGCGACGAGCGGCAGCACCACCGGGAGCAGATACGCGTGTGAACAGTTGCCCGCGGCGCTGCCATACCCGTAGCGGCGGTGCTCCATCGTGCGGACAGTTCAGCGTCGAGCGGCGGGCGCGTCCAGCGAATTTACCGGACGCGGATCAACGTGCCGGGCTCGTGCGCCGTCGGGAACACCGCGGTCCAGCCCGCCGGCAGGTGAGGCCCGGTGAACCAGAAGAGGCGCTCGGCGTCGAGCGGCGAGACGTTCACGCAGCCATGGCTCCTCACTTGCCCAAACGATCGATGCCAGAACGCGCCGTGCAGGCCCACGCCTTTGTCGAAGTACTGCACCCAGGGCACGTTCTCCATGCGGTAGTAGCGCGACGCGTTCTCGTCTTCGAGGTTGTCCATGTCCGACGAGATGAGCTTGATCCAAACGCGGTGCGCGCCGACCGGCGTCGCGAGCGGCGAGCCGGGCCTGCCCTTGCCCGTCGAGACGAGCGTCGCGAACACAGGCTTTCGCCCCTCGTACGCGACGAGCGTCTGCGTCGCGATGTCGACGTCGATCCAACGCTCGCCGCCGTCCGCGTCGACCTCGGCGGGCGGCTCGCTCGGGGTGGGCCGTCGCGCGTCGCGCGCGGCGATCCAAGCGTTTTCGCCGATCGCGTAGAAGGTGCCCAAGGGGCTCGTGCTCTCGCGCAGCACCTTCACCTGCTCGAAGCGCGCGAGCGTGCGATCGGTGGGCGAAGCCTTGGTGGGCTTCGAAAAGACGCGCGCCTTGTCGGCGATCGACCACGCGACGTCGAGCCCGCCCGCGCCGATCTCCGCGCCCTGAAACAAGAAGGGGTGCACCGCGCCGATGTCGCGCATGGGCAGCCAAAGGTCGTGTTGCGTGCGCCCGTAGCGGCCTCCGTTGAACGCGCGCTCCTCCGCGATCGCCACCGCAAACCCCGGCTGGAGCTGCATGTCAGGGTCGCTCACCTCGGCGGCTTCGAGCCGCTTGTACGCGAACGATCCGTCGGGCCCGACGAAGAAATAGCGAAAGGGCAAGCCGTCCTGCGCGGGCGTGCGCGGGCGGATCGAGGCGTCGATCGGCCGCGCGGTCGAGAGCTCGACCGCGTCGTCGCACACCCACGCGCTCGGCCCGACCGAGATCCAAGCGTTCCGGCAGCCGGATCCGCGGCGCGCGCCGAACACGGGCAAGAGCGCGTCCTTCGCCGCGGTGCCGCGCTTGGCGGCGGTGGCCGACGGCTCCGCGAACATGTGTTGATCACCGAGGCGCACCCTCGCGCTGCGGACGCCATCGACGAGCGCGACGTCAGGCGAGACCCACGGCGGCCCGTACGCCGCGCCCGCGTGCGGCGCCGCAGCGCCGAGCGCCCCCGCGACGAGCAACGCAGATCGCACGGCGCGGCGGGGCACGGTGATCCTCGGCTCTAAGGCCTATACGAGAAGCGGATCTCGTGATCGCAGATGCGGAAGAGATCGCCCTCCGCGATGGGCTTGCGCGCGATGCGCTGCCCGCTGAATTCGACGCCGTTCGTCGAGCCCATGTCGACCATGTAGAACTGGCCGTTCAAGAACTCGACCATCGCGTGCTGGCGCGACACGTTGGGGTCTTTGATGGTGAGGTCGCTCGTCTGCTTGCCGCGGCCGATGATGAACCGATCCTTGTTCACCACGAAGCGCTGCCCGCCGTAGAACGCGGCGAGGAGCGGCATGCCGCCGGGCATGGGCCCAGGAGGCGACGTCCCTCCGGTCGGACCGGGAGGCGGAGGAGGAGGTGGAGGCGCCTGCATCGCGGGAGGCGCTTGCATCGGCGGAGGACCACCCCCTCCAAATGCAGGCGGCGGCGGCGGACCACCGGGCGGCGGAGGCGGCGGTGCGCCCATTCCCACCGGAGGCGGCGGCGCCGGCGGTGCGCCGAGCTGCGGAGGCGGCGCGCCCCCGAACCCGCCCATCGAGCCGGGAGGAGGAGGCGGCGGCGGCCTGGAGCCACCCGGTACCGGAGGAAGGTTGTTGAGCGTCGGCGGCCGCATTCCCGGCGGCGGAGGCGGCGGAGGACCGCCGGGGATCGACGGCGGCGGCCCCATGCGCGGAACACCGGGAGGAGGCGGCGGCGGTGCGCCGCCCGGTCTTGCAACAGGGGGCGGAGGCGCGGGCAAGCTGGGTCGCTTCCCGGGGGCGGGCGGCGGACCGCCGCCGGGCGGAGAGCCCATCGGAGGCGGAGGGCCACCCGGGGGCCCGGCAGCAGGCCCGCCCGGGGGCGGGCCACCGGGGTAACCCGGCCGTGCCTGTCCCGGAGGAGCGCCCGGAGGCGAAAACCCAGGGGGCGGAGGTGGAGGCGTGGCGGTTCCGAAGCCGGGCGGCGGGGGCGGCGGTGCGCCCATCGGCCCCATCGGAGGAGGCGGCGGCGGCCCTCCTGCGACCATCGGAGGCGGCGCAGAGCCTCCGAACATTGCAGGTGCAGGCGGCATGGGGACCGGCGCTCCCGGGATCGGCGGCTGCGGAGGCGCAAACCCGGGAGGCGGGCCGGGCGGACCACCCATGGCAATGGGCGGGGGCGTCGCCGAGACGCCTGGAGGCGGCGGCCCTCCAGCCGGGCCAGGGCCGCCGTAGGCCGGGTTTTGCCCGGTCGCGAGCGGCATCGGGTGTTGTCCCGAGCCAGGACCCGCGCCGTCCATCCTGGGCGCTCCCGGGGCTCCCGGGAACGGTGTACGCGGGTTGTAGCTGCGCTGCCTCGCGTACTGCTTCATCGACTCATTGATGAGGTAGTCGATGGAGCACTCGAGCTCGCGCGCCATTTGCTCGAAGGTCTCCCAGAGGACGTCTCGGCACTGAAAGCTGCGTGCGGTCTTCTTATTGGGATCCGCGCTCATGGCCTCTTCCGCTGCCCTCGAACCGTAGAGGCTCGGGGGGGAGTGATACTAACGAAGGACTGTCCGCTGGGTGAAGTATCGGTCACTTCTTTGCCTCGGGCTGCCGTTCCTTCATCGCGGGCTCGATGCAGAAGCGGACGAAATCGCCGACGGTCTTGATCTCTTTGAGCTCGCGCTCCTTCGCAGGATCTTTCGCGCCCTCTTTGGGCACCTCGCAGCTCCACTTGCAGTCCGCGTCGGTGTCGCAGCCCCCGATCTTGCCGGAGTCGCCTTCGTACGAAGACAGCGACGCGACGTCGGCGGCGCTCCCGAAGGTGAACCAATAGGCGAGCGCGCTCGTGCGCGCGGCGACCGAGCCCGTGTTGAAGTGCTTGGCGAGCGCCTCTTTGGCGTTGCCCTCTTTGAGGTCGCCGAGCATCGCGCCGTACGTGAGGGCCTCGGGCATGGCGAAGCCCTTGGAATTTTCAGGCAATTTGCCGAGGAACTCGTCGATGTGCTTGACGGTGCTCATCTTGAGCACCGTGGCGGCGGCGGCGCGGCGCACCTTCCACTTGTCGCTCTTGAAGAGGTCGTAGAGCTTGTCGATCACGACCTCGCGCGGCATCTCGCCGACGCGCCGGAACGCTTGATCGAGCACGACGTCGGGCGCGTCGCTCGCGGCGATCTGGAGGATGCGCTTCACGTCGTCGGGGTTGTTGCGGTCGAGCCTGCCTTCGAGCGCGGCGAGCGCGGCTTGACGCCTCTTTTCGCCCTGCTCTTTGCGCAAATCCCAGAGCGCCATGAGGCCGTTGGCCTTGTCTTTGGCGGGCTTGTCCGCGTTGGCGGCGGGCGGCGGGGGCCGCTGCCCGAGGTCGGGGCCCTTGTTGCCGGCGAGCTCCAAGCAGAACTCGATCGCGGGCCGGCCGCCGACCTTGCGCATGGATCCGAGCACGCGCATGAGGTCCTCACCCTGGTAGGTGACCATCTGCATCTCGAACTGCTCGGCCGTGGGCTGGAGCTTGGATGCGGCGTTGGCCGCCTCGACCTCGGGCTTCTTGACTTTGTACCAATCGTCCGAGGTGACGTACTTGGCGATCGCGACGAGCGCGTTCGAGGCCGCCTCTTTGGTCTTGGCATCGCCCAGCTCGGCGACGAGGCCGGACATCTGATCGAGCCTGCGCGCGCTGCGCGTCATCAGCTTGGGCAACCCCACCACGGACGGCGGTCCGATGTACCGGAGGAGCTGCTCCATGCCGTACGCCTGCGTGCGGTTGTCGAGGCGGTTCTCGAAGTCGGCCATCGCCCAGTCGACGAGCGCGCTCTTCACGCTCTGCTTGAGCGTGTCGTCGGCGATGATCACCGTGCGATCGAGGGTGAGCATCGCGAACGCAGCGTCTTTGTAGGGGTACGATCCGTCGGGCGGCACGGGCTGGCCGGCTTGCCCGACGGGCGGCGGCTTCTTGAGCTCGGCGATGATCGCGGGGACGAGCGAGGCGACGAGCACTTGGCGCGTCTCCGGCGGGATGGCCGCGAGGGTGTCGACCATGATGCCGATGCCGATCCGCCGGCCGTTGCGCGGCTTCATGCGGATGAGCGAGAGCGCGGCCTCGACCCTCAGCGAGTTGTCGTACTTGTCGTGCTCGAGCACGGCCTTGAGCTTCTCGGGCCCGTGCGCGGTGCTCTCCCAGCGATGGATGTCGTCCTCTTTGACGCGGCACCCGCTGACCGACGCGCCGATCACCGCGGCGGAGACAGAGAGCGCAACGATGCCAGCGAGGCGCCTCGCCTTGGAAGAAAGACGTTCACGACGTGCCATGCATGTCCTGTGGATGGGCGGGCATCGTAGCGCCCACAAGCGCTCGGGCTCAAAGGAAATCCCCCGCTCCCGATTTGCGCTCGCTCGACACGTGCGCGGAGATAGGTCGCAGGGTCAGGAGCAGGGCGGGATGTTGCCCTGACCGGGTGGGTGGGTGTAGGTACGATATCCAGCATGGGTAGCACCCTCTTTGCCCCACGGCGCGCAGCAACGGCGGCGGGCCCCGCCGACGGCGGCGCGTCCATCGACGGAGATCGACCGATCCCAGCGCAGCGCGCGCGATCGAGCTCGCCCGCGGCCAAGAAGAGCGACGACACCGCGAAGGCGCCGGTCAAACCCGCGGCGCACGGGTATGCGCGGGAGGCGGCGGCGCTCGTGCTGCTGTCGTCGGCGCTCTACTTGTCGCTCGCGCTCGCATCGTTCCGAGGGGATCCGATGCGGCCCGAGATCGAAGGCGCGGACTGGGTCGGGCCGGTAGGCGCGACGATCGCGCGCGCGCTGGTCGACGTGGTCGGCGTCGTCGCGTGGTTCTTGCCGATCGAGCTCGTGCTCGTGGCGTCGCCGCTGCTCAACCGCAGGCCGTCGATCGCAGGCGCGGCGCGCATCGCGGGCGACGTGCTCGTGATCGTGATCTTGGCTGCGCTCGCGCACGTGGCGTCGCCGGGCGCCGTCGCGTTCGGCGCGATGCCGTGGAGCGGCGCGGCGGGCGAGCTCTTCGGCGAGGTGATGCGCGCGCTCTTCTCGGCCGTGGGCTCGACCATCATCGGGCTCACGATCGTGGGCCTCATCTTGGTCGGTCGCGCGACGTTCTCGTTCATCGACGCGGTGAAGCGCGCCGAGGCGATCCTCGCTTCGATCCTCGCGCGCTTCGCGACGTGGGGCCGCGCGCTCGTGTCGGCGTGGAGCGCCGCGCGCGCGATCGACGAGAAGCGCGTCGAGGCCGAAGAGAGCGCGCCGCGCATCGCCAAGCCCGATGCGTCCGATGCGATCATCGCCGCGCTCGCCGACGACGCCGAGCCGGAGCCCGAGGCGCGCGCGCCCGCGATCGCGATCGCGTCCGGGCCTCCGCCCGGCGATCTGCCGATGCTGCGCGCGCTGCTCGCCGATCCTTCGGCCGCGCCCACGCCGCTGCCTCCGCCCAAGATCAAAGGCAAACGCGGCAAGCCGGCGAAGACCGAAGGGCCCGTCGCGACCGATCCTCCGTCGATCGATCCTCCGTCGATCGACCCTCCCAAGGTCGACGTGCCCAAGGTCGACGTGCCCAAGGTCGACGTGCCCAAGGTCGACGTGCCCAAGGTCG
>CAYTJL010000171.1:16881-20915 GCA_964437785.1 uncultured Polyangiaceae bacterium
ACGTCCCCACGGTCAATCCACCGGTGATCACCGCGCCTTACGTGGATCCTCCGTCGATCGATGTGCCGTCGATCGACGCGCCCGTGATCACACCGCCGGCGATCACACCGCCGTCGATCGACGCGCCCGTGATCACGCCGCCGGTGATCACACCCCCGACGATCACGCTGCCGAACCTCACGCCGCCAACGATCACGCTGCCGAACCTCATGCCGCCCGGGCTCCGTCGAAAGACCCAAGCGGCGCTCGTCGAGGACGTGGAGACGCCCTCGCCGATCCCGCCCGCCGCGCCCGAAGAGCCCGCGCCTGCGCCCGCGCCGATCACCATCGTCGACACGCGCGCGGCGCTCGAGCCCGAGAGACCCCGCGCGAAGATCGTGCCCGCGATCGCGCAGGGCTTCCGCTTGCCGCCCGTGGATCTGCTCGATCCGCCGACCGGCGAGCGCCTCCAGATCGATGAGGCCGCGCTCGCCGCGATGGCGCAGGCGCTCGAAAAGGTGCTCTCGGACTACGGCGTGAGCGGCAAGGTCGAGGAGATCCATCCCGGGCCGACCGTGACCACGTTCGAGGTCTCGCCGCAGGCCGGCACCAAGGTGTCGAAGGTCGCGGGGCTCGCCGACGATCTCGCGCTCGGGCTCTCGCGCAAGGTCCGCATCATCGCGCCGATCCCCGGCAAGAACCGCATCGGCTTCGAGATCCCGAACGAGCAGCGCGTGCCCGTGAACCTGCGCGAGCTCGTCGAAGATCGCCGCTTCCAAGAGATGAAGGCGCCGCTCCCGTGCGTGCTCGGCCGCGACATCATCGGAAAGCCTTATTTCGCCGACCTCGCGTCGATGCCGCACGTGATCGTCGCGGGCGCGACCGGCGCGGGCAAGAGCGTCGGCCTCAACGTGATGCTCACGAGCTTGCTCTCGCGGCGCGGCCCCGACGAGCTCAAGCTCTTGATGGTCGATCCCAAGGTCGTCGAGCTCGCGCCCTACGATCGCATCCCGCACATGCTGCTGCCGGTCGTCACCGACATGAAGCAAGCGGCGAACGCCCTCAAATGGGCCGTCGACGAGATGGAGCGCCGCTACCAGCTCTTCGCCAACGCGGGCACGCGCAACATCGGCTCGTACAACGCGTGGGCCGAGCGCGTGCAACGCGGCGAGATCAAGCCGCCCAAGGGCCCCTCCAAGGTCGCCGCGATCGCGCCCGACGGGACCGAGATCGAGATCGACGCGGCCAAAGACGGCTCCGACGCCGAGCTGCCCGCGCCCTTGCCGTACATCGTGATCGTCGTCGACGAGTTCGCCGACCTCATGATGCAGCAAGGCAAAGACGTGGAGGCGAGCGTCGCGCGCCTCGCGCAGAAGGCCCGCGCCGCGGGCATGCACGTGATCCTCGCGACGCAGCGGCCCAGCGTCGACGTCATCACCGGCATGATCAAGGCGAACTTCCCGACGCGCATCGCGTTCCGCGTGGCGCAGAAGGTCGACAGCCGCACGATCTTGGACGAGCAGGGCGCCGAGCATTTGCTCGGCCGCGGCGACATGCTCGTGAAGATGAACGGCTCCAACGACACGCGCCGCGTCCAATGCCCCTTCTGCTCCGAGGAGGAGGTGCAGCGCGTGACCGACTTCCTCCGTTTGCAGGGCGAGCCCGTCTACGACGAGGCGATCCTCAAGCCGCGCGACGACGACGGCGCCGCGATGGAAGAGGACGCGGAGGATGATCCCTTGTACGACGCGGCCGTGCGCGTGGTCGCCGACACGCGGCGCTGCTCGACGTCGTGGATCCAACGCAAGCTCGGCGTGGGCTACAACCGCGCTGCCAAGATCGTCGAAGCGATGGAGAAGCGCGGCGTGGTCGGGCCCGCGAGCGGCTCAAAGGACCGTGAAGTGCTCATCGGCTCGCTCTGAGCGCCGCTCAGCGCATCCACTTCACATAGAGATACGTAATCGTGCCCGTCACGAGCAAGGCGTCCACCCTATCCAGGATGCCGCCGTGGCCGGGCACGATACCCCCGGAGTCTTTGACGCCCACCGAGCGCTTGAGCAGGCTCTCTCCCAAATCCCCCGCTTGCCCGAGCGCGCCCGCCACCACCGCGAGCGCCACCGCGTGCGCCAAAGGCAGGCTCTTCAAATAGGCAATCACCCAAACCACGGTGCCAATCACCGCGAAGGCGAGCCCGCCCAAAGCACCCTCGATCGTCTTTTTGGGGCTCACGGCCTCATAGAGCTTGTGCTTGCCCAAGAAGCGACCGGCGAAATAAGCCCCCGTGTCCGAGAACCACGAGAGCACGAGCGAGAGGAGCACAAAGGCGGATCCGTCGGCGCCCGCGTCGCGCCGGAGCAGCGCGAGCGTCGAGAGCCCGGCGCCCAAATAGAGCGGGCCAAACGTGCCCGCAGCCACGCGCAGCGCCGCCGTGGGCACCTCGCCGAGCCGCACGAGCACGAGCATCGTAGAGGCGATGGGCAACACCAAGATGGCCGTCACGAGCACCTTGGCGTCGCCCCCATAAAGCACCATCGCCGCGTACACCGCGAGCGTCATGAGCACACAGGCGGCTTGGCTCACCCGATCACCCGGGTGGGTCATCCCATAGAGCTCGATGGCGCCGACCGTGATCGCCGCGGCCAAGAAGAGAGCCCAACCCCACACCGGCGCGACGAAGATGAGCGCGAGGAGGACAGGCACGCCGACAGCAGCCGTGAGGAAGCGAATGGTGAGGTTCGACAACGGTCAGCCCTCCGTCGCGCGCGCCAAAGGCAGCTTGGAAGGTGCTCCAGCCTCGGGTCCGCTCTCCACGCGGCCAAAGCGCCGATCGCGCTGCTGGTAGCTCGCGATCGCAGCGTAGAGATGGTCTTCGGTGAACTCGGGCCAGAGCACGTCGAAGAACGAGAGCTCGGCGTACGCCGCGCCGTACAAGAGAAAGTTCGAGATGCGAAGCTCGCCGCCCGTGCGGATGATGAGGTCCGGGTCGCCCGCGCCGAGGCTCGGGATGCGCGCGCCGAGCGAGGCCACGTCGATGGTGGCCGGATCGATCTCGCCGCGCTGCGCCGCCCTCGCCAGCTCGCGCGCGGCGGCCGTGATCTCCTCACGCCCGCCGTACGAGAGCGCGAGCGCCAGCGTCATCTTGCGCCTGTCGGACGAAGCGTCGCGCAGCGGATCGAGCACCTCGCGCACGAACGGAGGCAGCCGCGAGACGTCGCCCACGGCCACCAAGCGGATGTCGTTGTCGAGCAGCTCGTCGCGCTCCGAGACCAAGAACTCGTGCAAGAGCCCCATGAGCGCCTCCACCTCGCCCTGAGGCCTTGCCCAGTTCTGCTCGCTGAAGGCATAGAGCGTGAGCGCGTCGAGGCCGAGCCTGCGCGACGCGCGCACGATTTTACGGACGGCGCGGCTCCCAGCCTTGTGCCCCGCCTCGCGCGGCTCGCCGCGGAGCTCGGCCCAGCGGCCGTTGCCATCCATGATGATGCCAATGTGGCGGGGGAGGTTCTTCGCTTCGATGAGGCGCATCAGCGCTCGTTGTACCTGGGGAGGTAGGGAGGGAGCGTGGAGAGGTGGTGGAGAGCGCGGAGGCTCCGCGCTCCCCCTTTTGCATCATTGCACGCCGAGCGCAACGCCGCGGAACGCTGTGTTGACACCGGGGCTCACGAACGCGCCTGTCACCGTCATGGCGGCGCCGGTGAGCGGATCGGTCGCGAGCGCGAGGGTGTTGGACGTGGTGGACGCGATGAGCGTCACCACGCCGCCCGAGAGGTAACCGGCGAGGCCGCGCGCGCCGTTGGTCGCGCCTACGTTGGTGAGCGCGGGCGTGCCCGCCACCCAGTTGATGCCGTCGGCCGACGTGTACTTGTAGATGCCGCCCGTACCCGCGGCCGTGCGGTCGTCGGCGACGTAGAGCAGATCAGGGACCGAGTCGTTGTTCGTGTCGAAGAACACGAATGAGTAGACGCTCGGGCCGCTCGCGTTGGGGAGACCGGCAAGGGTCGTGGAGGTTTGGCCGCTGGTCGTGGGCATACCCGATCCGACGGAGAACACGCTGAAGA
>CAYTJL010000172.1:0-20874 GCA_964437785.1 uncultured Polyangiaceae bacterium
GCGTCCGCCGCGGCGCGCTCGGCGTCCGCGGCGCGCGCGGACTCGACCGCGGCGTTGGCCCACGCCTTCGCGGCGCCCCACAACATCTTCGCGTGCGCGTCGTCGCCCGAGGCCTTCGCGCCGTGCGCGCGCTCGAGCGCGCGGCGCGCGCGCTTGCGATGATCCTCCGTGACCTTCGCGAGCGCCTCGTCCTTCTGCGCGCGCGCGTCGAGGTCCGCCAAGATCTTCTCGGCGTCGGCGCCGTCGCCGGGCGGCGCGGGCGGCGTCTGCTCCGGCAAGCGCCCGCCTTCGTGCGCAGCCGCGTAGCCCGGCGCGAGGCCGAGCGAGAGGGCCAGGATCAGCGCGCCCGGGAGGTGGCTCCTCAACATCACGTCAACGCTGCTACCAAAGCGGCCCTCCGCGGGCAAGCTCACCTTCCTATTGCCCTCCCATCCTTTATCCATCTAAATTCCATCCTCATGTCGTCCCCCCCTCCTGACCTCACGTACCCCGAACGCTACGCCGCGCTCTCGCCCCAACCCCTCAAGCTCGCCGAGAACATCGTCCCGCTCAGCGATTTCAAGGCGCAGACGGCCTCGATGCTCCGCCTCATCGCCGGCGACAACCAGCCCCGCGTCCTCACGCAAAACGGCAAAGCCGCGGCCGTCGTGCTCTCCCCCGCCGCCTACGACGAGCTCACCGCGCACGCCCGGTTCCTCGCCGCCGTGAACGAGGGGCTCACCGACGTCCGCGAAGGCCGCGTCTACGCGCACGACGAGGTCGTCGCGCGCATGCGCGATCGCTTCGCCGCCCCTGCGCCGAAGCGCGCCAAGAAGAAGCGCGCCAAGTGAGCGCGCGCAAACGGCGCCCGCGCGCGACCGACGACAAACCAACGGTCGTCGCCCCTCACGGTGCGTCCCACAAAATCGTCTGGTCCGCGCGCGCCCTCACCGATCTCGACGCGATCGGCGACTTCATCGCCCGGGACAACCCCGCGGCCGCGAAGCGCTGGGTCGACGAGCTCTTCGAGCACGCGACGATGGCCGCGCACGCCCCGCGGATGGGCCGCGTGGTCCCCGAGATCCGCGCAGACGTCATCCGCGAGCTGCTCCTTCGATCGTACCGAATCGTGTACCAAATCGAGGGCGACGAGATCCGTATCCTCACCGTCTTCGAGGGGCACCGTCGCTTCCCGAGCGACGCGCTCTGAGCGCCGTGCGCTGGCTCGAAATCACGCCCGACTACCGCTGCAACAGCCGTTGTCTCGGCTGCTCGTCCGTCGCGGGCGACGACGGACCGAGCATGCGAGGGCCCGAGATCACGGCGGCGCTCCGCGACGGGCGCGCGCGCGGCGCCGAGCACCTCTGGATCGGCGGCGGCGAGCCCACGCTCCGGCGTGATCTCTTCGCGATCGTGAGGGCCGCGCGGAGCCTCGGTTATCGCCGCATCAAGCTCCAGACCAACGCGATGATGCTCGCGTATCCGGCGTTCGCGGAGCGCTGCAGAGACGCGGGCGTAACCGAGATCAACGCGTCGATCAAAGGCGCGACCGAGGCGTCGCACGACGCGCGCTCCGCGACGCCGGGCTCGTTCGCGCTCCTGGTCAAAGGCGTTGAAGAGGCGCGGCGGGCGCTGCTCGACGTCGAAGCGGACGTGCTCGTCTATCGCACGAGCGCCCACGAAATCCCGGCGATCGTGCGATTTTTTACGCCGCTCGGCGTGGCCCGGTATTCATTTTGGCTCTTGTCTGCCGCGGGCGCGGACGCGCCCGACGTCGTCGCGGAGGTGCCGCGCATCGCCGACGTGATTCCCTATCTCCGCGAGGCCGCCGCGCTCGGGCTCTCGGATCGGCCCGACTTCATCACGTCGCTCCACACGCCGCCATGCACGGTGCCCGACGCGCTCCGGGCTTGTCTCTTCGACGCAAAGGCGCTCGATCTTTGGGTCACAAACCCGGGTGGACGAGCCTTCCCCCTCTCTTCTTCACCCATCGAAGGTGGTTTGTATTTCGAGGCTTGCTCCGATTGCCCCGATCGCGGCCGGTGCAGCGGCGCGAGGGCCGATTACGTGGCCCTCTACGGAGACTCGGAGTTTCGTCCGCGGACCTGAGCACGACCTTGACGAGCGACACCGAGATGCTGCGTTATGGTGGAGCCAGCATGCACCGAGCCGTCACCTCCTTCCTCCTCGCCTCCGCCCTCGCGCTCTCTTCGCTCTCCACGACGGGGTGCCAGCGCCCGCCCGAGCAGCCTCCTCAGCTCGGCCCCAATCCAGGGCAGTTCAACCCGGGCGGCTACAACCCGGCGCTCGCGCTCCCGCCGGGCCCGCCGGTGCCGAACGATCCGATCAACCTGGTGGACATGGCGTACCTGCGAGGGCTCGCCAAATCGGTGCTCGACGAGCTGACCAACGCGCTCCCGTCGGACGCGCAGTCCAAGGTGCGGGGCATCCCGTTCGTGCCCGACCCTGCCGCGGGCGAGGTCAACGCGTACGCCGCGTGCGACGAGTCGCGCCAGCCGCTCATGTCGATCACCGACGGCTTGCTCCAAGTCGAGGCGTACACCGCGCAGCTCCGCGCGACGGACGAGGTCTTCGGGACGCGCAAGCTCGATACGTACCTCACGTTCCTCGCGCAGGGCCAGAAGGCCAAACAAGGGATCTTGCCGCCTCCGCGCGAGCTCATCGATCCAACGCAGGACGCCGACAACCGCAAGGTTGCCCGCCAGCACCAGCTCATGGAGGCCCAGCTCGCGTTCGTGATGGGGCATGAGCTGGCGCACCATTATTTGGGTCACACGGGGTGCGCCATCGGCGTGCCGCGCGCCCCGGATCTCGGGCGCATCCTCTCGCGCATCGTCCCGACGTTCAACCAGCTCAACGAGGTCTCGGCCGACACCGCGGGTATCAACAACCTGCTCGACGCGGGCGCGGCGAGGCAGCAGGGATATCACTGGACCGAGGAGGGCGCGCTCCTCACGCTCGAGTTCTTCGCGCGGCTCGACACCCGCGGACAAGGCGTATCCATCTTTACGTTCATGAGCACGCACCCGCCGCCGTCGTTCCGCGAGCCGATCGTGCGCCAAGCCGCGGGCAACTGGCGCGCTCGACGGGGGATGCCGCAGCAGGGTTATCCTCAACAAGGGTATCCGCAGCAGGGTTATCCCCAGCAGGGCTATCCGCAGCAGGGTTATCCCCAACAACCCTATCCCCCCAGGCAATGAGCGCTTGACGTCGTGCCCCTTCGCGGCTTTTCTGCGCGCGAGGTGAGATCATGACACAAGCAGGGCTCCTCGTGGAGGACCTCCGGCCCGGGACGGGCGCGGAGGCAAAGGCGGGCCACACGGTCAGCGTGCATTACGTGGGCACGTTGACCAACGGCAGCAAATTCGACAGCTCCCGTGATCGCGGCAAACCCTTCGAGTTCAAGCTCGGCGCGGGGATGGTCATCCAAGGATGGGACCAAGGCGTCGCGGGGATGAAGATTGGAGGGCTGCGCAAGCTCACCATCCCGCCGGAGCTGGGCTATGGCGCGCGCGGCGCGGGCGGCGTGATCCCTCCGCACGCGACGCTCATCTTCGAGGTCGAGCTGCTCGGCCTTCGCTGATCACGATCTCCATCCCCCGCGTCACGCCCTCGGGTGCGCGCGGCGGTAGACCTCGCGCACCTGATCGTTCGCGACGTGCGTATAGACCTCGGTCGTGCCGATGTCCGCGTGGCCCAACATCGCTTGGACCGCGCGCAGATCGGCGCCGCCTTGCAGGAGGTGCGTCGCGAACGAGTGACGGAGCTTGTGCGGCGAGCTCGGCTTGCTCACGCCCGAGGCGCGCGCGTAGCTCGTGATCATCTTCCACACGGCCTGGCGCGTGAGCGGGCCGCCGCGCGGCGAGAGGAAGAGATGCCTCTCGTTCGCGGCGCGCGGCCGCTTTTCACGCTCTTCGAGGTAGCGATCGATCGCGTCGAGCGCGGCGCCCGCGAGCGGGACGAGCCTTCGTTTGTGGCCTTTTCCGAGCGCGTGGAGCACGCCGCGCGCGCGGTCGACGTCGTCGAGACGGAGGCCCACGAGCTCGCTCACGCGCAGGCCCGCCGCGTAGAGCACGTGGAACATGGCGCGGTCACGCAGGCCGCGAAACCCATGATCGTCGGGCGCGTCGAGGATGCGGCCGATCTCGTCGGTCGAGAGCACCTGCGGCAAGCGGCGACCGATCTTGGGCCGCTCGACGAGGCCCGAAGGGTCGGCCTCGATCGCGCGCTCGCGCACCAAGAACTTGGCGAACCCGCGCACCGCCGAGAGGTGCCGCGCCGCCGATCGCGCGCTGAGCCCCTCTTTGCCGAGCGACGCGATGAACGCGGTGACGAGCGACGCGTCGAGCAGCGGCGCGCCGGGATCGGCTCGATCCTCGGCGATCGCAGCGAGCTTCGCGAGGTCGCGCGCGTACGCCTCGACGCTCTGCTTGGCGAGCGCGCGCTCGACGCGGAGGTGGTCGAGGTAGCTGTCGATGAAGCCGTGAAGGTCCACGAAGACGAGCGTATCGTCGCGTCGCGAGGGGGCCAATTCCATGGCGGGCCCACGGGCGCGAGCATGTATGATGCTCGGCCCGACATGGGCACCTTCGCCGATCTCCGACACCCCGCGATCTTTCGACGCGTCTTTGGCAAGCACCTCGATCTCTGCACGTCGCTGCTCAACGACCTGCTCGGGCTCGACGGCGACCGCGCCATCACCGGCCTCTCGTACCTCGCGCACATCGAGCCCGCGACGCCGCCTCGCCCGCTCGAGATCGCGCCGCCGCGCGCGCCGAAGCGGGCGCCCGTCGAGCTCGGGTGCCGCGACGCCTCGGGCACCACGTACCTCATCGAGCTGCTCTCGCACCCTTCGCCTTCGCTGCTCGAACGAGCGATGTACCGCGCGGGCCGCGCGCTCGTCGCCGAGCTGGATCGCGCGGGGGAGTACGGGCTCCTCCGCAACGTGGTGCTCGTGACGATCTGCGACTTCGAGATCTGGCCCGATCAAGAACAAGCTTCAAAACGAGCGCCGCGCGTGCCGATGTTGAGCCGCTTTCGGATGACCGAGCTCGACTCCGGCGCGGAGGGGCCGTCGATCGTCGAGCTGGTGTTCGTGGAGCTGCCCAAGCTCGGCGGGCGCTTGCCTTCGAGCGCGGCCGAGATGTGGGCGTGGCTCCTCGCGACCGCGACCGAGCACGAGTCCATCCCCGAGATCGCGGGAGGCCCGTTTCGCAAGGCGTTCGAGCTCGCGGCCGAAGCGGCGCTCACCGCACCTGAGCGCGCCGCGTATCAAAAGGCCATCGAAGAGGCGCGCGAGGCTGCGCAGGCCGTGGCCGACGCGGAGCTGCGCGGGAGGCGCGAGGGCATGGCCGCGGGCCGTCACGAAGGTGTGGTGCAAGGCAAGCGCGACGGGCTCACCGAAGGCGAGGTGAAGGGCCGGAGGGAGGCGCTGCGCGACGTGCTGCTCCGTTGGATCGAGCGTCGCGGGCTCTCGCCTTCGCCGCAGGAACGGGCGCGCATCGAGGGCGAGACCAACGTGGAGAGGCTCGCGTGGTGGGCGGATCGCGCGGTGAGCGCGCGGAAGATGGCGGACGTCTTTTCGGACGAGTGAGCGCGCGAGAGCGCGGTCAGGACGCGGGCGTGAGGAGCTTTTGCAGCTCGCCCGACTGGTACATCTCGAGGAGGATGTCGCTGCCGCCCACGAATTTCCCGTCGATGTAGATCTGCGGGATGGTGGGCCAGTTGGAGTAGTCCTTGATGCCTTGGCGAAGCGTGGGGTCGGCGAGGATGTTCACATCCTTGAAGTCGGCGCCGCAGCGCTTGAGCACCTCGACCGCGCGCGCCGAGAACCCGCACTGCGGGAAGTTCTTGGTGCCCTTCATGAAGAGCACCACGCGGTTCTGCTTCACGGTCTCGTCGATGGTCGTCTTGATGTCGCTCATGCCCATGCTCCTACGGTTCCGCAACGCTATGGAGCCGGGCCGGCCGGCTGTCAACCGGCCCACGGTGGGGGCTCGGGCTCCGCAAGCGGACCCTCCGCCCCCACACCCCCGGCTCGCACGGGCGGAGAAGGCGCGATACGCTCGGCGGCCATCATGCGAATCGAGGTCGATGATCTTTCACGCCCCGAGGTCTTGGCGCTCCTCGCCGAGCACCTCACCAACATGTACGAGCTGTCTCCCCCCGAGTCCGTACACGCGCTCGACGTCTCGGGCCTCAAGGCCCATGAGGTCACGTTTTGGACGGTTTGGGACGGCGAAGAGCTCGTCGGCTGCGGCGCGCTCAAAGAGATCGACGAGGCCCATGGCGAGGTCAAATCGATGCGCACGCCAAAGCACCTTCGGCGGCGCGGAGCGGGCAGGCTCATCCTGAGCCACATCATCGACGTCGCCAAAGAGCGTGGGTATCGCCGGCTCAGCCTGGAGACGGGCTCGATGGAGGCGTTCAAGCCCGCGCACAAGCTCTATGAGAGCTTCGGGTTCACGTACGGCGGCCCGTTCGAGGGGTACGTCGAAGATCCCAACAGCGTCTTCATGCACCTCACGCTTTGAGCGGCGCTCAGTTCGCCCCGCACGCGAGCCAGTCGGCCAGCCGATTACGCTGCTCGATGGGCGGGTCGTCCGGCCCGGGAGGCATGGAGTCGTTGTCGCCCGCGGAGCGCACGAAGATACGATCCTTGTGGTGCTGCACCTGCTCCAGCGTCTCGAACACGTAGTTGTCCGGCGCGCCCTTGCGCTCGCCGATGTCGGCCGAATGGCACGAGTTGCAATACGACGCGAGGAAGTGCCGTCCAAAGTTCTCGAAGGTGTCCGGCGTGCCGCCCGGCGGACAAGGGTGCTCGTCGATCGTGGTGAACCCACAGCTCGCCTGCGTGAGCCCAGCCACGACGAGCGCCATCAGGGGGAAGAGCCATCGACGCATGTTCGCCTCAAAGCGTGTACGAGATGCCGACCCCGCCCAAGAGACCGCCGTAGAACACAGGACCTTTGGAGTCGGGGAAGCCCGTAAAGATGCCTTCGACCGTGCCATACCAAACCAGCTTGCCCGTGCGCTTGAACGCGATGTCGGCGCCGATGGCCCCGTCGATGCCGCCGCGGTGCCGGATGCCCTCGCCGATGCCGAGCAGCGCGCCGGCCTTGTCTTGGTCGACCGACGCCATCGTCTCTTCGTGCTGGTGGACGAACGCGATGCGCGCATAAGGACGGAACCGCGGCGTCACTACGTACGAAGGATCGCCCGGCGCGCCCGAGACCGTGAGCGCGCCGAACTTGAGCCAGAGCTGAAGCCCCAACGAGAGATGGGTCATCATCCGGTTGTCGACCGACCCATACCCGATGCGCGCCATCGCGTACGGCCCAAACACGTCCAAGAAGCGAAAGCCCAGCTTGAACGCGCCGACGGCGTTCACGTCTGACCGCCAGTTGGAGAGCTGCGCGCCCGCGCCGAGCCCCGTGACGAGATCGACCGCGGAGGCGCGCGGCGCGATCGACACGATCGCGAGCGCAAAGGCGCAGGGAACGAAGAGCCGAAGGAGGTGACGCATGATGGTCCCTTGTGTTGCGCGAGCGCGCGGCCCCATTGTACGGAGAGCAGCATCGCGACGCGACAGCATATTTTCTTCGCCCTATCGAGCCGGATCGAGGACCACCGAATAGAGCTTCTTGCCGTAAAGATCCCAGAGCGAAGCGGTGAGCCGCTCGGTCTTGCCGTCGATCGCGAGCGTGCCGAAGTATTGCCCTCCGTGCGCCGGGGAGCGGAGCCGCGCGCCCGAAGGGGGAGACTTATAAACGACCTCGGGCCCAAACGTGGGATCGAGCGGGTTCGGCCCATACGTGCTCGCGTGGAGCGGCCCCGCGACGAACTCCCAAAACGGGTCGAAGTCTTTGAACGTGGCGCCCCGCGGGTGATACCGATGCGCCGCCGCATAGTGCACGTCCGCGGTCACGAAGAGCACATTCTTGATCTTGTTCCGCTTGATGAACGCGAGCAGCGCCGCGAGCTCCAGCTCGCGCCCGAGCGGCGGGCCAGGCACGTTGGCCCACGCCTCCTGGTGAATCACCCCGCGATGACGCCCGTCCGGCACCACCAGCGAGAGAGGCATGTCGCTCGCGATGAGCTTCCAGGTGGCTTTGGACGCGACGAGCGCGCCCTTGAGCCACGTGAGCTGCGCCGGGCCCAAGAACGCCGACGCGGGGCCCAAGGTGGTTTGGAGGTTGTCGCTGTTCGGGCCGCGGTAGCTCCGCTCGTCGAGCGCGAAGACGTCGAGCGAGGGGCCGCGCGGGATGGCCCGATACACCTGCAACTCCTTTGCTTTGTGGCGGATCGGCGTGTGCTCGAACATGGCCTGTCGCGCGCGGACCTTGAGCACGTCGGTGCGCTTCTCGGTGTAGCGATCGTCGTCGAGGACCTGCCCCGGATACCAGTTGTTGTGGATCTCGTGATCGTCCCAGAGCACCACGCTCGCGACCTCGGCGTTCATCCTGCGGACGTTCTCGTCGAGCAGGTTGTACGTGAAGTTGCCGCGAAATTCGTCGAGCGTCTCGGCCACCTTGGATTTTTCGGGCGTCACGAGGTTGCGCCACACCGAGCCGTCGGGCATCGGGACCTCGGCGACGATGGGGCTGTCGGCGTAGATCTGATCGCCGCAATGAATGAACAGATCGGGCTGCATTTTGCGGATGGTCTCGTAGATCTTCATCCCTCCCCACGCGAGGTTGATGCCCCAGCCCTGCCCCGCCGTGTCGCCGCTCCACGCCACGAGCACATCACGCTTGTCGCGCGGCGCCGTCACCAAAGAGCCTGTCACCGGCTCGCTCGCCGCGGCCGGATCGCCGTCGGGCGCGAACGAGACACGGTAATACACGCGCCTTCCGGGCGGGAGATCCGTTAAATCCACCCGCGCCGTAAAAGCCCCCTCGACCGTGGCCAAAGGGCCTTGAACGCGCTTGACGCCGGAGAAATCGGGTGACTCCGACCATTCGACCGTGAGCACGGCGGGCCTATCGGCCTTGCTCCACACGACCGCGGTCGTGTCCGTAACGTCACCGCTCTGCACGCCGAAAGGCACCTTGGGCCGCCTCGCCTCGCTCGGCAGGACGGCGGGCGCCGAGGGAGACGGGGGCACGCTCGGCGCCTCTGTTGGAGGCACGTTGGGAGACGCCGCGGGCGGGCTCGGGACAGGATCCCCCGAGCACGCCGAGAGGGCGGCGAGCGAGCCCGTCAAGAACGTTCGACGATCGATGAACGAGGGCATGTCGCTCAAAACTCTTTATACACCCGAGCGAGCGACTCGCCGGGGAGATCCATCGTCAAATCGCAGAAGTGCCCATACGGCGTCACCGTCACCTCGTACCCCGACGCGACGAGCCGCTCGCGCGCGCGCTCCATGAGCGCCCGGGCGGCCTCGGGGTCGAGCTTTTGCTCGCCGAGATGTGAAAAATAGTGCAAGACGACCCGCTTCGAGCCGAACTTGCCGGCGACCCATTTGAGGTTCTTGATGAGCTTGGTCTCTTGATCGCCGCCGTCGCTCGGCTCCGCGTGGACGAAGGCGAGCGCGGCGTCCGTGACGGTCTCGTCGCGATCGTCGTCGGGCGCGGCGTCGATGGCTTTGTGGTGGGTCTTGATCCGAAAGCTTCTCGCAAAGAGGTAGAGCACGCGCATGCGCGCGCATGCTACCGAGATTACCCATGAAGCTCTATCGCAAGCTCATCGTGACCGTACTCTTCGCGATCGCGCTCGGTCCGCGCGCGGGGTGGGCGCAGCCAAAGCCGGCTCCATCCGCGACGGTGAGCGCCGCGGTCGAAGAGGAGGTCTCGCCCGACTCGCCGCGCGCCGCGGTCGCGCGCTTCTTCGATCTTTGCGCGGCCGGAGAATACGCGGAGGCCGCGCGCAACATCGATCTCGACGAGGTCCAGCACCCGAACGGCCCGCTCGCGGCGCGGCGGCTCAAAGCCGTGCTCGATCGGTCGCTCCGGCTCAAGCTCTCGAGCATCTCGCCCAACGCGCGAGGCAACGAGCGCGACGGCCTGCCGCCCGACATCGAAGAGATCGGCGTCGTCCGCGGGCCGCTCAAGGCCGATCCGGTGCGCCTCGTCAAACGCAGGACCGCCGAGGGGACGCGGTGGATCTTCGCGCGATCGACGGCCGAGAAGATCGATTCTTGGTATGCCGCGCTCGACGATCGATGGCAGGAGGACCTCTTGCCCGAACGCCTGCTCCGGCCGGGGCCGCGCGGCGTGCTCCTCTGGCAATGGATGGCATTGCCCATCTTGTTCCTGCTCGGGCTCGGCGCGGGCGTGGTGCTCGGCCGCATCTCGCGCGCGATCGTACGGAGGGTGGTAGCGCGCACAGAAGCGACATGGGATGACGCTTTGGTCGACAAGCTCGGTCCTCCGCTCACGTTGATGTGGGCCGTCACCGCGGTCCACGTGGGCTATCCCTTCTTGAGCTTGGCGGCCGACGCCACAGCCTTCCTCGGCCGGATGGTCCGAGCAGGGTATTTCATCGCGGTGCTCTGGCTCCTGTTTCGAACCGTCGACGTCGCGGCGACACGGCTCCTCGAGCTGCCCAACGCCAAAGACGCTCCGGCCGCGCGGTCGCTCGTGCCGCTCGGCGCGCGCGTCACCAAGGTGGCGCTCTTCATCATCGCGGTGACGGTGCTCGTGGCCGAGCTCGGATATTCGCCGGCGAGCCTCGTCGCGGGCCTCGGCGTGGGCGGTGTGGCGCTCGCCCTCGCCGCGCAAAAGACGGTCGAGAACCTCTTTGGCTCGCTCTCCATCGGCGTGGATCAGCCCTTTCGCGTAGGGGACTTCATCGTGGTCGACGGCCTCACGACGGGCGTCGTCGAGTCGATTGGCCTGCGGTCCACGCGCATTCGAACGATGGAGAGGACGCTCGTCACCATCCCCAACGGCAAGCTCGCCGACATGCGCGTGGAGTCGTTCTCGGAGCGCGACAAATATCGTGTCATGGCCGTCTTGCCGCTCGCCCGCGCGACGAGCACGGAGCGCGCCCGTGCCTTGATCGCAGCCATCCGCGAGTACGTCGAGGCCGTCCCCAAGGTCACGGACGAGACCACGGTCGCGCTCACCCGCATCGGCGACAGCTCGCTCGACGTGGAGATCATGGCGTGGTTCACGCTCGACTCGTTCAAGGAGCTCCTGCTGCTCCGCGAGGAGGTGCTCTTTTCGCTGCTCGAGATCGCCGAGCGAGAGGGCGTGTCGCTCGCTTACCCCACGAGGAGCGTCGAGCTTCAGAGCAAAGCCGCCGGGCCCGTCACCAACCCCTCTTGAGGGTGAACACATATGTCGCCTCGCCGCTGCGGCCGCGCCGCTTGGGGAAGCGAAGCTCACGAGTCCTCCGCGCGAAACAATCACCGAGCTCGGGGTCCGGGTTCGTGGATTCATGCGTGACGTGGGTCACGGAGCCGGCTTCATCGAGCTCGAACGTCACGCGGATGGTCCCTTGCTGCGCCCCGCTCCCCTTGCTGAAGAGGCAAATCCTGAAATACCCGATGTTGTCACGGACCACCCGCCGGATCTCGCCCGTGGAGAGGCTGCCTCGCACCGTCAACGTCCCAAATGGGTCGGGTTGGGCGTCCTCCTGCTGATCGTTGATGAGGACACCGACCTCGGCGATGTCGTTGGTGACGAGCTCCTCGGCCTCTTTGTCGCCGCGGAGGAGCCATGATGTATAGAGCTTCTTGAGCGCGTCTTCGGCCCGCGTGAGCGAAGGTCGCTGCGCCGCCTCGTTGCGCCGCTCTTCGATGCAGCGACGCGTCCGCGCGCGGAGCTCGGTGACGCGCCCCATCTGGGCGGGTGAGATGTTATCGCGCGAGAGGGCCTCTTCGAGCTGCTCACACGCGATCTTGAGGCTCTCGGGATCTTGCGCGCGCGCGACTTGATCACAGCGCTTGGCCAGGGTCCAAACCGGGGAGTCGACCGGGAGGTCGCGCCCGGGCGCCTCGCCGAGCGACGCTACGTGCGCCAGCCCGAGCGCGCCCAACGCGGCCGCCGCCACGACCGCAGGCGGCCCAAACCTGCGTGCCTTCGAGGCGAATGGAGGGCTGTCCTGCTCACCCTTCTTCCTGCGAGAGGCGATGAGCCACACGAGCGCTCCAGAGGCCATGAGCGGCGCCGCGAACGAGACGCCGAACCGCGGCGCGCCTTGCACCGAGAGGTACACCCTGCGGCGCGCCTCGACGCGCTCCTCCGGTTCGAGCCCTCTCTGGATCACCTCTTTATCAATGGTCCCCCGCGCGTCGATCGCCACGCCGCCGCCGAGCGCCGCGCAGGCGACGCCGAGGAGCACCGCGGCCGGACCCAGCGCGCGAGCGACAGGAGATCGCTTGACGGCGAGCACGAGCCCGACGACGACGAGGAGCGCGCCGAGCAGCGCGAGGAGGAGGATCGGGAACGCTACGAAGCCGATGTCGCTGAAGCCGCTCAACGTCAGCCCCCGGGCTTAAAGAGGATGGGATACGTGACCGTCACGATGCCCCCCTCGGGCTGAGGGAACGAGAGGCCATAAAACGCGCGCACCACACAGCTCACCACGCCCCCGTCCGGGAGGTCGGAGCCGCCGTTGCCGACGTTGCTCACCGAGCCGTCACGGCCGATGACGAAGCGCACGCTCACCTTGCCTTCGAGCTTGGGGTTGCTCCGCAAACCGTTCTCGTAGCAGAGGCGGAATCGCCCGAAGTTCTGGCGAACGATGCGTTGAATCACCTCGGGCGGGAGCCGCCCGCTCACCTGCACGCTGCCCATCTTGATCTTGGGCGGGCTCCCGCGCGGGCGGGGAGAGGCCGGATCGGCGAACGGATCCGAAGGCGGGGGCTGCGCCTCGGCGATTTGCTTCACCTCGTCGAGATCCTTTTGGATGAGCTTTTGCGCTTCGGGATCGTCCGCGATGAGCGGAGATCGGGAGAGCGCGCTGAGCGCGCGCGCGACGAGATCGATGGAGCCGAGGAGCGCCGCCGCTTTGCGCTGCTCCTCGACGCACTTGTGCGTCGCCGGGCGGAGCCCCTCGACGAGCTTCAGGTCTTGTGGCGGCGGCTCTCGGGAGAGCCCTTGTTCGAGCTTCCTGCACGCGTCGGCCAGCTCTTGATTGTCTTTGGCGTGCTCGACCCGATCGACGCCGTCGATCACCGCCCACACGGGGGCGTCGACGGGGATGTCGCGCCCGGGCAAGGGCGATCGTGACGCGGAGAACGCGAACGCCGCGGAGAGCAAGGCGAAGATCGTCGCCCCGATGGGGAGCGCCAAGCCGCCTGATGACTTTGGTTGCTGGAGCGCCGCGGGCGGCGCGCCCGCGGGAGGGATCCCCGCCGGCTGGTCGGGCTCGGGATCACGCTTTTTGGCGGGCGCGGCGAACATCGCCACGACGCCGGCGAACATCGGAAAGAACGCGAAGAAGAGCCCAATCTTGGGAGCGCCGCGCGCCTCGCGATACCCCTCGCGCTGGATCCGCTCCTTCTGAATCGCGGTCACGCTCTCGCCGGAGATCGCAGCGTCGACCTTGGCGCGGCCGTAATACATACCAAAGCCGCCGAGCATCGAGCACAGGACCCCGAGCGCGATCGCCGCCACGCCGGCCCACTTGGCCGCGGCCGATCGCGAGGCGGTCAGGACGAGCGCCACGACGCCGATGAGCCCGCCGATCATGCCGAAGAAGACGATGGGCCACGCGATGAAGCCCACCTCCTTGAACGTCTCCCATGCGCTCTGCATGGCACCTACCATAAAAGGAGAGCGCGCTCTTGTCTTCACGAACCGATCGCGTCTTGTGCTAAACGGGCTCCCTTCATGGAGACCGCGTTCGTCCGCTCCGCCGTCGCGCTCGTCGCGCTGGTCAGCTGCGTAGGCTGCGGCGGCCCTGCCCGCGTGTGGGAGGGCCGATACCCCACCGCCGAATATCGCCTGAACGTGCGCGACGCGAGCGGCGCCCCGGTCGCGGGCGCCGAGCTCTCGGTCGTCGACGGCGAGGGCCGGCCCTCGTACCGGTTTCCGATCGAGGAGCATCAAAAGGGCTCTTCCATCGTCTCGGACGCGCGCGGCCTCATCACGCTTCATCACGTGGGCGGCGGCTACGAGCTCGGCGCGGCGTGCTTCGACGTCCTCAAGGTGCTCTATGTCAAAGGCACCTGCGACAAGGTCAAGTTCTCGCTCCGCATCGCGCGCGCGGGCAAGGTGGTCGAGACCTTGTCGTTCGACGCGCTCCACGAGCCCTTCCCCACCACGCCCGAGGGCGCCGAGCGCTTCATGGGTTTGCCCGTGACGCGCGCGGTCGTGGCGCTCCGGGTCGATCGCGCGCAAGACTTCTTGAACAGGCTCGATCCGAGGACGCGGCAAGTCGTCCGCTCTAGGGCGGCCCGCCTCGAATGGGACGGCCTCGTCGAGGCCGAGCTGGAATTCAAGGTCATCACGCGTGATGTCGTGTTGCGGTGATGTAGTTTTCCAAGATGGTTGTGCCCGCGTCTCGCGGGCTCGTGTCGTTTCCAATCAAAAGGGCTGTTCGGGCGGCGACGACAGGGGTAAGGGGCGAGCATCATGAAGCGCTCGCTCCGCCTCCTCTCCCTCCTTCCGCTCCTCGCGACAGCCTCGTTTGCGCACGCCGCTGAGCGTCCTGCGTTCCACGGATACTTCGCTTCCAAGAGCGTGGCTCCTCCCCTCGTGGTCGCCTCCAAGAAGGCTCCCCCGGCGCGGGTCTCGTCGGTCGATCCGCGGCGCGGCACTCCCACGTTCCTTTGGGCGGGCGCCGACCCGATCGGCTCGTTGGCCGCCGCGCCGCTGAGCGCCGAGGGCGCGGCGCGCGTTCACCTGGAGAGGCACGCGGCGCGTTATGGGCTCACGCCCGCGGCGCTCGCCACCGCCAAGACGGTGCGTGTCCACGACACCGGGCGCGGCGGCATCATCGTGGCGCTGCGCCAAGAGATCGACGGTATCGAGGTCTTCCAAAGCGACATGAAGCTCCTCCTCAAGCGGGACAAGAGCCTCCTCGCCATCGGCGGGTCGCTCCACCCCGCGGGCGCGGGCAAGCCCAAGGGCCTTGGCTTCAAGCGATCCGCCGAGGACGCGCTCGCCCTCGCCATCACCGATCTCTACGGGGTCGCGGCGTCCGCCGCGGACTTCCTCGACACGAAGCAGATCAAGGCGGGATATCGATCCTTCGATCTCGCGAAGGGCTCGCTCGCGACCAAGCAGAAGGGCGTTGTCCTGAGCCACCCCGCGCGCGCCAAGAAGATCTATTACCCGCTCCCGTCGGCGCTCGCGCCCGCGTATTACGTCGAGGTGATGGCCGGCAAAGACGCGTACGCCTACGTCTTCGCCGCGGACGACGGGCGCCTGCTCCAGCGCAAGAGCCTGACGCAATACGATGTCTTCCAATATCGAGTGTGGGCCGACCCTTCGAGCAAGAGGCCGGCGGACGGCCCCCTCGCCGACTACTCGCCTCACCCCACGGGCGTGCCGGGCGCGCCTTACCCCGGGTTCGCGGCGCCGTCGCTCGTCTCGATGGAGGGGTTCAACACGAACCCCAACAACGCGCCTGACCCCTGGCTCGCGCCGGGATCTACCGAGTCGCGCGGCAACAACGTGGATGCTTATACGGACGACGACTCGCCCGACTTCTTCTCGGCGGGCGACGTCCGCGCGTCCGTCACGTCCCCGGGCGTGTTCGACCGCTCGTATGATCCGCTGCTCGGCCCGCAGTCGTCGGTCAACCAGCGGATGGCCGCGGTCACGCAGATCTTTTACGTGACCAACTGGATGCACGATTATTGGTACGACTCGGGCTTCAACGAGGCGGCGGGCAACGCGCAGGAGGACAACTACGGTCGCGGCGGCGTGGGCGGCGACAGGCTCCATGCGCAGGCGCAGGACGGGGCGCCGCAGAGCCGCAACAACGCCAACATGACCACACCGGCCGACGGCGACAACCCCAAGATGCAGATGTACGTTTGGGACGGCGCCGGCCAAACCACGCTCTCGGCGCTGCCGGTGAGCCCCAGCCTCGCCACGGTGACGGCCGATTTCGGGCCTCAGAGCTTCAACGTGACAGGCGCTTTGATCCTCGCGGACGACGGGCAAAACGTGGTCACCAACGCGTGTGAGCCCATCCAAAACAACATCTCCGGCAAGGTCGTGCTCATCGATCGCGGGAGCTGCACCTTCAAGCAAAAGGCGCTCAACGCGCAGGCGGCGGGCGCGGTCGGGGTCATCATCGCCAACAACCAAGCGGGCGCAGGGCCCATGGGGATGCCCAACGGCAACCCCAACGGCGCGGTGAACATCCCGATCATGAGCGTCTCGCTCGAGGACGGCGCGCTCCTCAAGACGGCGCTCACCATGGGTGTCGTCAACGTGACCATGAACGTCACGGCCAGCGTGGACCGCGACGGCACCATCGACAACACGGTTGTCGCGCACGAGTGGGGACACTTCATCCATCAACGGCTCGTCGCGGGCGGCACCAACATCCTCGGCTCCGAGAGCGAGGGTTGGGGTGACTTCAACGCGCTCATGCTGTTGACGCAGCCTGGGGACAACCCCGCCGGCGCGTACGCCTTCGCCCAATACGCGACCGCCTCGTTCCCCGACGATCCTGCGTACTTTGGCATTCGTCGTTATCCGTACTCCACCGACATGACCAAGAACGGGCTCACGTTCAAGCACATCATGTCGAGCGCGAGCCTCCCTCCCGGCCCCGTGGCGCAAGACCTCCTCGGCATCGACAACGCCGAGACGCACAACGCAGGAGAGGTGTGGGCCTCGATGATGTACGAGGGGCTCGCGGCGATGCTCGCGGTGGCCCAGGGCCCGAACGCGCCTTATACGTTCGCGGAGGCCAAGCGCAGGATGGCGGACTACGTGGTCGCGGGCATGTCGCTCGCGCCCGCGGATCCCGACTACGTCGAGCAGCGCGACGGCGTGCTCGCGGCGGCGTTCGCGAACGATCCCAACGACTTCTTGTTGATCGCGCAGGGCTTCGCCAAGCGCGGCGCGGGGAGCTGCGCGGTGGCGCCGCCCAAAGACGCGCAAGACAACGCAGGTGTGGTGGAGGACTTCGGCCTCGCGCCGCTCGCGTCGGTCGACGCGGTCGCGGTCACCGACGGCATCGTGTCGTGTGACATGGATGGCATCCTCGACCCGGGCGAGCAGGGCAAGGTCGACGTCACGGTGTTGAACTCCGGCGCTGCGCCGCTCTCCGGCGCGACGGTCTCGGTGGCGTCTTCGGCCATGGGGGTTGTCTTCCCGAGCGGCAACACCGCGATGGTGCCCGATTTGCAGCCGTTCACCACCGCGGTTGTGTCGATCCCCGTCAACCTCACGGGCGCTGCGCAGAAGAGCACGGCGACGTTCGACGTGAGCATCAACGCGCCCACCGCGTGCGTGAAGCAGGTCAATAAGCAGGTTGGTGTGCTCGTCTCGGCCGACGTCAAGCCTGCTTCGTCGACCACGGACGACGTGGAGGCGCCTACGAGCCTTTGGGCGCCGGCGGGCACGGACGCGGCGACGATTTGGGCGCGCGAGTCGCCGATGATTGGCAATCACGTCTGGCACGGGACGGACTACGGGAGCCCGTCGGACACGGCGCTCGTCTCTCCGCCGCTCGTGGTGGGCAATGGCAACTTCGTGGTGAGCTTCAAGCACCGTCACACGTTCGAGACGTCGCAGGGCACGTTCTGGGACGGCGGGGTCATCGAGGTGTCGACCAACAACGGCGGAGCGTGGCAAGACATCTCCGCGTACACGAACCCCGGGTATGGCGGCACCATCGGCGATCCGCAGAATCAGGCGACGAACGTGCTCAAAGACAGGCCCGGGTACGTGAATCAGAACCCGTCGTGGCCTGGGATGGATCAAAAGACGCTCGATCTCGGGACGGCGCTCGCCGGGCAAACCGTGCTCATCCGCTTCCGCATCGGGACGGACGACGCGGTGGGTGACTTTGGTTGGGAGCTCGATGATCTCGGGTTCTCGGGCATCACCAACACGCCGTTCAGCGGCATCGTCGACGACTCTTCGGCGTGCTCGGGTGTGCCCAAGGCCAACGCCGGGCCGGATCAAAACGTGATTGAGGGCGTGACGGTGCAGCTCGACGGCTCCGCGAGCTCGGATCCCAACGGGGATCCGCTCACCTTCTCGTGGAAGCAGATCGTGGGCCCGGGCACGGCGATCCTCGGGGGGACCACGGCCAAGCCCACGGTCGTTGCGCCGGACATCGCGGTGGCGACGACGCTCACGTTCGAGCTCACCGTGAGCGACGGACAGGGCTCTTCGGTCGACAGCGTTGATATCGTCGTGAACCCCACCACGGGCCAAGGTGGTGGTGGTCAAGGCGGCGGTGGCCAAGGTGGTGCGGGCGGCAGCGGCGGTCAATTCGAGCCGATCGAGTTCGGTGGCTGCGGGTGCTTCATCGAGGGCTCGACCGAGAGCAACACGGGCTTCCTGTTGGCCCTGCTCGGTGCGGGGGTGATCGTCGCGAGGAGGCGCCGCCGGAGCTGAGTCAAACAGCGTTCATCGCCGCAAGCTCCTTCTTCAGACGATATCTCCATGGATCGATGTCCGCCAGCACCAACATCGTCGCGAACATCTCCCCAAGCTCCTGCCGATCTTGGACCCGCTCGCGCAGCTCGTTTACGACTTCGCGGAGCGCTCCTGCCGTCGCGTCTTTGGCGAGCGGTGTAAACACCAGCCAAAGCACGCTGCCCCGCGCCCGAAGCTCCTCGACGGCGCGCTGCTAGCACTACTGTGTCATCCTCCAAGAAAACCTGCCGCAGCCGCTCGATCTCCAGAATTTAACGCAAAGACGCAAAGACGCAAAGAGAGGGGGAAGGATACGAAAGAGGGCGTGAGCGGCTCGCCCGCGCCCCCACTCTCCTTCTCTTAGCGCCTTTGCGCCTTTGCGTTAAAAATTCCGGATCGCTCGAGGTTACGGCTCGTTCCTGGGAGGTGACACAGTAGTGATAGACTGCGCTTTACTGGCAGCAGGTCAAGCCGGTGCAGTCGTCGGGCGGGGGCTGAAGGCTCTCGCACCGGCAAGCCGGCGCCAAGCTCCACGTGCAGAAGTCGAGGAACAAGAAGCCATCGATGCTGGTAAAGGACTGTGACGCGTTCGCGTACACAGGGCCGGAGTGACACACCTGACCAAGGCTGTTGAGCAGACCTTGATAATAGAGCTTGTCGCCCACTTGCAGGTTGCTTCCGGCCATGAACATCTGGCCGTACATGTTCGTGATCGAGCCGCCCTGCGGCGTTGCCGTCACGTTCTGGACGCGCACGAGCACGCCGCCCCAATCCCGATACAGATTGGCGTCGGCGGGCGTCTGGCTCGCATATTCGGTCACCTCGGCGGCCGACATCACATAAGGCGCAGGCCGCGCATGACCCGTCCCGGTGCGCGGGGCATTGCCCGGATCCACACGGAGCTGGAGCTGTTTGACCGTGCCAGGCGCGCACGTGCTCGGCGCAAACGAAGACGTCTTGCCCGAGAGATCGAGCACGTCACCGGGCTTGAGATCGTCCGGGAGCGCGTCGCCGGCGGGCTCATTGATGGGGTCTTCGATGACCGGGCAATACGCGGTCGATCCCCCTTCAGGGACCATCGCAGGCGTGCCATAGCTGATGACCATCATGCCGGTGTTCTTGGCCGTGGTCGCCACGTTGGGATCCGACACGAAGGCGCCCCACAGGCAGCTTCCGCTGTTGCTCTTGGAGACCAAGAACTTGTGGCTCATCGCGACGACGCCGGTCAGCTTGACCGCGATGTCGGGCCCGTAGGTGCCATTGGTCAGCTCTTGAATCGTCGCATCTTTGAAGCCGGTGCCGCCGCCGCCCGAGCCGCTGCTCGACGTGCTGGTCATGCCCGAGCTGGTCGAGGTGCCCGTGCTGGTGCTGGTGCTGCCGCTCCCCCCGTTGCCCCCGCCCGTGCCGGAGGTCGACGACGTGGTGTTGGTGCCGCTCTGACAGCCCATAGCGGTCGAGCCGAGCACCAGGGCTCCCGAGAGGAGCCCCATCCCAAGAAAGACGACGGTGTTACGCTGCATCATGGAAACTCCTCGTGTTGGAATGAGAAAGAGAGTTAGGGAGCGAATCGAGCGATAAGCAAATCGGTGGAGCCTTGGGGGGTCAGCGGCCCTGCGCCCACGTCGATGGTCGTGGCGACCGTGGTCGCGAGCTCTGCGTTCGCCCCGTCCGACGTCGTTGCGCCGACGCCGGAATCGATACTGCCTTTGAATTGGCCAACGAGGAGGGCCATCCCATCTGGATAAGTGGACCACAAGGCACATTCGTGGCCGTCGCAGTCCTCATCGGTCATGTCCGCGCACGTCTCGGTCTTGGGGGGCACCTGACCCATACAAGGGCCATATCCCATCCCATCTTGATTGCACGTTTTGGTGCCGGCTTCGCAAATTCCTACACCGGGCGTGCCGGGGCCGGCGAAGCGCGAGACGGCCTCGCCCCCTCCCCCCGTGCCCGCGCTGGACGACGCCCCCGCCCCTCCGACGCCGCGTGACCCAAGAACGAGATCGCCGGTAATTCCCGCGACGAACTGGCACCCAGCCCCAAGCAGGGCAAAGCCCTGCCCCAACCCGAGCGCCGCGCGCGAAAGCACCATCTCCAAGAAAAACCTCGGCCCTAGACTACACGGCCCGTCCAGCGCGCACAAGTGGCGCCCCAACGTGCGCGCATGTGCGCATGTTGATCAAGGGTTTGTCCACAAGGTTTTCCCCAGCCTGTGGACAATCTCGCAGAGAGGCTTCATTTTGGCTGCCTTTTGTGACGCTTGCCGCACTGCGACACTTTTTATGGCGAGGGCATGACGCTCGTCTCGCAGAAGCTGGTTCATCGAAGCGCACCGAAGAACAGCATCGCGGTGAGCGCTGTGACGGCG
>CAYTJL010000173.1:0-17042 GCA_964437785.1 uncultured Polyangiaceae bacterium
TGATTATCTCCACCGCCCCGACAGCCCTCAAGGCGTCACCACGTGGGCCTTCGGCGAGTGGAAGGTGGAGCTCGACGTCGTCCTCCCCATCGAGAAGCGCTTCGCGCCGCGCCTGCGCTTCGACGGCGCCACCCCCGATTTCCCGATGTCCGCGCAGACGTTCTACGATCAAGCCGTGGCCGTGCCGCAGACCGGCCGCGTCGAGAACACGAGCTACGCGCTCGTCGAGGCGGGCCAAGTGCCGACCTATTACCGAAAGGGCCAGTGCGGCAATCAGGTCCGCCTCGATTATTGGTGGTTCTACGGCTACCAGAGCGCCTGTGACGCCTTCGGCAACGGGACGCACAACGGCGATTGGGAGCACGTGATGGTGACCTTGAGCGAGGACCAAACCCGCGTCGCCGCGGTTACGTATTGGATGCACGGTAAGCACTACACACGGCTCGCGGCGCACGGGGGGTTCGAGACGGAGGACGACACGCACCCTGTCGTGTTCGTGGGCAAGCACTCACACGCGAGCTTCTACGGACAAGGCGGGAGCAGCGAGACGTGCCTCCCCTGGGAAGAGTACCGCAACAACTGGAGCGGGACGCACCTCGATGCGTGGAGCAACCTCGTCTCTCTCGACGGCAACGCCGAGGCGTGGCTCGCCGCCGATCGGGTCAACGACTTCGTGTGGGGGAATGACGGCGTGAGCACCCACCCGACGCGCGAAGCGGTGAGCTGCTCGGTGAACGCCGCCGACTGGAGCTTCGAAGTGCCGACGTGGTGGCACTCGCAGTGCGAATACGGCGACGACGACAGCGGCAGCGGCTGCATCACCCAGTGCCGGCCGGGCTACACCAACACCGGCCTGTTCTGCTCGTATTGCTCCGGCGATTGGTACGCCCCTTGGACCTGGTATTGCGACACCTACGCGCGCGAGCTGTACGCCTACGACTACACGATCCCGACCTCCGACGTCGGGCTGCTCTCGCCCAACTACGATTGAACGAGGCCCGTCGGCCCGCGCGGAGCCCTCAGGGCTCCGCCTCCGCGGGGTCCGCCCCCCGCAGCACCATCGGCACGAGCCCGCTCACCCAAAACTGCTCCGCGCACACCTCGAAGGGATAAAGCACCATCCCGAGGCGACACCGGATCATCGCCTTGGCCGGAGACACGTCATCTCCCACGAGATCCAGATACCCACCCTCCGACACCACGATGGCCGCGGGCGCGCCCGGGACAAGCCGGATCGTCGCGCGCGCGGCCTCTTTGGGCGCCAAGAACAAAGAGAGCTTTCCATCCGTGCCCGGCGCGAGCACAGGCCCCGAAGGCAACACCACGAGCCCCGTGAGCGGCGCCTCGGGCGCGACGAAGCGCTGGAGGATCTTGCCCTCTCGGCTCCTCGTGACGACCGCCCTGTCCCCCTCGATCACGACAATGGCACCATCGCCGCGGAACGACACGTACGACGCGTCCGCCGCGAGCGGCATCTTGCGCGAGACGTTGGGCTTGCCGATCTCCCCGATCAACACCGAAGCGTCCGACGACGCGACCGCAAAGCCCGCTCCGTCGAGCGTAAAAGCAGCGTCGCGCGGGCCCGTCCCAAAGGCCGTGTAACGGAGCCCCTGCCGCGCGCCGACGTCCCACACGGTGACGCCATCACGGCTCGACGAGAGGAGCGACTTGCCGTCCTGCGAGAACCGCACCGCCCGAACAGGACCTCTCTTGAGATGGAGATCCCCGCGCCCCTCGTCGGTCGCGCCGTCCCAAAGCCGGATCCATTCGGTGCTGTCCCCCGCCGCGAGCAACCTGCCATTGGGCGAATACGCCACGCTCGCCACCGCACCTCCGGTGCGAAGCGTCCTTCGGAGAGCGCCCTTATCGAGATCCCACACGTCGACGGCCCCACCCTCGTACCCCACCGCGAGCGTGCTTTGATCCGGCGCGATCACCGCGGCGTGCGCGGCGCCGCCCTTCGATTCGAGCACGAAGAAGCGTTTGCCCGCCGGCGCAGAGGGCTTGAGGACAAACGCGCGGCCGTCCGCGCCCGCCGCGGCGATGACGTCTTTGCTCGCAGCCGCAGCGCCCAAGGCCACGCCGGGGGCGCGCTCGCCGATCAGCTCACCCTTCTTCGTGACGAGCTTCAATACCCGCCCTCGAAACACGAGCGCTGCCTGCGATCCATCGCGGCTCAACGCGACGCCGAGCGGCGGGGATCCCGGATCGAAGGGCACGTCGCCGAGCACGCCCTCCTTGTCCGCGCCGTCCGCGCCGACCTCGCGCAGCGCGAGCGACGCTCCGTGCGCGCGCGCGACGAGCGCCTTGCCCTCGCCCGAGACAGCGTCCGTGCGCGTCGCGCCCTCGCGCGCGATGACTTTAGGAGGCGGCGCGCGCGGAGGCTCGGGCGGCTTGCCCGGGCCCATCGTAGAGCCTTGGCGAGGCGGAGGGAGCTTGTCGAGATCCACACGCAAAATTGCGGCGCGCGTGGTCATCACCAACGCTCGTCCCGACGCCGCGAACGCGAGCGCCTGCACGGGCGCGCGCGCGTCCGCGGTCGCCTCGACGAGGCCCGTCTCCGCGTTCCAAATCACGATCGCGCCCGCGGCGTCGGACCACGCGAGGAGCTTGCCGTCCGCGCTCCACGCGATCGCGATCGCGGCCGACCCTTTGAGCGGGAGCACGCGGATCGTCGCGCCCGTGCGGCTGTCCCAGAGCCGGATCGTGCCGTCGTCGGACACGCTCGCGAGGCGCTTTCCTTCGGGCGCGAGCGCGAGGATCGTGACCTTGGCTTTGTGCCCTTTGAGATCACCCACCACCAAGGCGACACCGAGATCGTAGACGCGCAGCGCGCCGTCCTCGGTCGCCGTGTAGAGCAGCTCTTCGCCGCCCGAAAACGCGAGCGCGGAGATGCTCGACCCGGCCGCGATCCGATGCGTGGGCGTGAGGCTCACGCGATCGTTGACACGTTCGATCGCGAGGACCGTGATCGCGCCGTCGGACGCGACCGCGATCTTCTTTCCGCTCGGCGAAAAGACCACCTGCGCGTGGGTGAGCCCCACGGGCACGCCCATGTCGAGCTCGGGCCGCACGGGCGCGCTCGGATCGTCGTGCGCCGCGCGATCCCAGAGCCGCTGCGCTTCGGCCGCATCGCCCATCGCGCGCGCGGCCATGCCCGCCTCGACGAGCGCCTGCGGGAACGGGTGCCCTTCCCTCCACGCCTTGACGAAGAGGTCCTTCGCCGCGCGATGATCGCCCGCGATCGCCGCGGCGCGCGCGCTTCGGAAGGTCGCGCCCGCGCGCTCCATCGCCTCCATGTCGCGCACGCGCACCGGCCCCTCCGCGCCCTCGCCGACGAGCGTTCCCTCGTGATCGAGCGCGGCCTTCAACGCCTCGGCCGCCGCGCGCTTGGCCTCGTCGCCCGCGCGATCCGATCCTTCGATGCGGAGCGCCAGCGCGCGCGCCTCGGCCGTGCGCCCGATCTGCGCGAGCGCGCGCACGTGATCGGCCCACACATGAGGCGCTTCGTTGGGGCACGCGCTCTCCGCGCGCTGCATCACGCGGAGCGCGCGATCGAGCTTACCTTCGGACAAAAGCGCCGCGAGCCGCGCCTTGGCCTCGACGACCTTCGCGCACGAAGGCGCCGCCGCAGGGGGGGAGCCCAAAGGCTCGGACGGCGGCGGCGGGGACGCCGAGCAGGAGAGGCTGGCGAGCGTAGAGAACGCGAGGCCCAAGAAGATCGCGCGCATAGGGAGCCGGGACGCTGATTGGAGCGAAGAAGCGAGCGAAGGTCCACCTCAGGTGTTGCGCCCTCGGGGCCGCAAGGGTTGATAATGAGATCATCCATGAGCTCGATCCACACGGACCTCATCCAGATGCCTCGCTTGTCCGGCGTCGAAGCGGCGTCGCTCATCGCCGAGATGCTCACCATCGCCGCGCGCCACAAGAACATGCCTGCGCCCATCGAGCGCTCGAAGAAGCGCCTCGAGGTCGCGCAGCACGACCTCATCGGCGCGCTCCACAAAGGCGGCGCGAGCGCAGACGCGCGCCGCGCCTCGCGCGCGCTCGACCTCGCGTGGGGGACCACGTTCCAGTGGCTCTCGGGCTGGTGCAAGCTCGAGAGCGCGGGCGATCTGTGCGGGCGCGCGCGCGCGCTCTTCACCACGCTCTTCGGCGAGATGGCCGCGTTCAGCAGGCAGCCTCACCGCATCGACTGGTCCGAGGCCAAGGCGCGCATCGACGCGATGGATCACGAAGGCCACGCGCCGATCTTCGCCGCGCTCGGCGGCGAGCCCTTCCTCGCCGAGCTGCGCAGGACGCTGAGCGTGCCGCCCGAGGTCGCGACCTCGGTCGAGGCGCGCGAAGAGCTCGGCGTCACCGTGAGCGCGCTCCGCCAATACGTGACGCGCGTCTATTCGTACGTCGACCCGGATGTCCCCGGATCGGAGGAGCTCGCGGACGCGCTGCTCAAGCCGCTCCAACGCTTCCATCTCACGCACCCGTGGCGCGCGCCCGAGCAGAACTACGTGCCGGTCGAAGAGACGCAGTGCTGACGCGTCAGGTCGGATCGTAGGCGCAGCGAAAGCCTCGCCACGCGCGGCGCGACGAGGGCATGTCGCGCTGGCGTGAGACGCCGCGCAACCACGGCCGCCCGTGCACGAAGCCTCCG
This sequence comes from uncultured Polyangiaceae bacterium, assembly GCA_964437785.1. Taxonomy (GTDB): domain Bacteria; phylum Myxococcota_A; class Polyangia; order Polyangiales; family Polyangiaceae; genus CAYTJL01. The sequence goes on from CAYTJL010000173.1 coordinate 4,652, forward strand.
CCGCGGATCACCCGGTAGTCGCCGATCGAAGGGCCTTGCGGGTTCTTCTGGCTCGCCTGCGGATATTCGGGCGCGAACCAATCGCTCACCCACTCTTCGACGTTGCCCGCCATGTCGGCGAGGCCTTCGGGCGTGCGCCCGTCGAGGTACGAATCAACGGGCGCGAGCTCCAAGAAACCATCCTTGTCGTCGAGATCGTCGAGCAGCGAGAAGCGGCCGTGGTTCGACAAGAAGGGGTTATAGACGTCGCCCCACGGATAACGCCGCGGTGAAGCGCGCTTGCACAAAGGGCCTTTACAGTCGAGCCCGCGCGCCGCGCGCTCCCACTCGGCCTCGGTCGGCAGGCGCCCGCCGTCGAACGCGCAGAACGTCCGCGCGTCGTTCCATGACACGAGCGACACCGGAAATTGAGGGCGATCGAAGCGCTCACCGCCGCTCGCGTACGGAGGAGGCGAGCACCGCCCGGCCGCGACGCAGCGCTGGTAGCGCGCGACGGTCACCTCGGTGCGATCGAGCCAAAAATCGTCGAGGTACACCGGGTGCGCGGCCTGCTCGAAGAGGAACTGCTCCTCGACGCAGTCGTCGCCCGCGGGCTCGCGCTTGCACAGCTCGAACGCCTGCGCGATCTCGGGGTCGTGCGATCCCATCGTGAACGTGCCCGCGCGGAAGAGCACGCGATCGGGCCCCGGCGTCGCGAGCACCACGAGCCCATCACGCGAGCTCGCCTCCGTCGCGGCCTTGCCCGGCGACGGCCCGGGATGTCGAGGACCGTCGGCATGCGCGACAGCGGCGAGCGCGACGAGCGTCGCCGCGACGCTGCCCATGGAGCGAAGGGCCTTCATGCGCTGCGATCATACGATGACCTTGGGGTTCCGGTAGGGAAGGTGATATGACGCCTCCTCGCCGCGTATGAGCCTCCCCAAAAACGACGAGCTTCATCTCGGGTACTACCGGCAAATGATGCTGATCCGCCGCTTCGAAGAGGAGTCGGCGAGGGCCTATTCGCAAGGCAAGATCGGCGGCTTCTTGCACCTCTACATCGGGCAAGAAGCCATCGCGGTCGGCGCCTCGGCCGCGCTCCGCCCCGACGACTACGTGCTCACCACGTACCGCGATCACGGCATGGCGCTCGCGCGCGGGATGACGTCGCGCGCCGCCATGGCCGAGCTCTACGGCAAGGTCACGGGCTGCTCCAAAGGGCTCGGCGGCTCGATGCACTTCTTCGACGTCGAGCACAACATGCTGGGCGGCTACGGCATCGTCGGCGGCCACATCCCCATCGCGGCGGGCACCGCGTTCGCCTCCAAATACCGCGGTGATGGCCGCGTGAGCTTGGTCTTCTTCGGCGAGGGCGCGGTCAGCATCGGCGACTTCCACGAGGGCATGAGCCTCGCGTCGCTGTGGAAGCTGCCGATCGTGTTCATCTGCGAGAACAACGAATACGCGATGGGCACGCCGCTCTCGCGCACCATCAGCGTCGAGGACGTGTCGCAAAAGGCGCTCGGCTACGGCATGGCGCGCGACAGGTTCTTCGCCGAGCACGTGCTCCAAGTGCGCGACCGGCTCGGCGAGGCGATCGAGCGCGCGCGCACCGACAGCGAGCCCACGCTCGTCGAGATCCGCACCTACCGCTTCCGCGGCCACTCGATGAGCGACCCCGGAAAGTACAGGACCGCCGAGGAGCTCGAAGATCGCAAGAAGCGCGACCCGCTCGCGCGATCGCGCGCCGATCTCGAAGCGCTCGGCCACGGCGCCAAGCTCACCGCGATCGACGCCGCGATCGAGGACGAGGTCGCGGACGCGATCCGCTTCGCCGAAGAGAGCCCCGATCCCGGCCCCGAGATCCTCGCGCCCACCACCTACGCAGGAGCCTTCGCGCGATGAGCGTCATCCGATATCGCGAGGCGGTGCGCGCCGCCATGGTCGAGGAGATGGAGCGCGACCCGAACGTGTACCTCGTCGGCGAGGAGGTCGGGTACTACCAGGGCGCGTACAAAGTCTCCGAGGGCATGCTCGATCGCTTCGGCCCGAAGCGCGTGATCGACGCGCCCATCACCGAGAGCGGCTTCACCGGCATCTCGATCGGCGCGGCGATGGTCGGGCTGCGGCCCATCGTCGAGTACATGACGTGGAACTTCTCCGCGGTGGCCTTCGATCAGATCCTCAACAACGCCGCAAAAATGCGGCAAATGTCGGGCGGTCAGCTCAAGGTGCCCATCGTGCTGCGCGCGCCGAACGGATCGGCGCGGCAGGTCGGGTCGCAGCACTCGCACGCGATGGAGCACTTCTACGCGCACATCCCGGGCCTCAAGGTGGTCGCGCCCGCGATGCCCGCCGACGCGAAGGGCATGCTCAAGGCGGCCATCCGCGACGACGATCCCGTGCTCTTCATGGAGAGCGAGACGCTCTACGCCGTGAAGGGCGAGGTGCCGGACGACCCGGATTTCCTCGTGCCGTTCGGCGTCGCGAGCGTCGCGCGCGAGGGCAAAGACGTGACCATCATCGCGTGGAGCCGCATCGTCCACGTCGCGCTCGAGGCCGCGCAGAAGCTCGCCGCCGAGGGCATCGAGTGTGAGATCGTCGATCTGCGATCGCTCCGCCCGCTCGACGAAGAGGCGCTCGTCAAGAGCGTGTCGAAGACGCACCGGGCGGTGGTCGCGCACGAGGGCTGGCCCTATGGAGGGGTGGGCGCCGAGGTCGCCGATCGCATCCAACGGCTCGCCTTCGACGAGCTCGACGCGCCCATCCTTCGTGTGACCACGCTCGATTACCCCATGCCGTACAACGCCGCGCTGGAGCAGCACGTGATCCCCAGCGCCGCGCGCATCATCGAGGCGGTGCGCGCAGTTCTTTATCGCTGATCCCGACAACCGTCGTTCCGCGGAGTCATCATGGCGAAGATCCTGGAGATGCCCAAGCTCTCTCCCACCATGGAAGAGGGGCAGCTCAGCGTTTGGCGCAAGAACAAGGGTGACAGCGTCGCGGTGGACGACCTCCTCGCCGAGGTCGAGACCGACAAAGCGACGATGGAATATCGCTCCTTCGACAAAGGCACCCTGCTCGAGATCCTGGTGCCCGCGGGCAGCGTGGTGAAGCTCGGCCAACCCGTCGCCATCTTGGGCGCCGCGGGCGAGGACGTGAGCGCCTTGCTCGTGTCCATCGGTAAAGGCGGATCCCCCGCGCCTGCCGCAAAGCCTGCTGCCGCGCCGGCGGATGCGGCCGCGAGCCCGGTCGACTCCGGCGCTTCCCCAACACAAGAGTCGCCGGCCGCGGGCGGGCGCGTCAAGGCATCTCCGTACGTGCGCAAGCTCGCGCGGGAGCGTGGTTTGAGCCTCACCGGCGTCGCGGGCAGCGGCCCTCACGGCCGCATCGTCGCGCGCGATCTTTCGAACATCCAAGCTCCCCAAACACCTCTCCACGCGCCCGCCGCCGCCGCCGCCCCCGCGCCCGCGACAGCGAACATCGCTCCTCCGGTCATCCCGGCCGCCCCCGGGACGCTCGCGGCGCCCGAGACCAAGCCGCTCAGCATGATGCGAAAGGCCATCGCGCGGCGGCTCACCGAGTCCAAACAGACGGTCCCGCACTTTTATCTCACCATCGACGTCGACGCCGATCCGCTCCATCACCTTCGCGAGCAGGTGAACGCGGATTTGCTCGCCTCCCATGGAGAGGGCGCGGCCAAGGTGAGCTTCAACGATCTCGTGATCAAGGCCGCCGCGATGGCGCTCCGCAAGGTGCCCGCGTGCAACGCGCAGTTCACGCCCGAAGCCATCTTGATTCACCATCGCGTCGACATCTCGGTCGCCGTGGCGGTGCCCGACGGGCTCGTCACGCCGGTGGTGCGCGACGCCGACAAGAAGGGTGTGCTCGCCATCGCGGCCGAGGTGCGGGCGCTCGCGGGGCGCGCCAAAGACAAGAAGCTTTTGCCGGAGGAGATGCAACAAGGCACCTTCTCGATCTCGAACCTGGGGATGTATGGAATCGACGCGTTCGCGGCGGTCATCAACCCTCCCGAGGGGGCCATCCTCGCGGTCGGCCAGGTGCGCCGCGAGCCGGTGGTCGTAGGCGAAGCGGTGGTGCCCGGGCGGCGAATGGCCATGACGCTCTCCTGTGATCACCGCGTGGTGGACGGGGCGGTCGGCGCCTCGTTCTTGAAAGAGCTGCGAAAAATCCTCGAACACCCCACACAAATCCTGCTCGGATAAGTCATCCTCCTCTCGTGATCATCGCGCACATCTCCGATCTCCACCTGCTCGCGCTCGACGGCGCCATCCCGCTGCGCCTCTTCAACAAGAGGATCACGGGCTACGTCAACATCCGGCTCCACCGCGGGGCGGTGCACAAGCCCTTTGCGCTCACCGCTGCGGCGGCCGAATTCCCGGGGCTCAACGTCGATCATCTGGTCATCACGGGCGACTTCACCAACCTCGCGCTGGAGCGCGAGTTCGCGTTGGGGCTCCGGTTCTTGGAGCACGAGCTCGGCTGGTCGCCCGATCGGGTGAGCCTCGTCCCCGGCAACCACGACGCTTACACCGCAGGCGCGCACAAGACGCGCCGGTTCGCGACCACGTTCGAGCGTTATTTAGGCTCGGATTTGCCGCAATTTCGGCTGCCGGGCGAGGTGTTCCCCTTCGTTCACCTCCGCGGCCCCGCGGCGATCATCGGGCTCTCGACCGCGGTGCCCTCCCCGCCCCTCATGGCCGCGGGCGAGATCGGTCGCGCGCAGCGCGACAAGCTCGCGCAGATCCTCGCGCACCCCGACGTGCGCGACAGGACCCCTGTCATCTTGCAACATCACCCGCTGCACCCGCCCGCCAACCTCGCCAAACGCTTCATGTCGGGCCTGCGCGACGCCAAAGAAGAGGCGGAGCTGCTCGCGCGCTCGGGCGGCCGGGGGCTCTTGCTCCATGGCCATTTGCACAAACGCATCCGGCGGAGCCACGCGACGATCACGGGCGACATCCACGCCGTCGGCGCGCCCTCGGCCACGCTCCTTTATGGGGGCGACGAGCGAATGGCGGGCTTCAACCTCTATGAGATCGACGATGATGACGGCGCCATTCGAACCATCGAGTCGCACCGCCTCGACGACAAACACGAACGGTTCTTGGGGGTCGCGATCCCCCACGCGTGACCCAACCCCTCTCTTTGCGTCTTTGCGTTAAATTTTGATTGGCAAATAGGCGCCGGACCTGCGCGGGCCTATTGGCAAGCTGCTTTGCAGTTGCCTTGAATGCACTGCGCGAGCGCGTTGTAAGCGCCCACGGCGCTCTCGGTGGCCTGCATCGGGCACGCGTCCACCGCGCACGGCAGGAACTCCTGCGCAGGATCGAAGCACCCGGCCGCGCCCGCGCAATCGAGGAGATCACCGCACTTGGTGCCCGCCTCGCACAACGCCTCTTCGGCGCAACACGCGTCGAAGACGCACGTGTCACACGCGGTCACCGCGGCCTCTGGATCGCACGTGGGGGGAGCGCCCCCCTCCCCGCCCGAGGCGCCCGATCCGCTCCCGCCCGCGCCCGCGCCGCCGGCGCCTCCCGCGAAGAGGTTACCGCTGGTCCCTGACTTGCCACATCCCAGGAAGGCGACCCACATGATCAGGGCCGCAGCGAGCGATCGCCTCACGCCTTGTTCCCCTTGCCGCTGCGGCGTTTGCCGCGACGAGCGACGCGGGCGAGCAACATCGTGGCGAGCGCCGCGAAGGTCGCTCCGCCGGCCGCGCCCGCGCCGGAGACGTCGCACCCGCCGCCGAAATCGACGTGATCGGGCACGCCGCCGGCGTCCGGCTCTTCGGCGTCGGAGCCAGCGTCCACCACCACCGCTTCACACTTGCCCATGACACATTGTTTGCCAGCTGCGCAGAGGGCCGTCCCCGCGTCGGGCTCTTCATCGGTCTTGCCATCACAGTTGTTGTCGACGCCATCGCACGATTCGACCGCCATGGGGTTGATGGTGTTGCTCGCGTCGTCGCAGTCTGCTTTGGTCTTGTCGGGCTCGCACTCGGTGGCGAAGAAGCCGTCGCCGTCGGCGTCGATGCACGCCGTCGTCATGGTGAACGTCACAACGCCGTTGCCTCCGGCGAGCGCAGGGAGGCAGTCGCCGGTCGCGCCGCCGTCGGCGTTCATGGAGATGCTCCCCATCGAGTTGGCCTCCACGATGATCACGCCGCCACCGCCGCCGCCGCCGTTGTTGGCAGGATAGGGGTTTTGAGGGTTGGCCGACCCGTTGCCGTGCGCGCCGTTCCCGCCCTTGGCCGAGAGCACGCCCATCCCGCTGAGGTTGAAGCTCATGATGTGGATAGCCCCGCCCGAGCCCGCGCCTCTGCCGAGCCCTGACACGGCCTGCGAGCTCTGGCCGTCTACGAGCACGCTGCCGTCAATGACGATCGTCGCGGCTTCGAGCGTGATAAGGGCCCCTCCAGACGCGCCCGCGGTGCCCAACGTCATGACGTTGGCCGCGCCGCCCGCGCTGCCGAGGTCGAACACCGGATTGGCGATGTAGAAGGCCAAGCCTCCGCTGATCATGGCGATAGGCATGCAGCTCGCGTCCGCCGCGGCGGCGCCCTGCCCGCCGTAGCCTCCCCCGCTTCCAGGCGTAAAGGGGTTGCCCATCTTGCCTCCGCCGTTCGAACCGGGCACCGCGTTGCCCGTACCGGCGCTCATGTTGTACGGGTTGCCCGTGAACCCCGCGCCGATCCCATCGATCTTCGATGTCGCGTCGATCGAGATGGAGTTGGCTTTGATATGCAGCCTTCCCCCCTCCATGTCGGTGGGGCCCGTGTTGGGCAACACCTTGATGGTCGCACCGTTGATGAGGCTGAGATCTTTGTACGTGACAGTGCCCTTCAAGGTAGCGGTCTCGCCGTCGATGACCTCCGCGCTCGCGACCGCGGGGACGGCGAGCAGGCCAAGAGCGGTCGAGCAAGCCAAAGCACGGAGACGACGACGGCGCGTGTGAGCATGTCCTCGAAGCATGCGGCCATACTACCGCAGAGCGAAGCCGCGGCGCTCGATTTCTGCGATCAGCCGCCGTCGCCCCCGTCGCCCGTGCCCCCGTCGGTGACGAGCGGGCACTGGCCCACACCGACCGCGTGCATGCAGTGGGTCGAGGCGGCGCCGATCGCAGCGGAGTTGAGGTGGCGGATGCGGCACTGGATGGAGTCGTCGGTGGGCAACGTGTTGTCCACGGCCGTGTACGTCATGGTGTCCGGGATGTTCTTGCAGTCCATGAGGCACTGCTCGGCGGTGCCGAAGTGGCTCGTCAGCTCGTTCGGGCAAATGGCTCCGAGGAGCGAGCAATACGACTCGCAGTTGGTGCCGCACAAACCGTTGCCCGCGGGGCCTGCGCCTTTGCAGCCCTCGACATCACCGTTCGACTTGGCGAGCTCGCCGAGCACCTGCTTGCACCCCACGGTGTTCTTCATTTGATCGTTCACGTCGCCGAGCGTCATGAACGGGCAGAGCTTGGTGCACGCGTCGAGCGAGAAATACACGGCGTCCACGCCTGTGCAGCCCGCTTGAACGGTGTTGCAATAGCTGTCGCAGGACAGCGCCGGGCCGCCGCCGCCGTCGCCGCCTTTGCCCGAGCCGCCGTGGCCGCCTTGACCGCCGCCGCTCCCGCCCGTGCCGGCGATGATGATGTCGCCGCCCGGGATGCCAACGATGCTCCTGCACGCGGGCGAGAGGATGACGACGAACGGCATCGCGGAGGCGAGCAGGGCGAGCGCGCGGCGCTGGAAGGTAGAGGTCATGTCAAAAGCTCCCTCCGATCGACGCGCCCGTGAAGCGAGGGCCCACGATCGGCGTCGCCGTCACGTAAAGAGGCGTGAACGGGCGCGCGGATTTTTTGGCGGAGGGCGCGGTGAAGAAGACGATCACGCCGCCCAGCACCGCGGCGCCCCCCGCGAGGAAGAGCCCGGTCGAGATGTCCGCGGCGGTCCTTGCGCCTTGGAGCGCGTCGACGCCTTGTTGGTTCTTGCACACGGTGCCTTCGCAGAGCGTCTTGGCCTCGTCGTTCTTGGAGAAGGCCTGCGCCGCGAAGATCGATCCGACGCCCATGAGCGCGACGCCCGCCGCGCCGACGCTGATGCCCGCGATGCGTTGTCCGCTCCAATACGGCTCGGGCGCCGGGGGCGGCTCGGGCGCTCGTTGTTGCGCGGGCGGCTCCGTGGGCGTCTGCGCGGGCGCGGGCTCATCGACGAGCGCGGGGATCTCGATGACCTTGTCGCCCGGGCCGCTCGGGATTTCGACCGTGGTTTTGAAGGACTTTTTGCCTTGCGCCCGCACCTCGATGACGAGCTTGCCCGCGTCGACCGGGAGCGGCACGTTGAGGAGCTCGCCCTTCATCTCGGTGCCGTTGCGCGACACGATGAGCCCTTTGGGCAGCGCGCCTTCGAGCTTGACGCTCACGCGGAAGAGCTTTGCTTCGAGCATGCCCGCGCGCGTCCGCGCGACGCGCTCGCGCTCGGCGTTGCCCGCGTTCTTCGCGAGCGAAGCGGCTTCGCGGAACGTGGCCCACGCGCTCGCGAGCTTGCCCGCGCCCTCGTAGCAGTCGGCGAGGTAGAGCAGCGTGCCGACGCCGGGGTCGAGCTTTTGGCTCGCTTCGAGCTTGGGGCACGCGTCGGCGAACCTCTTCTCCAAGAAGAGCTTCTTGCCTTCGTCGAAGAGGACCTCGGCGGCGGCCTTGTCCTCCGCGGTCTGGGCCGAGGCGACGCTCGTGACGAACGCGATGCAGAGGGCAAGTGCGATCGAAGAGAAGGTGCGAGGGCTCATTTGCGATCACCGTAGCTACGATGGTCGACGGGGAGCGGATCTTTCGGCGCCGAGGGCGCAGGAGCCGCCACCGGGTGCTTTGGTTTGGCGATGTCTTTGATCGGCGCCACGGGCTTGCGGTCCGCGCTGATCGCGCTCGCGCTCGCGCTCGCCGACGCGGACGGCGGAGGCGCGGGCGTCACGACGGGCGCTGACGCGCTCTCGATCGGCGGCGCGACGGGCGGCGGTTGCGGTGTGGTCTCGATCGCGACGGGGGCGCTCGAAGGTGCGCTCGGCGCTCCGGCTCCGCTCGATGACGAGGGGCGGATCAAGAACACCGCGCCGCCGCCGATCGCCGCGGCGAGGATCACCGCGGCGGCGAGCGGCCACGGAGACGAACGTTTGGCCGCGGCGCTCTCGGTGGTCGCCGTCGCGGACGAGCGCGCGGTGACGGGCGACTCGGTCGTGAGCTTCGCGCTCTCTTCGTGCGCGATCGTGGGAGCGAGCGGATCTTGGTTGTGCGTGACGGCGACCGCGACCTTGGCGCGCTCATCTTCGGAGATCGGGCGCACCATGGCGCGCGTGAGGGAGAGGTCGCCGCCGGTGAGCGAGCGCACGGCGTTGAGCATCGCCTCCGCGCTCTGGAAGCGATCGCTCGTGCGCTGCTGGAGCGCGCGGTCGACGACCTCGACGACGTTCGGCGGGACCCACGGGGCGAAGCTCGTCACCGGCGGGGGAGCTTCGCTGCAGATGGCCATGAGCAGCGGGCCGATGCCGTCGATGTGTTGAAACGGCGTGCGCCCCGTGAGCGCTTGGTAGAGCACCACGCCCATGGACCAAAGGTCGGATCGATGATCGACGTGCTTGACCGATCGCGCCTGCTCCGGCGACATGTAGAGCGGCGAGCCGAGCATGCTGCCCGTCTGCGTGAGCCCCGCGGTCTCGGACGTGTCGCCCTCGTCGTGGCGGATCTTGGCGATGCCGAAGTCGAGCAGCTTGACCGTGAGGCGCTCGCCGTCCTCGGCGATGAAGAGGTTCGCGGGCTTGATGTCGCGGTGAACGATGCGCGCGGCGTGGGCCTCGGCGAGGCCGGTCAGCGCTTGGCCCACGATGCGCAGCGCGAGATCGACGGGCAGCGGGCCGAGCTTGCGCATGAGGTTCTGCGCGTCCTCGCCGCGGAGGTGCTCCATCGCGAGGTACGCGCAGCCCGTCTCGGGATCGGTGCCCGCGTCGAGGAAGCGCGTGATGTGCTCGGACGCGATCGCCCCTGCGGCGCGCGCCTCGCGGCCGAAGCGGCTCAGGACCACGTCCGCGGGGCGCTCCACGTTGAGCAGCTTCACGGCCGCGCGCCCGCCGCTCAGGATCTCCGCCTCGTACACCGAGCCCATCCCGCCCGAGCCGAGCAGGCCAGTCAGCCGGTATTTGTTGTCGAGGACCTTGCCGAGCACGTCCGGGGCATCGTATCAGAGACCGGTGAGCGTTGGGCCACTCCCGTAGGGCAAAGTTAATTTCTATTTGCGCACGAACGCAGAGAGCAGCAAAAGGCCCGCTGCCTGGCTCTTTTCGGGGTGAAACTGGGTGAGCGTGAGGTTGTCATGGTGAATGGCGGCGGTCACCGTAGCTCCCCCGTGCGCGACGACAGCGGCGATGAGCGAAGGGTCGTTGGGCACCACATGATAACTGTGCACGAAGTACACATAAGGAGGCAAGTGATCGTACACGGCGAGCGGCCCAGCGCCCTTTTGCGTGATGGTCAATTGATTCCACCCCATGTGCGGGATCTTGACGCCCACCTCGCCGCCCGGGAGCTTCTTGACGGTGCCTTGGAGCACGCCGAGCCCGCGCCGCCCCGGCGCCTCTTCGCTCGATTCGAAGATCGCCTGCATCCCAAGGCAAATCCCGAGGTAGGGCGAGCCTCGTGCGATGTGCGCCTTCACCGCATCTCCGAGCGGGCCGGCGAGCGCGTCGGCCGCGTCGCGAAACGCGCCTTGTCCCGGGACGACCAGGTGATCGGCGGCGTGGAGGTCGTCGGGCGAGGCCGAGATAACCACGTTGACGCTCACCGAGGCGTCGCTCGCCGCGCGCTCCGTGGCGCGCGCCACGGAGCGCAGGTTGCCCATGCCGAGGTCAGCGATGACGACGCGGAGGGCCATTGTCACAAAGACCCTTTGGTGGAGGGCACCTCGGCGACGCGCGGATCGAGGCGCGTCGCGCGGCAGAGCGCTTTGGCAAAGGCCTTGAAGGTGATCTCGGCGATGTGATGGAGGTTCTCGCCTTCGAGCAAACGCAGGTGGAGGTTCATGGCGGCGCCGCGCGCGAAGCCCTCGAAGAACACGGGCACGAGCTCGGCGTCGAAGGTGCCAATCTTGGCCTTGGGCAAAGGCACCTTGCAGACGAAGAACGTGCGGCCCGACAAATCGAGCGCGCAGGTGACGAGCGCCTCGTCCATGGGCAAGGTCGCTTCGCCGTAGCGGGCGATGCCGCGTTTGTCGCCGAGGGCCTTGGCGAAGGCTTGGCCGAGCGTGATGCCGAGGTCCTCGGTGGTGTGGTGGCCGTCGATCTCGACGTCGCCCTCGGCGTGGATGGTCAAATCGAAGAGGCCGTGGCGCGCGAGCTGATCGAGCATGTGCGAGAGGAAAGGGAGCGGCGTCACGATGCTCGATCGGCCCGTGCCGTCGAGCCCGACCTCCACGGTGATCGTGGTCTCGCTCGTGATCCGCTCGATCCGCGCGGATCGCGCTGCGCTGTCCGTCATGGCCGCGCATCGTAGCGGAGCAGAACCGCGAGGGTAAAGCGCGCGGCGTCGCGAGGGCCTAGCGAATGCGTGCCGACGATGATATCCCGGTCGACGTGAGGTCCTTCGTCGCGATCGTTTCTCTCCTCGCGCTCTCGGCCTGCGGCTCGGGCGCGATCGTGCAGCAAGGCCCGAGCGACACGCTGCGCGCGTACGCGCGCGCCCTCGAAGAAGGGCGGGTCGAGGAGGCGTATCACCTGCTCTCGGACGAGGCGAAGCGCTCGATGTCGCTCGACGCGTTCCGCCGCGCGGTGCAGGACAACCCGCAGGACGCGGCCGAGATCGCGCGCGCCCTCGCGCGGCCCACGAGCGATCCGGTGGTCACGGCGCAGGTGGTGCTGCCGAACGGCGACGAGCTGCTCCTCGTGTTCGAGGGCGGGCGATGGCGCGTCGACGCGAGCGCGGTCGACCTCTACAGCCAAGCCACGCCGCGCCAAGCCATCACCGGGTTTTTGCGCGCGTTCGAGCGCAAGCGCTACGACGTCATCCTCCGCTACGTGCCCGACGCCGAGCGCGAGGGCACGGCCGACCCCGATGCGCAGGCCGACGTCAAGCCCGACGCGCCGAACGCGAAAGACAACAAGGACGCCAAGGACAAAGACGGTAAGCCCGATCAAGCCGCGCAAAAGCCCAAAGACAAGCCCACGGGCGTGGCGCTCACCGCCGAGCGGCTCAAGCAGGAGTGGGAGGGCCCGCAGCGCGAAGAGATCAACCGCACGGTGCAGGCCATCAAGACCGCGCTGCCCACCGCGCAAATCGAGGAGACGGGCGACAGCGCGGCCATGTCTTACGGCGCGGGAGGCACCGTGTCGTTCATCCGCGAGCGGGGCGTCTGGAAGATTAAGGA
>CAYTJL010000173.1:17142-20812 GCA_964437785.1 uncultured Polyangiaceae bacterium
GCGCGGGAGGCACCGTGTCGTTCATCCGCGAGCGGGGCGTCTGGAAGATTAAGGATCTTTGATATCGGGGGTTGGCGGATAACCATCCTCGACTCCATCAAACGTCCGCCCTGACGCGAGCCTCGATGATGGCTTTGGCCTTGGTGCTCGGGGCGCTCAGCCATTGAACACCCCTTTGCCGAACCTCTCGACGAGGTCGTCGAAGAAGCCCTTTTCTTCGTCGCTCATGGTGCCACGATCGACCCACTGGCGGTTCGCCTCGTAGAGCGCGAGCGCCTCCTCGTGCGTGACCTCACGGCTCTCGCGGCTCTCGCGGCTCCACAGGAGGAGCCGGAGCTGCTCGTACGCCTCGGGCACGATCATAGCCCGGCCCCTTTACCCCTTGGCCGCCGCCCCGAGCCCGAACCCGTCGTGCAACGCGCGCACGGCGAGCTCGCTGTATTTGGTGGCGACAAGGCAGCTCACCTTGATCTCGCTCGTGGAGATGGCTTGGATGTTGATGCGCTCCTCGGCCAAAATCTTGAACATCTTGGCCGCGACGCCCGCGTGTGATCGCATGCCGAGGCCCACGATGGACACCTTGGCGATGTCCTCGTCATAACGCACCTCACGCGCGCCCGCGTGCTCGCGGATCCCGTCCATCACCTGCTTGACCCGCGGCAAATCGGCCTTGGTGACCGTGAACGTCACGTCGGTGTGCAGCTCATCTCCAGTGCTCCCGACGGAGACGTTTTGAATGATCATGTCGACGCCGATGTTCTTGTCGGCCAAATCGCCGAAGATGCGGGCCACGACGCCGGGTTTGTCCGAGGCGCCCACCAGCATCACCCGCGCTTCGCCTTTGTCGCAGGCGACGCCGGTCACGACCACGCTCTCGAACGACTCGTCCTCTCCGACCACCATGGTGCCGGGCGCGTCCGAAAACGAGGACCGCACGTGCACAGGCACGTTGTACTTCATCGCTACCTCCACGCTCCGAATCTGAAGCACCTTGGCGCCGAGCGACGCGAGCTCGAGCATCTCTTCATAGCTGATGCGATCGATCTTGCGCGCCGTCGGGCACACGTTGGGGTCCGTCGTATAGACCCCATCCACGTCCGTATAAATCTCGCACACGTCCGCGCCGATGGCCGCCGCGACCGCGACCGCGCTCGTGTCGCTGCCGCCGCGACCGAGCGTGGTGATGTTGCCCTCTTCGTCCACCCCTTGAAACCCCGCCACAACCGCGATTTGCCCGGCGCTCACCGCGTCCATCACGCGCGCGGCGTCGATGGCTTTGATACGCGCTTTGGTGAACGCGCTGTCCGTGAGCACCTTGAGCTGATGGCCGAGGAAGCTCCGCGCCGGGCCGCCCTGCGCCTGAATCGCGATGGCCGTGAGCGCGGCCGTGACCTGCTCGCCCGTGGCCGCGAGCGCGTCCATCTCGCGCGGATCGGGGAGCGGCGCCGCGTCGTGCGCGAGCTTGAGCAGCCGGTTGGTCTCGCCCGCCATCGCGCTCACGATCACGACCACGGCGTGCCCTTCGGCGCGCGTCGCGAGCGCCCGCGCCGCCACGTTGCGGATGCGATCGAGGTTTCCGACGGACGTACCGCCGAACTTCTGGACAATGAGAGCCATCGCGAGGCGAGAGCTACCGAAGGGCGCGCGCAGGGTCAAGCGCCGTCCACCTCGACGCACGCGCACGTTCGCGTATCGTTGGGCCCCATGGCGCTCCCTCCCGGCACCTCGCTTCACCCCGTGATCCAAACGGCGCTCTTCGCGCTGCGGCCCACGGAATTCCTCGATTGGCTCCACCGCCGCTACGGCGACATCTTCATGTTCCACACGGTGCTCTTCGGGCCCGAGGTCACGCTCTGCGATCCTGATCTCATCAAACAGGTCTTCACGGGCGACCCGGACACGCTGCGCGCGGGTGAGGCCAACGAGTTCATGGAGCCGCTCCTCGGGCCGCGATCGGTGCTCTTGCTCGACGGGCCCAAGCACCTTCGCGAGCGCAGGCTCCTCATGCCTCCGTTCCACGGCGAGCGGATGCTCGCGTACGCCCGCACCATGCGCGCCATCACCGAAGACGTCTTGGGCGAGCTGCCGCTGAACGAGCCCATCGCGCTCCACCCGCACCTCCAACGCATCACCATCGAGATCATCCTTCGTACGGTGTTCGGCGTCGAAGAGGGCCGCGATTGCGAGGAGCTGCGCGAGGCGCTGACGCTCCTGCTCGACCGCGAGTCATCGCTCCTCTCGTCCATCGCCACGGCCCCGGCGCTCCGCAAACGCTTCTTCGGATTGACCCCTTGGGAGACCTTTTTGCGCGACGTGGCCCGCGCCGACGCCCTCATTCGCCGCCAGATCGCGAGGCGCCGCGAGCAAGGCTCGGGCGGCGACGACATCCTCGGGATGCTGCTCGCGGCGCGCGACGAAGATGGACACGCCATGACCGAGGACGAGCTGCGCGACGAGCTCATGACGCTGCTCGTCGCGGGGCACGAGACGACGGCGAGCATGCTCGCGTGGACCTTCGATCGCGTGCTCGGCGAGCGCGACGTGATGGAGAAGCTCGTGCGCGAGATCGACGGCGCGTGGCCCGATCTCGGCAAGACAGACTATCTCGACGCGACCATCAAAGAGGTGCTGCGCCTCTATCCCGTCATCCCGGCGGTGGGGCGCAGGCTCAAGGCGCCGATGAAGCTCGGTGGTTATGACCTCCCGGCCGGCTCGCTCATCGTGCCTTCCATTTATCTGACGCACCGGATGCCCTCGATTTACCCGGATCCGAGCGCGTTCAAGCCCGAGCGCTTCCTCGACAAGAAGCCCGACCCGTACGCGTGGCTGCCGTTCGGAGGGGGCGTGCGGAGGTGCATTGGGATGGCGTTCGCGCTCTTCGAGATGCGCATCGTCGTGGCGACCGCGCTCCACGCGCTCACGATGCGAAAGGTCCGGCGCGAGCCGGGTCGCTTCGCGCTGCGCGCGTTCACGTTCGTGCCTCGAGGCGGGGCCAAGGTGGTGATCACCGAGCGCCGCAAACACCACGACAAGCTCGGCAACGAGGGCGCCTCCAGGGCGGAAGGATCGAGGGCAGCGCACCATGGCTGAAGAGACAGGACACCAAGACTTCGTCGCGATGATCAACGCGACCATGCCGATCGGCTGGACGGGCGCGATGGGCCTGCGCGTGACGCGCGCGACGCGCGACGAGGTGGTCGCCGAGCTCGACGTCACGCCCACGCACCATCAGCCGTATGGCATCGTCCACGGCGGCGTTCATGCGAGCATCATCGAGACGCTCGCGTCGGTGGGCGCGGCCATCAGCGCCATGCCCGAGGGCAAGAGCGTGGTGGGCTTGGAGAACCACACGTCGTTCCTCAAGGCCGTTCGATCGGGCGTGATCCGCGCGGTGGCGAGGCCCGTCTCGCGCGGGAGGACGAGCCATGTGTGGGAGGTGAACGTGACGGATGAGCGGGGGAATTTGGCGGCGACCGGGCGGGTGCGGCTGCTCCTCCTCGAAGGCGACGTGATGGTCGCCGGCGAGAAGGTCGGCATCAAGGTGCCTTGAGCGTCACCCGAGCTTCTTCACCAGCGCGTCGCTCACCTGCTTAGGATTGGCTTTGATGCCGGGCTGCCTCATCACCATGCCCACGAACGCGCCGAGCACGTTCTTGTTGCCCGCCCGATA
>CAYTJL010000174.1:0-20811 GCA_964437785.1 uncultured Polyangiaceae bacterium
ACGGGAAGCCGAGCCACACGTTGGTCGCCACGTTCGCGGCGAACGCGGTCGAGAATTTGGCGAACCACTCGATGGGCTCGACGTTCGTGCCGAGGGCGTGGTTGACGCCGAGGATGAGCCCCGTGAGCGCGCCGAACTGCCGCTGGAACATGCCCTTCCACGCGAGCGCGGTCACGTAGCTCGGCACGGCCCACGGCACGATCAAGAGCACGCGATACACCGCGCGCAGGCGCATGATCGGCCGCGAGAGCACGAGCGCGAGCGCGACGCCGATGCCCAAATGGAAGGCCACGTTGACCACGGTCCAGAGCAGCGTCACCGCGAGCACCACGTAGAACGATCCGCTCGCGAGGAGCGGGCCGCCCTGCGCGCTCAAGATGTCGATGAAGTTCGCGAGGCCCACGTAGCGCTGGTCCTCGTCGCTCCCCGCGAAGAGCGACGTGGCCGCGCCCATCACGAGCGGCAGGATCACGAGCAGGAGGAGCGTCACCACCGCGTGCGCGATCCACTTGTACGCCGGGAGCGATCGGCGGATCTCGGCGCGCAGATCGGCGCCCGCTTCGCCCCGCGCGGCCTTGGCCCAGCGCAGCGCGAGCGCGACGCCGATCACGCCGATGATGAGGAGCAGCGGGATGGGCGACGCCTTGCCGGGCAGCGGCCGGATGTCACGCGCGTAGCGCGCGGCGCCCGCGGCGAGCGCGGCCTCGACGGCGGCGTTCCCGCGCAGATACTCGCGGATCGCGTTGTCGACCGGCTCCCACACAGCGCGCATCGCGCGCGACGACGACATGGGCTCGGCCTCGCGCGCCTGCGCGGCGAAGGCTCGGATCGGCGCGTCGCCTTCGGGCAGCGGCACGTCGGTGCGCGCTGACGGCGTGGGCCCGAGCCGCGCGCGCACCACGGCCGCCTCCTTGCCCGCGATGAGCCGCGCGAGCGCGCGGACCTCGGCCCGCGCGGCGCCGCCGGGCGAGAGCATCACCGACTCGACCGTGAGCAGAGGCCGCATCGGCGCGCCCGCCGCGCGGACAAAGGGCAGCGGCACCACGCGGTATTTGACCTTGTCGCCGAGGCTCGCGGCCATCCACGGGCCGCTGATCGCGAACGCGGCCTTGCCCGTTCGAAACAGATCCGTGACGAGCGCGCCGTCCGCGCCCTCGGGCACGGCGCGCGCGGCGATCAGATCGCGCGTCATGCGGAGCGCGCGCTCGGCGGGCGCGCCCGTGAAGCCGTAGCGATCGCCGGGCTCCAGCATCTTGCCCCCGAACGCGGCGAAGAGCGGCGACATCCCGTACGCGCCCTGCGCTTCGAACGCGAGCGGGAAGACGTGCGGCGGGAGCGACGCGCGCAGCGCCGCGATGCCCTCGAGATCGGCCGGCACCTCGCGTACGAGGTCGGTGTTCACGTAGAGCGCTTGGCACTTCTGCGAGAGCGGCACCGCGAGCGTGACGCCGCCCACCGTGATCGCGTCGAGCGCGGTCTTGGTGAAGACCGCGGGCTCGAGCGCGTCGCCGACGTTCGCGACGAGCCTGCGATGTTTGTAGTCGCCGAGCCGCTCGTGCGTGTCGATGAAGAGATCGGGGCCCTCGCCGAGCGGGATCGCGGCGGAGAGCTTCGAGGCGTACGCGTCGTACGGCAGCGGGAGGACCTCGATCGGCGCGCCCTTCCACGCCGCGAGGATCTCGCCGAGCGCGCGCTCCTCGTCGCCGCGGTACGCGTGCCAGAGGCGGATCGTCGTGCGCTCGCCCCCGCACGAGGGCAGGAGCGCGACGAGCGCGGCGATCAAGAGCAGGAACGCGCGGGGAACCTTCACGCGTCTCCCTTCGCGAGCGACCTCCCGCTCGCGCGATCGAAGAGGTGGACCACGGGGAACGCGAGCCCGATTCGCTCGCCCTTCGCGATGTTCGCCTTCGCGTCGACGCGCGCGACGAAGCTCGCGGCGGGGCCCGAGGAGGCTCCGCCGAGCGCGCCGTGTACGTACGACTCCACGCCGAGCGCCTCGACGATCGCGACGTCGAGCGGCGCGCCTCCGGCCTCGATGACGACGTCGTGCGGGCGCACGCCGAGCGTGACCTCGCGGCCGTCGCGGAGCGCGTCGCCGAAGCGAGCCGCGTCGATCGGGACCTCGGCGCCCTCCGCGATGACCGCGCGGAGGCCGCCGTCGCGCGCCGCGATCGTCGCGTCGAGGAGGTTCATCGCGGGGCTCCCCATGAAGCCGGCGACGAAGCGCGTCTTGGGCCTCGCGTAGATCTCGAGCGGCGGGCCGCTCTGCTCGACCACCCCTTTGTTGAGCACGAAGAGCTGGTCCGCGAGCGTCATGGCCTCGACCTGATCGTGCGTGACATACACGCTCGTCGCGCCGAGCCTGTCGTGCAGCTTGCGGATCTCCACGCGCACCTGCGATCGCAGCGCCGCGTCGAGGTTCGAGAGCGGCTCGTCGAACAGGAACAACGAGGGCCTGCGCACGATCGCGCGCCCCATCGCGACGCGCTGCCGCTGCCCGCCCGAGAGCGCCTTGGGCAAGCGATCGAGCAGCGCGCCGAGGCCGAGCATCTCGGACGCCTCGGCCACGCGCCGCGCGATCTCGTCCTTGGGCGTCCTTCGGAGCTCGAGCCCGAACGCCAAGTTTTGCCGCACGGTGAGGTGCGGATAGAGCGCGTACGACTGGAACACCATCGCGATGTCGCGGTCGCGCGGCTCGAGCTTGGTGACGTCGCGATCGTCGAAATGGAGCGACCCGCCGTCGGCCTCTTCGAGCCCGGCGAGGAGGCGCAGCAGCGTGGATTTCCCGCACCCGCTCGGGCCGACCAAGACGGCGAACGCGCCGTCCGGGATCTCGAGGCTCACGCCCCGGAGCACCTGCGTCTTTCCGAAGTGCTTCTCTAGGGACTTCGCGACGACGCGGGCCATGCGAACGCTCCGGCCCTCAGCTCTCGCCGCTCGCGAGGCGCCGCTCCAGCGCCTCGATGTGCGCGCGCACCTCGGGGTCGGCGTCGCGCTGCGCCTCGATCTTGCGCACCGCGCTCATCACCGTCGTGTGATCGCGGTTGCCGAACGCGCGGCCGATCTCGGGGAAGCTGCACTTGAGGCGCTGCTTGCAGAGGTACATCGCCACGTGTCGCGCGAACGCGATGCTCTTGTGGCGGTCCTTCGAGACGAGATCGGTCGAGCGCAGGTGGAAGTGATGGCAGACCGCGCGCTGGATGTCCTCGACGCTCGACGGCGCCGCGCGCGAGCCCGCGGTCGCCGCGAGCTCGGCCTTGGCGAACGCGAGATCGACGGGGCGCGCGGTGAGCGAGGACTTGGCCGCGAGGCGGATGAGCGTGCCCTCCAGCTCGCGCACGTTGGAGCGGATCGCCTGCGCGAGGTAGAGCGCGACGTCGTCGTCGAGCGCGATGCCCTCGCTGCCGGCTTTGTTGCGGACGATCGCGACGCGCGTCTCGAGCTCGGGGACCTGGATGTCGGCGACGAGCCCCCACGAGAAGCGCGACACGAGGCGCTCTTCCATGCGCTCGAGGTTCTGCGGGTACTTGTCGCTCGTCACCACGATCTGCCGGTCGAGGGCGTGCAGCGCGTTGAACGTGTGGAAGAACTCCTCCTGCGTCTGCTCGCGCCCCGCGAGGAACTGGATGTCGTCGACGAGCAGGACGTCGCACATCGAGCGGTACTTGGCGCGAAACTCGTCCATCTTGTGGTGCTGGATCGCGTTGATGAACTCGTTCGTGAAGCGCTCGGCGGACACGTAGATGATGCGCGCCTCGGGCCGCTCGGTGCTCACGCGGTTCGCGATCGCGTGCATCAAGTGCGTCTTGCCGAGCCCCGTCCCGCCGCAGATGAAGAGCGGGTTGTAACGGCGCCCCCCGCCGCCCGCGGCCGCGATCGCAGCCGCGTGCGCGAGCTGGTTCGAAGGGCCGACGACGAAGCTCGCGAAGGTGTGCTTCGGGTTGATGTCGTCGGGCGGCGCGACCTTGCGGATCGGCTTGCCGCGCGGCGGATCGGCGTCGATCGCGCGACCCGCCGCGCCCGAAGGCTCCTCCATCGGAGGAGGCGGGGCCGAGGGGCGCACGACGAGCGGGCGCGGCCGGATCGGCGGCTGCTGCGGCGCGCGCGCGATCGGAGCGCCGAGGTCGGGATCGATCGTCCACGCGACCTGCACCGAGAGCCCAGTGAGCTCGCGGAGCTTCTCGGTGAGGGAGCCCAAGAAGTTGTCTCTCACCCACTCGAGGACGAATTCGTTCCTCGCCCGGAGCGAGAGGACGCCGTCGGTCATGTCATCGAACTGAACCCCTCCGAACCATTGATCGAAGGTCCCCGGCGATTGCGATCGCGTGTGGGCGATCGCAAGCGCGAAGGTGGCTTTTGCATCGTCTCTCGGAGTCGTCATTACCGAATCTGAACGGATGCCCCGTTTAGCGTTTACTGCCCTTCGGGAAATTGGATCCCCTCGCGCTTCCCCGATGGGCGCGCGGGCGTAAGGTCAAGTCCTGGGGTAACCAGGTGTGTTGGGACGCCGGTGGCCAACGAGGGTCGCAAAGCACGCTCATCGCTGCGCCCTTCGTTCGCCTTTTATCCACAGATCCCCACGTGGGACCGGGCCCTGCAATGTGCTGAAATCAGTGAGCTATTCGTTGGCTATGAGAGGGCTGGCCTGAATTCTCCACAGCCGCTCCACAGGTCCTTTCGGAGTACCAAGCCCACTGTCTGAACGGCCTGGTTGCTTATTTGGTCGCCGATTCGCCGGTCGCGCACCCTCGAAAACTTTCTATTGACTTGGGGTTGGCTCTTCGACCTCTCCAGGACACCTACGATCCCCGTCGAAGACCGTTCCCAACGACCGAATGGAGGTAGCACCGGCCGGGTCGGCGCGTCCATCCCCAAACTTGGAGTCTCTTTAAATGTTCGATTTTTCTCGGATATTTCATCGCTTATCGAGCTGCGTAGAGGGCTTCGCGGTGGATGTCGTCACGCCGGGCTCACCGGGGCTCCATGGTCTCGCCACGCGTTCGTCGCGGGGCCCGGCAAAGCTCGATGGACAGCGCGTCAAGAGCATTTTTCGGCTGCCATTTCCATCACTTATAAATTCAACACCCGAGCTTCGAGAGCGTGGCTGACATTTGATCAGGGGTGTTGGTGTATACCCATGGAAGCGTTAGGCCTTTGAGCCCTCATGATCACGTCTCGGACACGTCTCCTGACCCAACCCACGAAGGGCGCGAGCCGTGAGGCGGCGAGGACGATCAAGATCCCGTCATAGGGCGCTCGATAGCGGGTGTCGCCAAAGTAGGCGACGGCCATGATGACGAGCGCCCAGACGTGGAGCGCGAGCGCCATGTCGCGCGCGCGCCTCCGCCGGAACGCGAGGAGGAGCGCGAGCGCCGCGGGCGGCAAGATCACGAGGTTGTGCGCGCCGCTCGCGATCCCCATGGGGACTCGGAATTGGGGCTTCTGCCCCTGATCGGGCCAGATGGTGTTGTATCCCCAGAGCAAGATGACGTGCGTGAGGGCGTACTTGAGCTGCCTCGCGATCCCGCTCCTTTTGACGCACGCGCGCGCGAGCGCGTACGTCGGCTCCGCCTCCCACATGCGACCGTTGTAGGTCACGCTCGGGCCGAAGATCGGATCGAGGCCGATCGGCGTGAGCGCCGGGTATTTGCGCTCGAACGCGTGCAGCGCGCCGAGCGACGGCGGGCCGAAGAAGCCGCTGCCGTCGCGCGCGCGTGACGAGATGCCGGTGGCGTGACAGCGGCCGAACGCGAAATTGAGCGGGCCGTTCGTGGAGACGAGGCCGAGCTTGCCCGTGTGCCAGTGCGTTCGGATCGACGACGCGCCGAGCACGAGGGCGACGGGGACGATCGCGCGCGCGAGGAGGCCCCACGAGAAGCGTTTGTAGGCGCTCTTTCGAAGCGCCATGTGCAGCGCGAAGAGGACGAGCGACACGAGGATCTGCGGTCGGACCGCCGCGCCGAGCGCGAGGAACGCGCCGAAGATCCACGCGTCGAGCGCGCGTCCGCGATCGACGACGCGCAGGCCGAAGAGCGCCGCGCCCGCCAAGCAGAACGTGAACGGCGTCTCGCTGAGCGTGTAACCGCCGAGCGAGATCCACGGGTAATAAAGGACGAGCACCACGCCCGCGAAGACGCGCGCGCCGCGCCTCGCGCTCACGCGCTCCATCGTCGCGTACGTGAACGCGACCGCGAGCGCGCCGAGCATCGCGAACGCGACGCCGAGCGCGGCGCGGTTGTCGCGACCGAAGAGGATCTTGACGACGTAGATGAAGACGTGGGTGCCGTAGGGGAACAACGTGAGGTACGGCGCCGGCTTCCACGGCTTGTCGATCATGCGGTTCGCGCGCTCGGCGTAGCCGCCCATGTCCGAGTAGAGGTAGTCGGAGGGCGGGTGGATCCAGAGGTTCCACGCGAGCCGCACCACGAGGGCGAGCGCGAAGACCCAGAGCAAGCTCCGGTGCCGCGCGGCGAAGGCGCGCGCGCGAAGAAGGAAGATGGATCGGCTCACGAGCGGCCCGTTTATTTCGCGACGCGCTCGGATACGTGACCCGAGCGCTCGCGACGATAATTCAACGGGCCGCAGGAGAGGAGCGTCTCGAGACGAGCCGCGCGCCGAGGGCCCCGATCAGGCCGCGGGGGGCTGCTGCTCTTCTTCGTCGCGCTCGTGGCCCGGCTCGGGCGACGGCACGCTCGGCCGCTCCTCGGAGCTCGGCCCGGTCTCCTCCGAGTAATAGCCGCTCTTCCGGTAGTAGTAATAGTGCGAGTATTTGTACTCGCTCTTGTTGAGGTTGACCGAGTTGAGCACCGCGCCCGCGACGTTCGCGCCGACGTCGAGCAGCGTGCGGAGCGCGTGACGCGCCAGATCTTTGGTGGTCTTGAACGCGCGGATCACGAGGACGGTGCCGTCGACGAGCGTCGAGAGGATGGCCGCGTCCGTCACGGGGACGACCGGCGGGCTGTCGAGGATCACGCGATCGAAGCGGCTCGCGACGCACGCGAGGAACGCCTTGAAGCGCTCGCTGTGCAGCAGCTCGGCGGGGTTCGGCGGGGTCGCGCCCGCCGTGATCGCGAAGAGGTTCGGGACGTCGGTCTTGATGACGATCTTGTCGACGAGGTCGTCCATCATCTCTTTGTTGCAGACGCCGCCGTTCGCCTGCACGCGCCGGTTCAGCTCCTCGCCGACGAGCAGGCCCGAGACGCCGCCGCCGCGCTTGCCGAAGACGCGGTGCACGCGCGGCCTCCGCAGATCGCAGTCGATGAGCAGCACGCGGTGATCGGCCTGCGCCATCGCGATCGCGATGCAGCTCGCGACCATCGTCTTGCCCTCGGACGGGCTCGCGCTCGTCACGAGGAGCGTGCGGAAGGGCTGATCCGGCGCCATGAAGAGCAGGTTGGTGCGGACCGCGCGCGCGGCCTCCGCGACGCCGCTCATCGGGAACTCGTGGACGATGAGGTCGGGGTTGAGCTTGGGAGGGAGCTTGCGATCGCGCCTGTTGTTGCGACCGTAGCGCGGCGAGCGTTTGTCCTCCTCGTGGACCTCGGGCAAGAGGCCGATGAACGTGAGCCCGACCTCCTTCTCGACGTCGTCCGGCGTCTTCATGCTGCGATCGAGCATCGCGCGGCCCATCGCCGCCACGATGCCGATGAGCACGCCGACGAAGAGGCCCGTCGTGATGTTGAGCGCGACCTGCGGCCTCACGGGCGTCCCCGGCCGGAGCGCGGGGTCGACGATGCGGATGTTGTTGACCGTGAGCATGCGCGTCAAATCGCTCTCTTTGGTCCGCTCGAGCACGAGCGCGTAGAGCTTCTCGTTGTTCTCTTTGGCGCGCTTCAGGCGGTTGTACTCGATCTCCAAGAGGTTCAGCTCGAAGGCCTCTTTGCGCGCCGCTTCGAAGAGCCCCGCGAGGCCCGACTCCTGGCGCTTCATCGCGGCGAGGTCGCCGTCGAGCGCGCCTTGGATGTTGCGCACCTCGACGAGGATCGCGTCCCGCGCCGTGTCGATGCGCGCCTGCGCCTTGCGCACGTCGGGGTGGTTCTTGCCCATCCCGCTCTGGAGGAGCGCGTCGCGCTCGCGCACGCCCTCGTCGTAGCTCCTGCGCAGCTCTTGGAGCGTCGGGCTCTTCAAGAGCTCGCTCGCGGGGAGGTTCGTGGGGTTCTGTTGCTGGACCTTGGCGAGCTGATCGCGGCGCGAGGCGACCTCCTCGCGCTTGGTGCGCACCTGCGTGAGCACGTCGTTGAGCTGCTTCATCTCCTCGCGGAGCATGTTGGACTGGTCGTCCATCGACACCGAGAGGATGTTCTTGGTCTCTTTGTACTTGTGGAGCGAGAGCTCGCTCTCTTCGAGCTCGCGCTTCAGTTTGTCGAGCTGCTTGCCGAGCCAGTCGACCGCGTCGGAGGTCGACGCGCGCGCGTCGTCCTGGTTCATCTGAACGTACGCGTTGATGACCGCGGTGAGCACGCGCTGCGCGCGCTCGGGGTCGGCGTCCTCGAGCTTGACGACGGCGAGGCGGCTGTCCTTGATGGGCTCGACGCGGAGCCGCGATCGGAGCGAGCCGGCGGCCATGTCCTCGGTCGCCTCCATCGCGGGGAGCTTCGCGCCCTTCGGCAGGTTCATGATGAAGCCGATGTCGCGGTGCAGGCCGAGCTCGGCCGCCACGATCTTGGACACGCGCATCGACTGGATGATCTTGTACTGGGTCTCGTAATATTCGTGGTTGTCCCAGTAGTTGCCGGCGCCCATGTCGACCACGGTCTCGACCTTCGCGCCGAGGGGCTTCGGCGGGTTCGGGTCGAACTGGATCGTGGCGGCGGCCTGGTAAATCTTCGTCTGGCTCAGCGTGTAGAACGTGACGCCGAGCGTGACGAGCAGCGTGGCGACCACGGCCGTCACCCAGTTCTTTCGAACCATGTGCCAAATGACCGCTTGGCCGACGCCCGGGTCTACGCGATCTGGCACTTGGCGCGGGGCGCCGTTGGTCGTTGCGTCCGTCACGTTGTTTCTCGGGCTCCTACGTTGCTCTCGCGGCGTCCAAAGTTCAAGACGGCCGTCCCATGACCCCGGCGACGGCGCGCGCGGGGATGGTCGGGTCGGCGAGCGCGTCGCGGCCGAGCGCGAGATCGAAGGCGGTCCGTGTGTCGAAGATCCGCGCGAGCGCGCGGAGGTTCTCCTCGCGGTGCGCGACCCCGTCGATGATCAGCGACGCGCTCGACGCGATCACGTGCCCGAACGCTTCGGCGCCCTGCGCGGGGGTGATCGACGTTTGCTCGCGGTCGGCGATCGACGGAAAGAACGTGAAGAGCCGGCCTCGCTCGGCCGCGATCGACGCCTGGGCCTTGCCCGGGTACGCGACGCGGGGGTCGAGCGGGCGCTTGTCCGAGTGCGACGGCGCAGGCCCTACGAGCGCGGCGAGCCTCGGGAACGCCGCGAGCGTCGCCGGCGCGAGGTGAAACGCGCGCGGGAACGCGACGATCCGCGCGGGATCGTCGCCGCCCGTGACGAAGAGCGCGTCGTCGCCGAGGTAGCCGAAGCCCGCGTCGAGCAGCGCGAGCGTGGTGGTCGTCTTGCCCGCGCCCGATCCGCCGGCGAGGATCGCGCACGCGCCGTTCGGGTGGACGAGCGCCGCGGCGTGCAGGTGGAACATGCGCGCCGCGCGGAGCGCGATCGCGATCGCGATTTGCAGCGTGGCGGCGGCGGTGCCCGCGATGCGCTCGCGCGACGGGGGCGCGATCTGGGCCTCGATGACGGGGCCGCCCTCGGCGCGGTCGTTCACCTTCACCCTCGACGCGCGATCCCACAAAAGAAAGAACGAAGGCCCGCGGTAGGCCTGCACGATGCCGTGAAAGAACGAGGGCGTGAGGCCCTCGTCGATAGGATCGCGCTCCGCCTCGATCGGGGCCGCGCGGAGCGCGCAGTCGATCGCGTGATCGTAGGGAGCGCCCGGCGCCGCGGGCTCCGCGAGCGCGAGCAGCTCCGCGAGCGGATCGTGCGCGATCCCCTCGGCCGACCACGCGATCCGCGCGCGATGGAGCAGGATCGCGGGCACGGACGGCCTCAGCGGCGCGCGAGCCCGTCGGCGACGAGCTCGTCGAGGATCGCGTCGACGTCGGCGCGCGCGCGATCGGGCTCGACGCGGAACGACGCCGCGAGGCGCGCGGCGATCGCGGGGACGTCGCGCGCGTCGCCCGCCGTGAGCGCCTTCCACACGACGACGCCCGTGGGGTTCAGCGTGTAATAGAACTTGGTGTCGAGCCGCAGGAGGACGCCGGATCCGTCGTCGACCTCGGTGAAGAGCACGTCCGGGGAAGGGGAGGGGAGCGCGGTGGAGCTCATGAGGGAGCGGCCCGAGGAGGTTGGGGGGGGAACGAATAGGTGATCGTGAGGCCCGGATCGAGCGTCTCGCCCACGGGGATGCCGTCGATCTCGACCCACGCGTGCCCCTCGATCTCGGGCTCGCTGTTCGCGACGGCCATGACGAAGCGCGCCGCGTGGCCCGCGCGGCGGAGGGCCGCGTAGCGCGCGAGCGATCGGTACAAACACGTGTCGGGCAGGACGCGCGCGCGCGACACGATCGACTCCGCGATCGCGATCGCGCGCTCGGCCTCGTCGCGCGGGAGCGGTGAAGATTTGCTGGGCGTGATCGACGCGAGCACGCCGGGCAGCGATCGCGCGCGGAGCAGCGGCGCGGCGGCGATCCGAACGGCGATCGCGCGCGCGGCGAGATCGATCGCGCGCGCCTTGCGATCGAGGGCCCTCATGCCGAGCCCGCGGCCTTCGATCGCGCGACCTGCGAAGGCGGAGTCGCGACCGGCGCCGAGCGCTCGTCGTAGATCGGCAGCGCGTTGCGCGCGGCCCACGCGCCGCGCCAGCGCTCGCGCTTCGCCTCCGGCCCCTCGCGCCCCTCGTCGCTCCAGTGAGGCTTCTTGAAGTGCTTGAGGCAGTCGTTGCACGGGAAGTAGTCCCACGCGGTGAGCTCGCCCTTCGTGACGCGATCGAGCCGCGCCGCCTGCGCCGCGTGGATGATCGCGAGGAGCTTCTTGTGCGCGTCGGCGAGGCTCATCTCGTGGAGGCTCCCCGCGACGTCGCGCGACGCGCTCCCGTCTTCGCTCGGGACGCCCGCGTGCTGGCAGCAGAGGTTGAGCCTGCCGTGCACGTCGACGTGGAGCTGCTGGCTCGCGAACGGCTGGCACACGTGAAAGGGCTGATCTTTGTGCCATCCCTCGGGCATCGACACCTCGAGCTTGAGCGCGGAGGCGAGCCGCTCGATGCGATCCTGCGCGTCGCGCCACGCGCGCGCCGACATGCCGAGGTCGCGATCGTGGTGCGTGCCCGTGGCTTGGAGCATCGAGAACGAGACGCGCGCCGCGCCGAGCTGGCTCGCGAGCAGGCCCATCGCCTCGATTTGGTGCGCGTTCTTCGCGTTGATCACCATCTGAAGGACGAACGGGATGCCCTCGATGGTGGAGAGCGAGACGGCGGTCATCACGTCGCGGTAGCTGCCGCGCTCGCGGATCGCGTCGTGCGTGGCCTCGTCGGCGCCGTCGAGGCTGAAGTTGACGGGCCGGAGCGCGGCCCTGCGCGCGGGCTTCGCCTTGAGCATCGCGATGAGCCGCGCGAAGCGGCGGCCGTTCGTGACCAAGTGCCAAGTGAAATCGTTCTCGACGATCGCGTCGATGACCGCTTCGAATTCGGGGTGGAGCGTGGGCTCACCGCCCGTGAGCGCGACGTGCGCGCTCTTGTAGATGTGCCTCGCGTCGGCGAGCACCTTGCGGATGAGGGAGAGATCGAGATCGGCGGGGGTTTGGTTGGGATCGCGCAGGCAGTGATGGCAGTCGAGCTGGCAGCGATCCGTCAGGTGCAGGCCGATCCAACCGACTGCCATGATGATGATCTCATCCCATGGCCGTGAGCGTCCCCATCGGGCCCATCCCGGTGAAGAGGGTCGCCCGTGCGATGGAGCGCTTCTTGACGATGCGCGGGGGCTCGTACTCGCGGCGAAGGTCCTGAGCCTGGACCTCGGGGACCTGATCGCCCTCGGCGCTACGCTCGTCTCGTTCGTTGATCTCGGCCATGCTCGGGAGCCCTCAGGGTTGGGGGAAGTACGTGTGCGCCGTGCCCGACGGGTATTGGTTCAGGTTGAAGGTCGCGGTGGCGATGGTGCCCGTTTGATCTTGCACGCCGACGGTCGCGCCCTGCGTGCCGTCGGTGTAGCCGCCCTGCGCGCGCGTGCTCGGGCCGCTCATCGTGCTGTAGTTCATGTCGATCTCGTTCGACCCTTCGCGCAGCGTGAGCGTGAAGTTCATGTTCGCGATCTTGTCGGTCTTGGAGCCGTTCGACGTGAAGTCCATCTGCTTCCACGTGATGCGGAACAGGCGGTTCGGCTCGCTGTTCTGCGTCACGTAGCAGAGCGCGCTCGACGATCCCGTGCCGTAGGTGAGATCGTCCCAGAACGGGTACATGCCCGGCTTGGCCGCGCTGTTCGACGGGAGCTGCACGTTGTTGCCGTTCGAGCTGAAGCTGAACGACGAGCCGAGGAGCACCTGCCCCTTCTTGGTGAAGCTCAACGCGGTGCTGCTGAAGCCGTAGAGCGTGAACGTGAACGGGAGCGTGGCGGCGGCGACGCCGTTGGTCTTGCCCAAGTTGGTCGCGCCGCTCACCGTGCACGCGTCGACGAACGAGCGGAACGAGAGCGATCGCGTGTAGCTCGCGTACGTGAGCGCGGTGACCACGCGCAGGTAGATGTTGGTGTCGGCGCCGTCGGGGTTGGCGAAGACCCAATCGCGCGCCCCCGCGTTGTACGGCGACGTCTTGCCGAGCACGCCCGCGGTGGTGACGCCTTGGCCCGTGTGGCGCCAGAGCCCGAGCGCGCTGCTCAACCCCGAAGGCGCGGTGTCGCTGTTCACGCCGCTGTGATCGGTGAGCGAGGCGCCGGTCGTCGCGTCCGTGATCGAGGTGACCTCGACGTACACGTGGCTCAGCGACCGCGTGTAGAACGAGCGGAGCGTGACGTTGCCGCAGAACGTGTTGGTCTGGTACGGCGCCGGGCACGAGCCGTTCGTCCCCGTGCTGTTCGTGACGAGCTCGACGCTGTTGGCGGGGCCGCTCCCGGGCGTGTCGTCCTGCGTGAGCGTGGCCGTGTCCCAGCTCTGCGGCGAGACCCCGGGCCCGCCGTTCGCGCCTTTCGGCGCGCGAACGATGCGCTGGAGGACGAAGGGGTTCGCCTCGCGCGGGCGGATCTTGAGCACGTACTCGGCGACGACGTTGCCTTCCGGTGCCTTGGGCGCGGGCTCCAGCTCGTCGGAATCGGAGCCGCTGTTACAGCCCCCGGCCGCGAGGGCGGCGACGATGGGGAACACGAGCAGAGCGGAGCGGGCCGTCATCGAGGAAGAGCGCTTCATGAGAGCCCCCTTAGGATGGGTCGCGAGAGAACCCTTTGATTTCCCGGTGTTGCAAAGAAAAAGCCGGACGACATCGAAGGTATCACGAATCATGGATCCTCGGGGGCTCCTCGCGAATGGGCACTGTTGCGCAGAGGCGACGCGGCATTCACGCGGCGCTCGAGGATTGTCGGATCGGGGTCAAGAGCGCGTGCGGGTAAGGGGATTCTTCGAGCTCCGCGACCGCGAGACCAGCGGCCCACGCGCTCTTCGTGATCTCGTCTGCGGTGAGCGAGGTAAGGAACCCCCCGTTCGAATAGAAGTGATCGCCCTGCTCCAACGTCCCCGGCGCGCCGAGCGCTTCGAAGACGCGGCGCAGCGCCGTGCGGACGCGACCTCGCCCCGGGGTGCGCGCGGCGTGCTCCTCTTCGAGCGCGAAGCTCGCGACCACGACCGCGCGCGGAGCGACGGCGGTGACCGCGCGGAGAAGCGCGGCTCGCTGCGCCTCCGGCGCCACGTGGGACAAGCTCCCCCAGCCGAGCACGACCGCATCGAAGTCACGCGTCGCGATCGTCGCGAGCGGCCCGCCGCGCCCCGCGGCGGCGTCGATGAGATCGTCGTACGACGCGCGCAGGAACGTCGCGCCCCCGGCGACGCTGGACGCGGCTTCGACGAAGGGAGCGCAGGGATCGAAGGCCGTGACCTCGTAGCCGCGATCGAGCAGCGCGACGACCTCGCGCCCCGCGCCCGCCGCGCCGACGAGGACGCGGCCGCGCTTCGGGAACCGAGGATCGTCGAAGAGCCGTTTTTCCCATGAAAACAAGCCTCGTTGGAACCTTCCTCCGCCCGGCAGATACGTGCTCTGCTCGGCGTAGAGCGCCGCGGTCAGCGCGCCTCGCTCCTCGGCGGGCACCCACGCGAGGAGCAGCTCGTCGCGCAGGCCGTCGCGGAGATTTTCGAGGCGCATCGTCGCGCGATCGGCCGCGATGACGGCGCGCACCCAGCGCGGAACCCGGTAGTTTTGGAGGGGATCGTTCACAGGGTCTCTTCCTCTCGCCGCCGCGCGCGCGCGTTCGCGACGCTCGCGCGCCCTCTGCCATGCGTAGCGCGCGACGCCCGAGGCCCACGTCCATGGATCGTCGCGCAGCGCTGTTTGTTCGAGGATCCAAGGGGCGCCGAGCGGGCCTGCCCCTTCGGGCCGCGACGTCGCGAGCGGGATGAACCACCGCTCCGCGATCGCGCGCCGCGCCCTCCCCGGCGCGATCCGTTCGAGCAACGCGTCGCTCACCGACGCGGCGCCTGCCCTGCGGAGCGCGGTGAGCGCGATCCAGAGCGCGGTCGCGAGCGCGGCCTCGCGCGCGCGATCGGCGAGCGCGGCCTCGTCGATCCCCGCGCGGAGGATCAGCGCGAGATCGAGCAGCGCGATGGGGTGGCGAAAGCCGTGGGTCGACGCGTGGAGCGCGACGATGAGCGCGTGATCTTCGAGGCTCGGCGCGCGGAGGCGCGAGAGGTTCGCGAGAGGCACGGATCGCGCGAGGAGATCGCGCGTCGCGAGGGGCCTCGCCGCGATCTTGTCGATCGACGTGTGGAGCTCGACCGTGAGCTCCGCCGCGCCCGATCGCGCGATGAGCACCACCTCGCCGAGCAGGTCCGCGCTCGCCTCGCGCTTGTCCGCCTCGGGATCCGCGATGCCCGCGGCGCCGAGCGCGAGGAGCGCGCGGTCGCGATCTTCGGCGCGCACCAGGAGATCGATGTCGTTCATCGGCCGGACGGCCTCGGACGGATACACGGTGAGCGCGAGCGCCGCGCCCTTCACCACGAGCGCGTCGATGCCCGCGCGGGAGAGCGCCTCATCGATGGTGCCGAGCACGTGCCTGCGGAGGAGCGCCATCGCGTGCGCGCCCGCGTCGGCCGCGCGCGGCTTCGCCGCTGGGTCGCGCAGCGCGCGGAGCAGGGGCTCGGGGAGGGAGGCCATCGGGTTACGATCCCGTATCGTTGCGCGGAGGCCCGAGCGCGATCACGCGGGACGCGAACCCGGCCGCGGCCTTGTCGTGGACCACGGCGATGACGCGGCGATCCTGCGCGAGGCGCGTGAGCAAGGCGCCCATCTCGGCGACGCCCGCGTCGTCGAGGTGGGCCTCGGGCTCGTCGAGCACGAGGAGATCGGCGTCGCGGAGGAGCGCGCGCGCGAGCACCACCCTGCGCGTCTGTCCGCGGGAGAGCGCGGAATAAGGCCGCGCGAGCGCCTCGGCCTCGGTCGCGCCCGACGCGACGAGCGCGGGCCAGAGCCCGACGGCCACGAGCGCCTCGCGGAGCTCGGCGTCGCTCGGGCCCGGATCGAGCGCGCGGAGGTTGTCCGCGATGGAGCCCGCGGGCAGCTCGAAGGGCCGCTGCGAGACGTACGCGAGCTTGTCGCGGAAGCGGCCTCCCTCGCCGATCGCGCGATCGCCGAAGGTGACCGCGCCGTGATCGGGCCGCGCGATGCCGAGCAAAAGATGGAGGAGCGTGGTCTTGCCCGCGCCGTTCGGGCCCACGATCGCGACGCTCTCGCCGCGATCGATCGAGAGGCTAAGCCGATCGATCGCGGGCGCCGCCGCGCCGGGATACGTGAAGCTCACCTCGTCGAGCGCGATGGGCGCGGTCGGATCGACGTCGTCGCGTCCATGATCGCGCCCGCGCTCGCGTTCGCGTTCGCTGCTGAGCTTCTCCGCGGTGAGGAGCTCGTCCTTCGCGTAGAGCACGTTGGAGACGCCGTTGATCAAGGTCTGAAGCGTGGGGACGGCGGCGAGCACGAGGAGCGAGCTCTTGTACGCGTCGCGGCCTTCGAACGCGCTGTTTCCCGTCACTTTGGTGGCGGCGATCCACGCGAGGAGCGTCGCGCCGAGCGCGCCCCACGTGGAGAGCGTCGAGAGCGCGCGGGCCCTGCCCTCCGAGGCGGACCACGCGCGCGCGTGCTCGCGGAGCACCTTCGCGTGGGCCTCGACGCGGCCGTGCGCGCGCAGATCCGCGGCGCCGTCGAAGGCCGCGCCGGCCGCTTCGAGCAGCGCGCGCGCGCGATCCCACGAGGTGGTCCACGCGCCCTCGACCTTGCGGGCGAGCACGACGGTGGCGGCCGCGCCCATGAGCCCGGCGGCCGCGAGCGGGACGAGCACCGAGGGCCCGAGCGCGCGCGCGATGAGCAGCGTGACCGCGGGCACCGCGACGATCGACGCGATCACCACCGCGACGCCGTCGACGGCCCACGCGACCAAGACCGGCAGCGCGGTCGCGAGGCGCGCGCTCACCGCTTCGCCCGAGGGCAGCGCGTGGAGGGGCCCGCGCGCGAGCGCCGCGAGGTAGAGATCGAGGTAGTTCCTTCGAACAGCAGCGCCCAGGGCATCGGCGGCTCGCGCGCGCAAGAGACCCAGCGCCGCGGCGGCGGCGAGCGCGACGATCGCGATCACGCGATCGCTCTCGCCGAGCTTGAGCGCCGCGATGGGCAGCACCACGCGCTGCGCGACGATCACCGCCGCGATGACGGCCGCGCTCCCCGTCCCGCCCGCGAGGAGCGCCCGCGCGGTCGCGCCGGTGGAGAGTCCGAGGCCGTGAGCCATGCCTCGCGGGTGTAGCCGAATTGGGGGTGTGGGGGCATAGGGCCCGCTCGCGGGACCCGAGCCCCCACGGTGGACCGAGCCCGTTTGCCGGGAGAACTTGGCCCGCGCGCGGGGAGCCTCGTACGTTCCGCGCGGTGCTCGGTGATCTCGCCAAGCGGGTGGTGAACGGGGCGGTGCTCTTCGTCGCGGCGATCGCGTTCTTCCTCGTCCCGATCGGCCGGCGGACCATGTACCAGCACATGATCGCGATCGGCACGACCGAGCCCGCGCGCGAGTGCGTGGCCTCGTGCGCCGACGCCGCGCGCAAGATGGTCGACGCGGCCAAGGTCGAGATCGTGCGAATTCGCAGCGAAGAGCAGCAGAGGACCGCGCACCCCAAGGCCCCGCGCGAAGCCCCGGCCCCGAGCGAAGAAGAGCTCGAGCCCGCCGACTGATCGAGCGACCCGCGAACGCGGAGTCGCGACCCACGTCGATCGAGCGCTTCAATCGGCGAAGTCCCCAAGGTATGAGGGCGCGCATGGAAGACGACCGCGCCGAAGCGCCGGGCGATGAAGCCGTCCCCGAGGATCGAGGCTCGGGAGGGCTCGGCGCGCTCAGCGATCGCGCGAGCTTGATCTTCGTGGTGGGCCTCGCGGTGATCGTGCTCGTGAGCATGGTGAGGTCGAGCGGCATCTGGGATCCGTACGAGCTCGACGCCGCGGATCTCGCGCGGCGCATCGCGGTGAACGCGCTCGGCGCCAAGGATCTCGCGCTCCCGGGCGCGCAGAACGCGATGCCGACGCTCTCGGATTTGCGCGCGGGAGAGCTCGGGTTCACGTCGATGGCCGTGGGCTTTCGGCTGCTCGGCCTGCACGACTACAGCGGCCGGCTGCCGCTCGCGCTCTGGGCGCTCGCGGGCGTCGTCGCGACGTACGGCATGCTCGCGCGGCTCGTCGACAAACGCGCGGGGATTTACGCGTCGATCGCGCTCGTGACCATGCCGCTCTACGTGCTCGGCGCGCGCACGATGCTCGGCGACGTGGTGACGATGGCCTCGCTCGCGATCGCGTTCGCGGGCCTCGCGGGCGCGGTGCTCGACGATCGCGATCCCGCGTGGGCGAGGCCCGCGTGGCTCGCGCTCGGCGCGCTCGGGCTCGCGTCCGGCTACCTGTGCCGCGGGCTCTTCATCGGCGTCGCGATCCCCGCGCTCGGGGTCGGGCTCGGGTGGGCGGCGCTCCGCGCGGCAGGGTTTTTCAAGGCTTCTCCGTCACGCGGGGCGATCGACTTGTACGGCGCGCTCGTGCTCGGCGCGGGGTTCGTCGCGGTGGGGTTCGGCCTGCGCGCGCTCACCAAGGCGCCGATCGACGGCTCGGTGCTCCGCGCGATCGGCGCGCCGCTGCTCAAGAAGCCGCCCACGGAGGCGACGTTCGATCTCGTGGTGCGCCAGCTCGGGCACGCGCTCTTCCCGTGGAGCGCGCTCTTGCCGTTCGTGATCGGGCGCGTGCTGCGTCCTCCGGTCGAGGCGGGGGACAGCGAGCGCGATCGCGACGTCGGGCTGCGCGTGCTGTTGATCGTGGGATCGGCGGTCGCGTACGGGGTCTTCGCGCTGCTCGCGCCGAAGGTGGGCGCGATCGCGTTCTCGGCGCCCGCGCTGCTCGCGGCGGCGGTGGGCCTCGCGCTCCTGGATTTCGAGCGCGGCGCGCCGCCCTCACGCGCGGCGGCGATCGGGTGCCTCGCGCTCGGGTTCGTGCTCTACAGCGACATCACGCGGGAGCCCGCGCGCGCGCTCGCGCCGTTCGTGGTCGAAAAGCCCGTGTTTCCGAAGAGCTTCGAAGATCAGAACGCGCGCGCGATGGGCGCCGCGATCGTGGTGTTCGCGCTGCTCGCGGCGCTCTCGTGGTTCGAGGAGCAGCCGCGCGACGAGGGTGATCGGCGCGGTGTTCGCCCGTGGATCGACGCGCGCATCGACGACTACAAAGCGGGCGTCGCGGATCTGTCGCAGGTTTGGGGCGGCAACCTGCTCTTCGGGATGGTGGTGATCGAGGCGGCGCTCGTGGGGCTCGGCGCGATGATCTTCATCGGCAAGCGGATCGCGTGGGCGCCTGTCGACAAGCTTCCCAAGCTCGGCGTCGAGATTGGCCTCAACGTGTGGTGGGCGCTCCCGGTCGCGCTCGCGGCGCTGCCCATCGCGCTCTTCCTGGTGCGCGACGGCTTCCGCGTGATGGTGTCGCGCTCGCGCGCGCCGCGCGCGGTGTTCACGGCGATCGCGGCGCTCGGCGCGGGAGGGCTCCTCTCGTTCTGGTATTACCCCGCGCTCGCGTCGCAGATCTCGCCCAAGGAGGCGTTCGAGACGTACGGCAAGCTCCGCGCGCAGCACGATCCGCTCGCGCTCCTCGGCGTGCGCGGCCGCGCGGCGGCGTATTACGCGCGCGGCGAGGTCGAGTCGTTCAACGACGCGACGCGCGCGTTCGCGTGGCTCGTGGAACAACCCGCTCACGAGCCTTCGCAGCGCCGGTTCTTGATTTTGAAGGCCGACGATCTGCCCAAGATCAACAGCCTGTACCGCGCCAAGAACAAGGTGAACCTGCCCATCGTCGACGGGCGATCGAGCCAAATCTTGCTCGCGTCGAACAAGCTCGGCGACGCGAAGAACCAGAGCTATTTGGGCTCGATTGTGCTCGACGATCCGCCGTCGCCGCAGTTCCCGGCCGACGCGATGTTCGAAGATCAGCTCCAGCTCGTCGGCTGGGAGGTGCGCGATCAAGCGGGCGCGATCGTGACGTCGGTGGTGCCCGTGAAGCGCTACCACCTGCGGTTTTTTCTGCGCGTTCTCAAGCCGATCACGACGGCGTGGAAGGCCTTCGTGCACATCGACGGGCACCAGCGGAGGTTCAACGGGGACCACGCGGTGGTGGACGGTCGCTACGCGATGAACCTGTGGCAGCCGGGCGACGTGGTGGTCGACGATCTGCCGTTCCAGCTCGAGCCGAACTTCACGACCGGGGATTACACCGTCTACATGGGCTTCTTTTCGGGGGATATGCGGTTCCGCGTGACGCGCGGCCAGCAGCACGACAACCGTGTCATCGCCGGCATGTTGCATGTTCGTTGATCGCTCTCGACACGCGCGCTGAACGGGGCTAGCGGAGGTTCATGAGCGGCCGGGGCGCAGCAGGAGACTCCGAGAAGCCGCCGGTCCACGAAGCCTCTTCACTCGATGCCGAGGCCGCGTCGAACCGCCGGGTGGTGACGCGCGTCGACGTGACGTGGGCGGTCGATTGCGAGACCGAGGACACGTTCCTCTACGCGTCGATCACCAACATCTCCGAGCTCGGCATCTTCGTGCGGACGACCGATCCGTTGCCCGTGGGCACGCTGGTTCGGCTTCGGTTCGCGCTGCCGCGCCAAGCCGAGGCGCACGACGCGCTCACCATCGAGGGGACGGTGCAGTGGGTGAACGCGCTGCGCCCGCTCTCGGACAACCCCAACCCGGGGATGGGGATCCGCTTCGTAGGCCTCACGCTCGACGATCGCGAGCGCATCGTCGAGGCGGTGCGGACCATCGCGTACCTGCGCGAGAGCCCGACCAACTGAGCCGTCGAATCAAGCGGGGCTCTTCTTGGCCTCCGCATCGTTAGCCTTCTTCTCGGCTTCTTTGGCGAGCTTGATGCGGCGTGCGGCGCGCCGCCGCCGCTCGTAGGTGCTCGTCACCTCACGGAGCACCGCGGGGTGGTCTTTGAACACGTGCGCGGCTGCCTTGCGCACCGCGGAGACCTTTTGGGTGAGCAGGGTCAAGAGCTGGTTGCGCGCGACGCGGCGAGCGCGCTGTAGTCGGCGAGGGCCTGCGCCAAGGCCCCTCCGCG
>CAYTJL010000175.1:0-20748 GCA_964437785.1 uncultured Polyangiaceae bacterium
ATGAGCGAGCCTATCCATTTTTATTTCGACTTCATCTCTCCGTATGCATATTTGGCATGGACCCAAGTCGGCCCCCTCGCCGAGCGCGCGCATCGCCCGGTCGAGCCCATCCCCGTCTTGTTCGCCGGCCTGCTCGACGCGCACGGCACGCTCGGCCCGGCCGAGGTCCCGGCCCGCAGGCGTTACGTGATGAAGGACGCCGCGCGCAAGGCCTCCGCGCTCTCCGTGCCCATCAACGTGCCGTTCGCCCACCCCTTCAATCCGCTCTTGGCGCTTCGCACGTGCTCCATGGCCCCTTTGGCCGATCGAGGACGCCTGGTGAGCGCCGTCTTCCACGCGACGTGGGTCGACGGACAAGACGTCACCGACAAAGCCGTAATGCGCGGGATCGTCTCGTCTTCCGGCCTCGATCCCGAGCTCGTCGCGCGCGCCGACGCGCCCGACGCCAAGGCGCTTGTCCGGCGCCAAACCGAGGAGGCCATCGCCCAAGGCGCGTTCGGCGTCCCTACCATGGTGGTGGGCGGAGAGCTGTTTTGGGGCACGGACTCGTTGCCTTGCCTCGAACGATTCTTGGAGCGTGGAGATATCGTGTCTCCCGCGATGATCGCGCGTTGGGAGGCCCTGCCGAGCGCGGCGGTGCGGCCGGGGTCACGCCGATCGAACCGCCCTTGAGCACGCCCCACGAGGGGAGCGTCATCGCGCTGGACCCTCGTTTGCCTCGAACAACCGCCCGAGCTCCGCGGCCGACGACACACCGAGCTTCTCCATCCCGTTCGCGCGGTGCACCTTGACGCGCGCCTCCGAGATGCCGAGATCGGCCGCGATTTGCTTGTTGAGCATCCCGCGCGCGACCCGCTCGCACACCTCGCGCTCCCGCCCCGTGAGCGCCTGCATCTTCATGGCGAGCAACCTCCGCTCGGTGATCCACGCGCGCACCAAACGCCCCTGCGCCACCGCGCGTTCGAGCGCCTCGGCGAGCGCGCCGTCGTCCAGCGGCGCAAAGAGATAATCCATCGCGCCTGCCTTCATCGCCTCGACGACGGCGCGCCCATCCCCGACGTCCCCCAAGAGCACCACCGGGAGGGGACAGCTCACCTCCGCGAGCGCGGCGACCAACGCCGGTCCTAGCCCCTCTGCCCCGCTAACGTCCGCGATCACGCAAAGCACACGTCCCGCGAGCGCGGCGGCGAGCAGCGCTTCCATCGCGTCGAGCTCCGTCGCCTCATGCCCGGCGCGACGCACCGTCGCAGCGAGCAGAGAGGCCTTGTCGGCGCTCGTGCTCATCACCATCACCGTAGGCGTGGCGGCGGGCGCGGCGGCGGGAGGAGGCCTCCGCTGCGACGAGCGTTGGTCGAGCTCCCGCGCGGGGGAGGGGCCATCGCGCTTGGCGACGTCGAGGCGCCGCGCCGCGAGCGCCTCCCCGAGCCCCATGCCACGATACGACCGAAACGCCGCGCTCATCGCCAAACCGCTCTCCCCCGTGAGGCTCACGAGCGCCGGCAGCGGGAGAGGCTCGCTCGCAAAAGCGTCGACATACTCCTCGACCATGCGCACAACGCGCAGGCTCGATCGCGGCGTGCGCCTCTCGATGGAAGGAGAGTAGTTATGAGGCTGCCCCACGAGCAGCGCGCGCACGAACGTCTCGGAGAGGGTCGTTTGGAGCACCGGGTGATCGAACAACACCCCTCGCTCCGCCTCGCCCGCCAGGAAGAGACAGAGCCGCTCGATCGCGGCCCCCATGCCTGCCTCGGTGCGCATCAAGAACGAAAATTCGACGGGGTGATGCGCGGTCTTGCCCGTCAGCGCTTCGAGCTGCTGATGGAGGAAGCGCGCGTCGATGCGGACCGACACCCCCTCGTGCGCTCCCCCCGAGGTCCAATCGAAGGAGATGCCCGCCGAACAAACCACACCCAAGCTCGATCGCTCGACGTTCGCCTCGCGGCCGTGCGCGATCGTCTGTCCGCCCCGCCCGCGCGCCAAACACACGAAATAATCGGTTGGGTGAAAGCGCACCTTCGCCTTGCCCACGCTCGCGTCGGGCATGAACGCCAAAGGCCCCACGCAAAACCGGTTGGCGATCCAAAGGAGCTCGTCTCCCCGATCGCGAACATCGAGGGAGAGCTCGCCGCACGCCATTTTGAGCGCGGCGGCGACGGAATCAGGTCCTCGTACGAGGATGCGCGTCGCGTGAGGCTTCGCGGGTGAGGGGCTTGGTTCGATCATGGGGAAAAGGAGCGCCAAGGAGGAGGAGGCCGCACGTTACGTGGAAAGGTGTCCCTCTGTCCAGGGTGTCGCTCCGGCAGCTCACGCGCAAAACCCGCTATGTTCGGGCCCCGCGCGCGCTCCGCGCCCGCTGCGCGTTGCCAAACCAATCACCATACCACGAGCCCGGGGCCCATCACAAGAGCGACCAAGGTCTCGTTTGCGGCGGCGCCGCCCGTGACGAACAAGGGCCTGCACACTCTCACTCTTCTTCTTGGGAAGGGAGACAATAATGACTCAGCAGAGCCTCCTCCACGGACGTTCGAACCGCCTCCGCGCAGCCTTTGCCCGGCGGCGAGCTGCCGTCCTCGCCGCGCCGATGTTGCTCCTCCTCGGCGGGTGCGCGAGCCCCGAAGAGCCCGCCGAAGGGCGCACCGGCGCCGCGCGCCAGCGCGTGAGCAGCACGTGCATCACGATTCAACGAGGCACGTTCGGCACCGTCGAGGACGCGACCATCGCGAACGGCGTCACCGCGCCCAACTGGTCCTCTGGATCGCTCCGCGCGGGCGGACAGTCCGAGGCGCTCCTCACGTTCGACGTGAGCTCGATCCCCTCGAACGCGACCATCGACAGCGCCACGCTGAACCTCGCCACCACCTCCACCGTCTCCGGCCAAACGCTCTGGGCGCGGTACGCGACCGCGGCGTGGTCCGAAGCCACCGTGACGTTCGCGAGCTTCAATCAACAGATGTTCAACAAGAGCGCTGGGAGCGCCACGATCTCGGCGCCGAACGCCGTCGTGAGCATGACCATCAAGCCCGCGGTCGTACAAGGCTGGATCGACGGCTCGATCGCCAATCACGGGCTCGTCCTCGAGACGATGGTCACCGCGCCCACCTTCTGGAAGGACTCCGTCTTCGCGAGCAGCGAGTCGGCGACCGTCTCGAGCCGGCCTTCGCTCAACGTCTGTTACACGCCCTTCGATTATTGCGCTCCGGCGCCCTGTCAAAACGGCGCCGCGTGCGTGAACGGCACCTCCGGCTACACGTGCCAATGCCTCCCCGGCTACACCGGCGTGAACTGCGAGATCAACATCGATGATTGCTCGGGGAGCCCCTGTCAAAACGGCGGCACGTGCGTCGACGGCCTGAACGGCTACACCTGCCAATGCCCGAGCGGCTTCTCGGGGACCAACTGCGAGATCGGCGGGACGTGCCTCGATGGTTATTTGGCCCCCATCAGCTACACGGCGGGTCCTGGGCCATACGCCATCGCGAGCGCCGATCTGAACGGCGATGGCAAGCTCGACGTCGTGACGGCGAACGACAGCGACGTCGGCGTGCTCCTCGGCGTGGGCGGAGGTGCCTTTGCGTCGAGCGTCTCGTACATGACCGCCGGCTCCCCCGAGGCCATCACGATCGCGGACGTCGAAGGCGACGGCAAGCTCGACATCCTCGCCGTCAATTGGGACACCTCCAGCGTGACCGTGCTCCACGGCAATGGGGATGGCACCTTCAACACCGGCGCGAGCTACTCAACAGGGGGCACGCCGACGTCGATCGCGACCGCCGATTTCAACGGGGATGGCAAGCCCGACATGGCCGTCGTGAGCAACATCGACAGCAACGTGGGTGTCCTCCTCAACAGCGGCAATGGCACCTTCGGCGCCCAAACCACGTTCGCCGCGGGGACGTACCCCCAGAAGCTCGCCGCGGGCGACGTGAACGGCGACGGAGAGGCCGATCTCGTGGTCACCGACATCGGTGGATCCGCGGTGGTGCTCCTCGGCAACGGCGATGGCACCTTCGCCGCGCCGGTCTCGTACAACGCGCTCGGCACCCCCGACTCCCTCGCGCTCGCCGATCTGGACAACGATGGTGACGTCGACGTCGCGGTCACGAACATCTACAGCAACAGCGTGAGCGTGCTCGTGAACGATGGGACAGGCGCCTTCGCCGCGCCGGTCGCCTACGCCACGGGCGCTGTCCCCACATCGATCCTCGCGAAGGATCTGAACGGCGACGGCGCGATCGATCTCGTGACCACCAACGCGGATGACACCACCGTGAGCGTGCTCTACGGCCACGGCGACGGCACCTTCGCGGCGCAGCTCGCTTATCCCGCGGGGAACGGCGCGGGCGACGTCGTCGCGGGCAATTTCGACGGCAGCGGGGACCTCGATCTCGTGGTCGCGAGCTACGACAACAACTCGGTTGATCTGCTCAGCGCAGCCTGTTTGGCCGACCTCTGCACGCCGGGGCTCTGCCAGAACGGTGGCACCTGCTCCTCCAACGGCATCACCTACACCTGCGCTTGCGCGCCGGGGTTCATCGGCCAAAACTGCGAGCAGCCGAGCGCGTGCGCGGCGGGCGACCCGTGCAACATCAACGCTAGCCAAGGCACCTCGTGCACCGACACACCGAACGGCGGTTATACCTGCCAGTGCTCGCCGCTCTTCGGCGGGCCCAACTGCACCGAGTCGTGCCCGTGCACCCTCGAAGCCGCCAACGCGGGCGACAACTCCACGGCGTTCGCGTGGTTCGTGGCCTTCCAAAGCGGCTCCGTGACCTCCTGCATCACCAGCGGCTCCTCGACGCGCCTCTCGCTCGGGGACAACACCTTTGAGAACTTCCTCTCGTTCGACGGGGCGTCGTGCTCTGGGGCGCTCCCGATGTTCTTCGGGCCCCCCGCACAAGCATCCTATCCTGTCTCCACGCCCGTGCAGGCGGGGGTGTGCCAAGGCCTCGTGGATCTGTACGTCGCCCAAAACGGCGTCACCTGCGTGCCTGATCCGTGCGACACGCTGGTTTGCCAGAACGGCGGCACCTGCTCGTCTTTGGGGGGCGGAGCGTGCATTTGCCCGCCGGGGTATTCGGGCGCAAACTGCGAAATCGCGCCCTTCTGCGTCGCGAACCCCGACGGCACGCCCTGCGACGACAACGACCCTTGCACGATCGGTGACACGTGCCAAGGCGGGAGCTGCGGTGGCGGCGGCTCGCCCTGCGCCGCGGGCAGCTCGTGTGTCTCGCAATCGAGCACCACGTACCTCTGCAACAGCTTGGCGCTCGCGGCGAACTCCGCGGGAGGCGACAACGGCGGAGCGTGCAATCCGCCCGTGGGCACCGGCGCCGCCACGGTCGTGCGCGCGTCGGCCGGCCAAAGCGTCTGGGTGTCCTCGAACCTCTTTGGGAACGCGGCGCCGTACGTCGACGACATGGTGGTGATCACCGTCACGTCGCCGACCAATCAAGTCGCAGTGCTCAACGCCGTCGTCTGGAGCGGTGAGTGCGGCGATCCGAACGCCCCCTCGGTCAACATCAACGGGCTCCTCGACATCACCTCTCTCTTCGGCGCCGAGGCCGGCTCGTTCACCGTGCAGTTCGACGTGAAGAACGGCGGCAACGGGTATTACTCGTGGGAGGAGCTCTGGGTCGGCGTCACGGGCCCGTGATCGTCACGCGCGCGAGGCCCATCAGGGCTTCGCCCCCTGCT
Organism: uncultured Polyangiaceae bacterium; assembly: GCA_964437785.1. GTDB lineage: Bacteria > Myxococcota_A > Polyangia > Polyangiales > Polyangiaceae > CAYTJL01. The sequence continues at coordinate 5,695 of CAYTJL010000175.1, forward strand.
TGGCCTGCCGCGAGAGCGGTTTATCGGACAGGCTCTGGAGCTTGTCACGGAGCTTGTCCCACGCGGGCAGCCCGGTGACGCGCGGCGCGCACGCATCCATCGGGAATTGGGCCATCACCTTGTCGGCTGCCTCCGCCACCTTGTCGGGCGCGTCGTTGAGCAGGCGGCTCAACACGAACGACTCCACCGCTGCCCGATAGAGCCCCAGCGGACAACCCTCCACGTCATCTGCTTCATACGGGTGTTTGGTGACACCCGCGCTCGGCAAGGCCGAGGCGAGCGGCGAGGCCGACGGCGTGGGGGGCGCGGGCGGCGCGGAGGTGGGCGCCGCCGCAGAGGCTGAAGGGGCTTGAGCGCCGTCCTTGGGCGCGAACGCGAACAAATGGGCCTTGGCCAACGTGAGCTTGGATCGATAAGGCCCTGCCAGATCGAGGGCGTCGGTCGCGTAGCTGTCATCCACCCACATCTCGAAGAGCTCGAGCGGCGTAAACGTGGTCGCCGCGTTGGGCTCGCACTTGCCATCCGCCGCGCGGCAGACCTTTACGTCGAGCTTGAGCGGATCGAACGGGAACACGAAGGGGCCTTTGGGGCCCGCGAGCCTGCCGCGCGTGGGCTCGCGCGGAAACTGGCCGGCCTCCTCCCACGCGTCGTTCACGATCTCGAAGACCGAGGTGACCTCTTGGGTCATGCCGGGGCGATACCCCGTGGGGATGGGGATGAGGGGCCAATACGAAGAATGAATCACGAGCGCGGGTGTCTTGCCGTCACGCACCTTGTGGAGCATCCCGCCGACAGGGGTCTTGAGCACCTCCATTTGCTGGACGCCCTTCATAATGAGGCGCCCCGCGCCGACCAGCGCAAAGCCCTGATTGGCGAGCACGTCCAGCTCTTTGATGATGGTGTTGTCCGGGCAGCGAAACGTGATGAGCGACGCGAACGGAGGCACGAGCTTGACGGGTTTATTGCCCGAGCACTTCCAGTCGGCGATGGAGAGCTCGGCCTCTGCGAGGTTCTTGGCATATTGCCCATCTTTGGTCTCGGCGGCGGCGCTCGCGGAGGGCGGCGGAGGCACCGCGGAGGCGGCGCTCGCGCTGCTCACGCTCACCGGCGCGCTCGCCGTGGCGACCGGCTTCGAACTCGGATCGGGGATGGGCTGAGGAACAGGCTCTTTGCTACATGCGGTGAGGAGCAAGGGAATGGGCAAGAACGCCCGTTTCATGAGGGGACCTTCGCCGGAGACTTGTCCTCCATCGCCGAGAGCCAACGCAAGACATCCTCGTACGACAGCGCGCGCGGCGGGTCCTCTCTGCGAAGGCTCGCCCATTCAGGGCCTTTGTCCTCGACCGCGATGGTGTCGCCGCGGGCCTCGACCTCCAGGGCGATGAGCCAATCGGTCGTCATGGGGACCCCCTTGGAGATCCCTTTGGAAGAGACCTCATATCCGTCTGGTAGCCTCGATCGAACGGCCTCGAGCTTCGCAGCGGCGAAGTCATCCCTCTCGGGATAACGCCTATCGAGCAGCTCCGCCCAACCTTCAACCTTGGCTTGATCGAGGGTCACCTCGACGACCTCGATGCCGAGCTGCCGGAGGCTCGCATCGATATAGGAGCGAGAGAAGGGCATCCCTCGCTTGCGCATGCTCCATAACAGATGCCGGCACACCTCGAGATGATTCTCGGGATGAACCACGAGGCGCACCCCTTTTTGCGCCGCCAGCTCCGCGAGCCGCTCGAGATCGCTGCGCGCCCGCCGCAGGACGTTGCTGTCGATCCAGAGCACCCGGCCCACGCTCATCCCTCATCATCCCTGCGAAACAGCTCATCCAGCTCCGTCTCCGGCCACGCCTCCCAATGGTGTGGTCCGCGGAGGAACCACAGATCCCCGCCTCGTTGCAGGTGGAGCTCCTCGCGCATCTGATCCGGGAGCTGGGTGTAACCATCGCTCGTCACCCAACGTTGTTTTGCGCCCTGCTCCTCGGCCTTCGCCTTGATCGCGCTGCGCTCCTCGTTGACCGAGGGCGCCCGCTCCACGCGGCTCGTGCCGTCCTCGTTGCGATAAAACCGGATCACGTCCGCGCCGTCGAAGGAGGGCACGTGGCTCTCCAAGATGATTTGGTCAATGAAGGAGCCTCTTTGAATGTTCATCAAAATATCGCGAAAGATACGTTGATTCTTGACGTCCAAGCTGATCTCGGGCTCTTGGATGGCGAGCACGGCCGCGCCCGACAACAAGCTCTCTGCGAGGAGCACCAAGAGCTGCTGCTCCCCGGAGCTCAGCTCGCCCAGCGTGAGCACGGTGCGCCCGCGCTCCTCGACGATGATGTCGAGCGAGGTAGAGCCCGCGACCCCGGTGACCTCGACCGACACCTCCTTCCCTCGGAAGGTCGCGAAGCCTTGCAGCGTACCCACGAAGACTCTCCAAATCTCCCTCCCGCCGGGGCTGCGCGACGTCCTCAATTGATAGAGCTGTTGAAGCAGCACATCCGGCATGAGCGAACCCTGGAGCGAAGGTTGGTGCTGCTGAACCCTCCTCCGAGCGTCGAGGATCGCGAGCGGAGCAGCCCGCGAGGGCGCGTAGAACAACGAGAGGAGCCGATCACGCTCTGCTTTGTCTGCGATGACGGCGAGATTACCCCCATGATGACGCTTAAATGAGACACGCACGTCCCTGCCAGACGGTGTACAGACCGCAAAGAGGCGTCCGACGCCGGGATTGACGAACGAGACCTCAACGACTGTCGGTCCTTCGGCGTCATGAGGTCTATCTTGATATCGGAGGACAAAGGTCCTAGCGCCCAAATCGGTACGGATCTTGTCCCACGCGAACAAGAGCTCGCCCTCCTGGTCGCCAAAGCGCAGCACCACTTCCGCGATTTGAAAGAACAGATCGAGCGCCGCGAGCGCGTTGCTCTTGCCCGACCCGTTGTCCCCGTGGAACACCGCGATCGCGTCGGCCTCTCCGCCCTTGCCTCGGAGCGGGATCACGGTCCTCTCGCGGAACGTACGGAAATTGGTGATGGCGATCTCCTCGATGCGAAGCGACGGCCTCGAAGGAGGATCTTGGGTCGACATGCGCGGAGATTACGCGATCTCTCCCCACCCATGAAAGAGGGTCTATCAAAGCAGGTGCCGGGCCTTGATCTCCAAATAACGATTGATGAGCTCGGGCGTGAGCTTCTGCGGCGCCACGTCGAGCACGAGCGCGCCCTCCTGCTTCATGTCGCGAACGAGCTTGTCCCGAAAGCTGATGAGCTCCGCCGCCGCGCTCCGCAGATAAGGCCCCTCGCCGCCCTTGCCCTCGGCCAAGGCGTCGACCTCCACGTCGCGCAGGAGCACGAGCAAAGGCAGGTGCCGGGGCTGCACCGCGCGCACCAAACGGAGCAGATCCCGCGCCGCCACGTCGTCCACCACCTGCGTGAAGAGCACGAGCAGCGCCCGGCGCCGGAGGCGCAGACCCACCTGCTCGAACGCGGCCTCGTAGCTCGTCTCGACGAGCTCGGGATAAAGGTCGTACGCGGCCTGCACCACGCGCCGCGCGGCCTTCGAGCCCGCCGACGGCGCGGCGAAGCTCTTCACGGTGTCGGCGAAGGCCAAGAGCCCGACCTGATCGCCGCCCTTCGCCGCCACGTGCGAGAGCATCAAGGCCGCGTTCAGCGCGTGATCGAAGAGCGAGAGCCCGAGCGCCTCGGCCGTCATGAGCCGCCCGCCGTCGAGCAGGAACACCACGGCCTGGTTGCTCTCGAGCTGGTATTCGCGGCTGATGAGCTTCTTGCGCTTGGCCGTCGCGCGCCAGTCGATGGATCGAAACTCGTCGCCTCGGCGGTATTCGCGCAGCCGCTCGAATTCGCTCTCGCCGCCCCGCTTGCGCGACAAGTGAAGCGCGCTCGGATCCGCGTCGCGCTTGGCCAACAGCTCGTACGCCCGCACCGCCTGCACGTCGGGATAGACGCGCACCGGATCGCTCGCGGGCACGTTCACCTGCCGGATCCAGAGCCCGAGCGGCGACGCGTACCGCACGTGGTGCGCGCCGATCGCGTACGCGCCGCGCCGGGTCGGCCGGAGCCGGTAGCGCGCCGAGACCCGCCCGCGCGCGGGCAAATCCACGCGGAGCGGCAGCTCGTCGGCGGTCGCGCCCTCGAAGAGATCGTCGAGCAGCCGCACCGAGAGCCTCCGGCGCGAGAGCGAGACGATCTCCAGATCGATCGGGTTCGAGCGGCCGATCGAGAGCACGCGCGGGACCCGCCTGCGCACGCGCACGAGCGCTCTTCGCGCGAGGAGCGCGTCCACCGCGGCCACGAGCAGGATGCCCAGATCGGCCGCCAACATCGGCACGCGCAGCGTCCGATCGACGATCGCGATCACCGCCAGCGCGAGCGGCACCACCGCGGCGAGGACGAGCACGCGCGAAGGGATCATACGCTCATCCGCGGGACCTTGGTCTCGAGCAGGATCTCGCTCACGCAGTCGTCCGCGCTCACGCCCTCGATCTCGGCGTCGGGGTGCAGCATCAACCGATGGCGCAGCACCGCGGGCGCGAGCGTCTTCACGTCGTCGGGCACCACGTACGCGCGGCCCTCCGACGCGGCGAGCGCGCGCGACGCGACCAGGAGCCCGATCGACGCGCGCGGCGACGCGCCCAAATACACCGCGCGGTGCGAGCGGCTCCGGCTCACGATGTCGACGATGTAGCGGAGGATGCCGTCGTCCACGCGCACCTCTTCGAGCGCGCGGCGCATCTCCACGACGTCGTCCGCGCTGGCAAACGTTTGGAGCTCGAAGCGATCGAGCGCAGAGGCCGAGAGCCCGCGCGCGTGGTGCTCGAGCACGGCGCGCTCCACCTCGGGCTTGGGGTGCGTCACGTTGAGCTTGAGCAGGAAGCGATCGAGCTGCGCCTCGGGGAGCGGGTAGGTGCCCTGCGACTCGACCGGGTTCTGCGTCGCGATCACGAAGAACGGCGCGGGCAGGGCGCGCGTCACGCCGTCGGACGTGACCGCGAGGTCCTGCATCGCTTCGAGCAGCGCGGCCTGCGTCTTCGCGGGCGCGCGGTTGATCTCGTCCGCGAGGAGGAGCTGCGCGAAGATCGGACCCTCGTGGAAGACGAAGCGATCCTCCTTCTGGTTGAACACGTTGCCGCCCGTCACGTCGGTCGGCATCAGATCGGGCGTGAACTGGATGCGCTTGTATTTGGCGTCGAGCACGCGCGCGAGCGCGCGGACGAGCAGCGTCTTGCCGAGCCCGGGGACGCCCTCGATGAGCACGTGCCCGCCGGCCAAGATCGCGACGAGCGTGTGATCGACGAGCTCGGCTTGGCCGAGCACCACCCGGCTCACCTCGCCGCGGATTTTATCGAAGCGCTCTTTGAATTCGTGGAGGTTCATTCGGCCTTCTTGGTCGCTGAGAGGTAGCCCGCGAGCGCGTGGATGCGCGTGAGATCCTCGGCTTTGGTGTCGGTCTCCCGCCGCTTCGGGAACAGCTCGCCGCGGCCGCGGATCGAGGTGGGCGGCGCGGCCTCGTCGCGCGCCGCGAGCGCCTCGACGAGCGTGCTCATCACCTGGCCCTCGGGCTCGCCGGTGCGCTTCGCGATCGCCTCGGCGACGAGGTGGAGGCCTCGGCCGTGGCCGCGCGGGACGCGCTCGCGCAGCCGCTCGATCGCCCAGCCCGCGAAGAGCCCGAGCGCGTGGCGCGAGGCGCCCGCCCGCGCGTACGCGAGCCCGAGCGCGCGCGCGTGCTCGGCGAACGCCCTGCGCGAGATCTCCTTGGGATCGCGCGGCGCGCCGAACGACACGCCCCGATAGAGCATGAAGAGCACGACCAGCGCGAAGAGCTGCAGCACCGCCGGCCACAGCCCGGCGTGCCCGATCGCGGAGAAGGGCGTGGGCGTGCCCGCGACCGAGAAGCGATCGACGAGCTCGACGTCGCCCGGCAGCGGGTTGAAGAGATCGCGCAAAAAGGCTTCGTTTTGGCCTGCGGCGAGCGCGATGCTCGTGAGGAGCGCGCCGTCCGCGAGCGCGATGACCGCGCCCTTGCCGTGGCGCACGCGCGCGATGTACGGCTCGCTGCCGCGCGCGACGATGAGCTGCGAGGCGTCGTCCGGCACGCCCGAGAGATCGAGCGTCGAGCCCGCGGGGGCGCGAGGAGCCGCGCCCTTGAGGCTCGGTGACCAGAGGCGATCGTCCATCGTGGGCCCGCGCCGGATCGTGAGCCCCTCGCTCGCAGGGAGCGGCCCCGCGGTGACGAGCGTGCCCCCGCCCTCGACCCACACGAGCACGTCGTTCATCTCGGCTTCGCTCAACGTCGCGTCGGGCATCAGCACGACGACGCGGCTGCCTTCGAGCTTCGCGAGCGGCGCGGATCGATAGCGGACCTTGCGGCCCATCACGGTGAGCAGATCGACGAAGCCCTGCGCGCTGCTCGGCGACACGACCGCCGCGCCCTTCGTCCCCGCGGCGAGGGCGTGATCAGAGACGCACGCCGCTTGCGCGCCGAGCCCGATCGCCACGATCGCGATCGCCACGATCTTGCCGAGGAGCGGCGCGACGCGCGCGGTGATGGCCGCGTACACGTCGGCCGACGCGGGCACGTCGCCGAACTTCACGCGCTCGACGTCGCGCGAGACGTCGCGCACGTCGCGCTGGAGACGATCGTGATCGCCGAGCGCGCGGACGTAGTCGCCGCTCGTCCTCGACGGGTGGACCTCGATGAGCCCTTGGCCGTCGAGCTGCCGCAGGAGCGCCGCGTACGACAGCTCGATCGCGCGGCCGTAGTCGCCACGCGCCGCGAGATCGCGCGCTCTTCCGAGGAGCTTCGACGCGTCCGTCTCGACGATCTCCGGCGCCTCCGTGCGCGCCGCGTCGCCCGGCGAAGCGCCTTCGCCCTCGGGGTCGTCGCCGCCTTCGACCGTGCTCCTCTTCACGGCGAAGACCACCGCGGCGCACCCTCCGAGGAAGAGCAGGATGAGCACGACCCACGCGAGCCCGCTCATCGCGGAGCCGGCGGCGGAGGGGGACGTGACGTCGCGCGGCGCGGGCTCCGGCGAGCGCGGAGGAGGAGGCTTGCTCGGCTCGGACGAAGGCCGCGCGGAGGGAGCGCTCGGAGGGGTCGCCGGCGGGGGCTTCGCGCTCGCGGTGAGGGGGATCGAGCGATGACCGGGATCGCCGTCCCACGGCGGGTTTTTGCACACGTCCGGGAGCGCGGGGCACGCGACGGTGGGGCCGTCGACGAGCGGGCAAAAGGCGCGCTCCGCGTCGTTCAAGCGATAGCTTCGATCGTGACAGAACGCGTAGCGATCCGACGCGAGGACGCTCTCCTCGGCCCGCGCGTCGCGGTTTGCCGCGGTGATCGCGGCGAGCGCGATGAGCCCACAAAAGAGCTTCGATCGAAGGCTCACGCGGCCCTCCGATCGGCCTCGGCCGCCGCCGCGATCGCGGTGAAGCGCGCCTGCACGTCCCACCCGTCGGCGCGCGTGCGATCGTCGATGTATTGCAGGAAGCGCGCGGTCGCGGCGTAGGGCGCGGCCGCGAAGAGGCCCGCGATCGCGAAGGCGGAGCCGCCCTCGTCGAGGAGCGATCCGAGCGGCGATCCGAGCTGCAAGAGCCCGTTGAGGATCCCCGCGCCGCAGAGCTCGGCCGCGATCACGATCGCGGCGCGCGCGACGAAGAGCCCGAAGAGGACCAGCGCCGCGTCGCCGAGGCGGCCCGAGACGAACCGGCCGCTGCGCCGGATCGCCGTGAACGGGCCCGCGCCTTCGAGCAGCGACGCCTCGCGCACGAAGACGAGCTGCGTGATCGCGTAGAGCGCCGGCACGAACAAGACGAGCGCGCCCGCCGCGACGAGCAGCGCCCCCGAGACGAGCGCCACCGCGTGCGACGCGAGCCTGCCGAAGTAGGCGCGCAGCACCTCGCGGGCGCCTGTCTCGGGCGCGAACAAGAGCCTCCCCACCGCGACCGTGAACACGCCTTCGAGGAGCGCGGAGAGCGGTATCGCGAGGAGCCACACGCCTGCCCAATCCCATCCGAGCGCGTAACGGAGCGCGAGGCAGCCCGCGAGCACGGGCGCGAGCACGATCGCGAAGAGCTTCATGAAGAGCCCGCGCGCGACCGTCACCGAGAACCTGCACGCGAGGTCGAACACCTCGGTGATCGTGCGAGGGCGCAGGACCACGGCCGCGGCGCCGATGTTCACGCGACCCTCCCGCGTGCGACCCGCGATCGTCCCGCGAGCGCGAAATAGAGCGTGAGCGCGATCGTGATGAGCGCCGACACGGTCCACTTGACGGGCGCGGGCGCCGACGACGGCGACCAAAAGCCCTCGATCGCGGCCGCGAGCGCGAGCATCGCGGCGGCGCCGAGCACGAGCCGCGCGAGCAAAGGAGCCGCGGCGCGGAGCGATCCGACGCGGGTGAGCCCGCCCGTGTCGACGAGCGCGTAGCCCATGCGGAGCCCCGCTGCGCCCGCGATCACGATCGCGGTGAGCTCGAGCGGGCCGTGGCCGCACACGAACGTGAGGATGTTTCGGCTGTACCCGCCCCCCGCGACGTAGCCCACCGTGAGCCCCATGACGAGGCCGTTGTACACGAGGAAGAACAGGCTCCCGAGCCCGCCGAGCACGCCGGTCGCGAAGCAACGGAACGCGATGCCGATGTTGTTGTAGACGTAAAAGCCTGCCATTTGGCTGTCGACGGCCTCGCTCCTGCCCGCGTCGAAGCCCTCGGAGTACATGTGCCGCATGCTCTCGAGCGACGAGCTCGGGAGGATCTGCGTCGCGAGATCGGGCGCGGCGTAGCCGACGATCCCGCCGGCCAAGAACGGCACGTAGAAGAGCGCGGACGCGACCGCGAAGAAGACCCAGCTCGCGCGCAGCGCGCGCGGAAAATCGTGCGTGAAGAAGCGCCCGAGCGCGCCCATCCGAAGCGGCGCCGCGCCGTAGAGCGCGGTGTGCGCGCGGGCCGCGAGCCCGTCGAGGTAGCCCGCGAGGTCCGGCGTGTAGCGCAGCGCGCGGCACCGCGAGAGGTCGGTCGAGAGCGCGCGGTAGAGCGACGCGATGCGCGAGATGGACGGCCCGTCGAGCGCCGTCATCGGCCCCGACGAGAGCAGCCGATCGAGCTCGTTCCAGCTCGCCTTGCGCGCGGCGACGAAGTCGTCCTGCGTCTTCACGCGCCCCTCGCCTTGGATCGCGCGCGATCGGCGCGATCGGGCTCGGCGCTGGTCGTGTGGGCCGGGTGCGCGCGGCAATGGATGAGCTCGAGCAGCCGGACCGGATCGCGCGCCTTCATCCCCATGCGCCGCGCGAAGATGGGCGCGACCATCTCGGCGAGCTCCTCGCGGCGCGCGGCCGAGAGCCTGTTCGTGCGCCGCAGGAACAGCTCGACCGCCTCGAGCTCGTCGCCCGAGAGCGGCACGCGCTGCGGCAGCCGCGCGAGCTCTTTGTCGGTGGGCAGCGGATCGATCCGCAGCCCCGAGGCGACCTCGCGCCGCTCCTCGACGATCACGATCGTGCCCGCCACGAGATCGCCGAGCCTGCGGAAGCGCCCGTCCGTCGCCGAGACCAACGCCCCGATCGCGTAACCGAACGGAAGGAAATCCGCCGCGCGGAGCAGGTTCCGAAGGACGCTGTCGTAGAGGCCGAGCGGGTAGCCGCGCTCGGTGACGACGCGGAGGCGGAGCGCGCGCTTGCCCGGCGAAGCGCCGTTCATCACCACGTCGAAGAAGATGTAGTAGCCCCACTCGAGCGCGAAGAGCACGACGAGCATCACGCCGGTCGAGCCCTTGACGATCGCGCCGCCGTCGATGCCCGCGATGGCGAGGAGCCCCAGGAGCAGGATCACGATCAGCCCGCGGAGCATCAGATCGAGCAGGTACGCGGCCGCCCTTCGCATCGGGCCCGCGACGTTGAAGCGGAACCGGACGTGCTCCGGGGTCTCCACCTCACCTGTCGTATCGAGCGGTGGGCGGCGCTGATCCCAAGGCTCGCGATCGCGCTCGACCATGCGGCGGAATCACACCACAGCGCCCTTGCCCGCGCTACCATCGCCCGCATGCGCCGCTCGATTTGGATCGCGATCCTCCCCGTCACTTTCGTCGCGTGCGGCGGAGGTGATCCACCGCCCCCGAAGGAGCCCGCGGTCGCGCCGACCGCGCAGGCGGTCGACGAGCCCAAGAACGAGGACTACGCGACGCTCGACATCTTGTGCGAGCCCTCGTCCGACGTGCTCGTCGACGGGAAGAAGGCGGGCAAGACGCCGGTCCACGGCTTCAAGGTCACGCCCGGCAAGCACGACGTCACGTTCGTCGACGAGCAAGAGGGCAATCGCACCATGACCATCGAGGTCAGCGCGGGCGAGGGCAAGACCGTCATCTCGGACAAGCGCCCGCCGCCCATCCAAGAGAAGAAGGTCGACAAAAAAGACGACAAAAAGCCGCCTAAAAAGTGAGGTAGCCCATGCGCGTCGCGCTCGTCGGTGCGGATCTCGAAGAGAACCTCGGCGTAGGGATCCTCGCCGCGGTCGCGGAGCAACGCGGCCACGCGGTGACGATCGTGCCCTTCAACGACGTCACCGAGATCGAGGTCGCCGCGGCGCGCGCGATGCGCGGCGCCCCCGACGTGATCGGGCTCAGCGTGCAGTTCCAGCACCGCGCGCCCGAATTCATGGCGCTCGCGCAGCGGCTCCGCGCGCTCGGCTACGAGGGCCACGTCACGTGCGGCGGCCAGTTCCCCACGCTCGCGTCCCACGAGGTGCTCGCGCGCCCGAACGGCGTCGACAGCGTCGTGCTCCACGACGGCGAAGAGACGCTCGTCGATCTGCTCGGCGCGATCGCGCGCGGCGACGATCTCCGCATGGTGCGCGGCCTCGCGATCCGCGCGGACGACGGCGCGCCCATGCGCACCGAGCCGCGCCGCCTGCTCGACGATCTCGACGGCGTCCCGTTCGCGAAGCGCTACCGGCCGCACACCCGCCACATGACCGTGCCGTTCATCCCGATGATCGGCGGCCGCGGCTGTTGGGGAAAGTGCAACTACTGCTCGATCATCGCCTTCTACGACGACGCGATCGACGCGGGCGGCGGCCGCGCGCTCCGGCTCCGCAGCCCGGAGAACATCGCGGCCGAGATGGCGCTGCTCCTCGACGCGGCGGGCGGCCAAGGCATCTTCTGCTTCCACGACGACAACTTCGTCTTCCCGAGCGAGAAGCTCTCGGTGAAGCGCGTGCGCGCGATCCGCGAGGCGCTCGACGCCTACGGCGTGGGCGAGGTCGCGCTGGTCGGCAAGGCGCGGCCCGACTGCGTGACGCCGAGCCTCGCGCGCGAGCTCGCGGCGCTCGGCGTGATCCGGCTCTACATCGGCGTCGAGAACGGATCGCAGGAGGGCGGCGACAACCTCCGGCGCGGCACGCAGCAAGAGCGCGTGCGCGGCGCGCTCGCGGCGTGCCGCGAGGCGGGCATCTTCGTTTGTTACAACCTGCTCATCTTCGAGCCCGACACGTCGATCGATCACGTCCGCGACAACGTCCGCTTCATCCGCGACCACGCGGATCACCCGGTGAACTTCTGCCGCGCGGAGCCCTACTTCGGCACCGCGCTGCACCTCGACGTGAGCGCGCGGCAGGCGCTCGGCGGCGACTACTTGGGCTTCAACTACCGCATCGCCGACGATCGCGCCGAGCTCTTGTTCCGCATCTGCTCGGCCGCGTTCCGCGAGCGCAACTTCGCGCCCACCGGCGTCGCCAACCGGTACATGGGCCTCGGGTACGCGGCGAACATCGTCAAGCGCTTCTTCGACAAAGGCGGGTCGAGCCTGCCGCTCGTGCGGCGCGCGCGCGAGCTGACGCGGCGCATCTCGCTCGACACCGCGGACTTCCTCGATCGCGCGATCGCGCTCGCCGAGCGCGTCAAGCTCGACGACGCCGACACCATCGAGCGCGAGACCGCGCTGCTCGGGCTCGCGATCGCGGCGTCCGATCGCGTGTGGCACGAAGAGCTCGACGACGTCTTCGCCGACATGCGCGCGTTCGCCGAGAGCCCGCCCGAGCCCGTCGTCGTCGCGCGGGGGCCCACGCCGCGCTTCTGGTCGCTCAAGCGCAGCATGGCCGTCGGGCTCTCGATGAGCGTGGTGCTCGGCGGGTGCGAGAACTGCGGGATCGAGACCGTGGTCTCGACCTCGGGCACGAGCGCGGGATCGAGCTCCGGGTCGAGCGGCGTCGGCGGGATGGTCGTCGATCCGGTGCCGCCGGACGGGGGGTTCGGCGGCATGGGCGGCTCCGGCGGGGGCATCGGCGGCAAAGGGGGTGAAGGCGGGATGCCCGTGGATCCGGCGCCGGCCGACATCGATGGTGGGTTTGGCGGCAATGGCGCGCTCAATCCCCATCTCATGGAGGGTGACGAAGACGCCGAGAAGGCGGCCTTGGCGCAGGGCCCCAAGAAGCTTCGTTTGATCGATCAGTGGTTTGACACGTCGCCCAAGGTCGTTCGGAGGACGGTTGATCTGCCGCTCTTCGATCCTCCCAAGATGCGCCTCTCCGGCAAGCGAGAGGGCGAGTCCATCGTGGCTTGTCTGGAGGGCCCCAACGTGCCTGTCTCGACGCGCTGGGAGGCGGAGGGGTCGATCGACGGCGCCGGCCTCTCGGTGCGCTGGAGGCCGCTCGGGCCGCTCGATCGCGTGCGCGTCGCCATCCGATCGCGCGGCGGGGTCGCCGTCCTGTCCATGCGCGCGGACGAGATCGCGTGACCGGCGGCCGCGGTCGCGATTGTAAAGCGCTCGTATAAAGCGGTATCAACATCATATCGATTTACGAAATGCCTCCGCGGCCCCAAGGTGGGGACCATGGGAGGTGCTTGATGACGAGCTTGGAGCTTCGAAGGCGTGCGATCAGGGCTGCGCTCGCGGTGTCGTTCACGGCCGCGATCGGTGGGACGGCGGGCTGCGTCGCGGTGGTCGAGACCGTGGCGCCGCCGGACGGGGACGACGACACCCAAACGCCGCCGAAGGAGGAGCCGAAGGAGAACGAAGGCTCCATCAAGGCGGGCGTGACCACCGGCGACATCTGCGACTGCTCGGACGCCGTGGACATGGCCGCCTGTTGTGATGCCGTCAATTGGTCCTTCGAATGCGGCTGCATGGCCTGGGGCCCGCCCATGCCTCCTCCGATGGGAGCCGCGTGATGGGCGCCCTGCTCGACCTGTCCGAAGCGGCGCGCCGGATGATGCCGGCGCTCGGCGAGATCGACCCCAAGCTCCGCGCCGCGGCGGCCCGCACGTGGCGAGGCCGCATGGTGAACGAGCACGGCTCCGCGCCCGTCTTCGAAGGGCTCGCGAGGCAGCTCGCGGCCATCGGCGCGCGACGCGAAGCGACGGAGTGCGCGCGCATGGCCGGCGAGGAGCGCAACCACGGCGTGCTCTGCGGCGCGGTGGTCGAGGCGTTCGGCGAGCGCGCCGAGGCGCCCGCGCTGCCCGATCGCGTCTTCCCCGAGCACGAGGACGTGCACCCGGTCGAGGCGGTCACGCGCAACCTGATGGCCGTCGGCTGCTTGGCCGAGACCGTCGCGGTCGCCATCATCACCGCCGAGCGCGAGAGCATGCCCGAGGGCGCGCTCCGCGATCTGCTCGGCGAGATCCTCGCCGACGAGGTCGGCCACGCGCGCTTCGGGTGGAAGTGGGTCGCCACCGCCGCGCCCGAGATCGGCGCGGACGGCCGCGCCCGGCTCGGCAGCTACCTCGCGCGCGCGTTCGCCGCGCTCGAGCGGCACGAGCTCATGTACCTCCCTGCGTACACGAGCTTCCCCACGGACGCGGCGGCGCTCGGGCTCTGCGACGGCGCCGAGGCGCGCGCCACGTTCTACGCGACGGTGGGCGAGGTCATCGTCCCCCGGCTCGAAGCGCTCGGCGTCCCGGCCGCCTCGGCGTGGCGCGCGCGGGCCTGACCTGACAAAAATTCCCGAAGCGAAGCGCGCTATCGTGGCGCGCATGCTCCCCTCGATCGACAGCCTCCGGTGCTTCGTCGCGGCGGCGAGGCTGCTCAACTTCCGCGCCGCCGCGCGCTCGGTCGCGCTCACGCCGGCCGCGCTCGGACAGCGCATCAGCAAGCTCGAAGACGAGCTCGGCGTCGCGCTCTTCCAGCGCACCACGCGCTCGGTCGCGCTCACGAGCGCGGGCCTCGCGCTGCTCCCGCACGCCGAGCGGTGCCTCGACGCCGCGCGGGACTGCGCGCGCGCCGCGCGGGGCGAGCTCGAGCCGCCGCCGATGGAGCTCACCGTGGGCACGCGCCAAGAGCTCGGCATGAGCTGGCTCGTGCCCGAGCTACAGGCGCTCCACCGCGCGTTCCCCACGCTCGATTTGCACCTGTATTTCGGCTCTGGGCCGGACCTCTTGCTGCGCGTCCGCACCATGGAGATCGACTGCGCGATCACCTCGTCGCGCTTCACCGATCCCAAGCTCGACGCCTTCCGGCTGCACCGCGAGGACTACGTCTTCGTCGCGTCCCCGGCGCTCCTCGCGAAGATCCCGCTCACCCGTGACGAGCACGCGGCCTCGCACACGCTGCTCGACACGACCGCGGATCTGCCGCTCTTCCGCTACTTCCGCGACGCGCCGGGCGGCGGCGATCGGCTTCATTTCGGCAAGGTGGTGAGGCTCGGGAGCATCGAGGCGATCCGGCGGCGCGCGCTCGACGGCGCGGGCGTCGCGGTGCTCCCGCTCTATCAGGTGAAGGCGGACCTCGGGGCGCGCGCGTTTCGCCGCGTCTTCCCCAAGGTGGAGCTGCTCCACGATTATTTTCGGTTGGTGTTCCGGGCCGACGACGCGCGCCGGCCCGTGTTCGAGAAGCTCGCCGGTAAGCTCGCGGAGGTCCCGCTCACGTGAGCGTCACGCGCGCGTGTCGCGAGCGCGTCGCGCGGCTCGTTGCCGCCGGCGGATCATCGCGAGCGCGCCCGCGATCATCGTGAGGAGCGTCGCGCGCGTCGCGGAGGAGTCGGCGTCGTTCGCGCTCGCCGCGCAGAAGATGCCGTTGCCCGACGCGATGTAGCCGGTGGGCGCGCCGCCCGCGCCGCCGCCGCCGCCCGCGCCGC
>CAYTJL010000176.1:0-20633 GCA_964437785.1 uncultured Polyangiaceae bacterium
CCCCAAACCCCCCCGCGCTAAAGATACGCGGATGGGGTCGGAGCTCCCCAAACCCCCCCGCGCTAAAGATACGCGGGACCTCGGAGTCAAAGGGCCTCCCGTGTTAGACGTGGGCGCATGTCCACGCGCCCGACCGCGCTCCCCCCGCCCGGCTCCGCCGACGTCCTCTACCTCATCGATCTCTCGGGCTACATCTTCCGCGCGTACCACGCGCTCGCGCCGCTCGCGAGCCCGCGCGGCGAGCCCACGCACGCGACGTTCGGCACCGTGAACATGCTGCAAAAGCTGGTCGACGAGCGCAAGCCCGTCTACCTCGGCATCGCCGCGGACGCGCCCGGGCCGCGCCTCCGCACCGAGATCGACGCGCGTTACAAGGCCCACCGCCCGCCGCCGCCCGAGGACCTGATCGTGCAGATCAAGCGCTGCCACGAGCTCGTCGCCGCCTACAACATCCCTGTCTTTCAAGCCGAAGGGCTCGAAGCGGATGACTTGATGGCCGTCGCCGTCGCGCGCGCCAAAGAGAAGAACCTGCGCGTCGTGATCGCGTCGAGCGACAAAGACCTGATGCAGCTCGTCGAGGGCGAGCGCGTGGTTCTGTGGGACGCGATGCGCGACAAGGTCTACGGCGAGCCCGAGGTGATCGCGAAGTTCGACGTGCCGCCCTCGCAGCTCCGCGACTTGCTCGCGCTCGTGGGCGACACGTCCGACAACGTGCCCGGCGTGCCCGGCGTGGGCCTCAAGACCGCGGCCGAGCTGCTCCACGAATTCGGCTCGATGGACGGCGTTTATCAGAACCTCGACAAGATCAAGAAGCAGAAGATCCGCGAGTCGTTGGAGAAGAACGTCGACGACGCGAAGATCTCGCGCGAGCTCGTCACGCTGCACACCGAGGTGCCCGTGACGCTCGACCTCGAGACCCTGCGCTACGGCGCGGCCGACATCGAGCGGCTCCGATCGCTCTTCGCCGAGCTCGGCTTCTCGCGCCTCTTGAAATCGCTCCCCGCGGCTGAAATCAAGGCCGTCTCGATGAGCGCGTCGCGCGAGGTGATCCTCGACGAGGCCGCGCTCGCGGCGTACGCGGCCGCGATCAAGGACGCGGGCCGCGTCGCGATCGGCGTCTTCGGCAGCTCGCCCGAGGCCATGCGCGCGGCGATCGCGGGCATCGCGCTCGCGGTCTCGCCCGATCGCGCGGTGTACGTGCCCGTGTCGCACCACTACTTGGGCGCGCCGCCGCAGCTCTCGATCGCGACGATCGCGCGCGTGCTCGGCCCGGCGCTCGCTGACCGGTCGATCGCCAAGGTCGGTCACGACACCAAATACGCGACGGTGGTGCTCGCGCAGCACGGCATCACGCTCGCGGGCGTGACGATGGACACGATGCTCGCGAGCTACCTCTTGAACCCCGAGGCCGCGAACGACATCGAGACGCTCGCCGATCGCGAGCTCCACGTGAGGCTCCCGGATCTCGCGCCGAGCGGGCCCAAGAAGCGCGGGCAGGCGCCCGTGGCGCTCGATCAGATCGACGTCGCCGAGGGCTCCGCGTACGCGTCGCGCCGCATCGAGGCCGCGCTCCGCGTGAGCGACGAAGAGCAGAAGAAGCTCGAACAAGACAAAATCATCGGCCTGCTCACGGACATGGAGCTGCCGCTCGCGAAGCTCCTCGCCGAGATGGAGCAGACCGGCGTGCTCGTTGATCTCGACGCGCTCGCGGGCCTCGGCAAGGAGATGACCAAGGAGCTCGCCGCCATCGAGGAGCGCGCGCGCGCGGTCGCGGGCCAAGAGGTGAACCTCGCGTCGCCGAAGCAGCTCGAACATCTGCTCTTCGACGTGCTCGGCCTCAAGCCCACGAAGAAGACCAAGACCGGGCGATCGACCGACGCGGAGGTGCTCGAGGCGCTCGAAGATCAACACGCGCTGCCGGGCGTCGTCTTGGAGCACCGCGCGATCGCGAAGCTCAAGGGCACGTACGTCGACGCGCTGCCCAAGCTCGTCCACCCCAAGACCGGCCGCATCCACACGCGGTGGAGCCAAGCGGTCGCGGCCACGGGTCGCATCTCGTCGCAGGATCCGAACCTGCAAAACATCCCGATCCGCACCGACCTCGGCATGATGATCCGCAGGGCGTTCGTCGCGCCGAAGGACTGCGTGCTCGTGTCCGCGGACTACTCGCAGATCGAGCTGCGCGTGCTCGCGCACCTCTCGAACGATCCCGTGCTGGTGAGCGCGTTCCAGAACAACGAGGACGTCCACGTGCGCACGGCGATGGAGATCTTCGGCGTGCCCAAGGAGGGCGTGACCAAGGTGATGCGCGGACAAGCGAAGACCGTGAACTTCGGCGTCATCTACGGCATGGGCGAGACCGCGCTCGCGAAGCGCCTCGACATCCCGAGGACGCAGGCCGCAAAGTTCATCGACGCGTATTTCGAGCGCTACCAAGGCGTGCGCGCGTTCCTCGACAAGACCATGGCGGAGGCGCAGAAGAGCGAGGTCGTCCACACGCTCTTCGGCCGGCGGCGCGTGGTCTCGGACCTCCGCAACACCGATCGCATGCGGCGCGCGCAGGCCGAGCGCATCGCGCAGAACACGCCCATCCAAGGCACGGCGGCGGACCTCCTCAAGCTCGCGATGGTCCACCTCCAAGAGCCGGTGGTGAAGGGCGCGCGCATGGTGCTCACCGTCCACGACGAGCTCGTGTTCGAAGTGCCCGAGGCGCTCGCGAACGAGGCCGCTCAGCGCGTTCGCGACGTGATGGAGAAGGTCCACCCCTTCAACGTGCCGCTCGCGGTCGACGTGGGGTCGGGCAAGAGCTGGGCTGACGCGAAGTAACGCCCTCAAGGGCGCTGGAAACGCCAAAAGCCGCTCGGGCTCACGGCCCTTGCGGCTTTTGAGGATCTCCGCGTTACGAAGAGATCAGGCCTTCTTGGTGGCCTTGGCGAGACGCGCGGCGAGGCGACCCTTGAGGCGCGAAGCGCGCTTCTTGGGGATGATGCCTTTGGACGCGGCCGAGTCGAGCGTGCTCACCGCGGCTTTGATGGCGGCGGCGGCGTCGGGCGCGCCGGCGTTGGCGGCGACGCGGGCCTTCTTGACCTCGGTGCGGAGCTCGGACTTGCCGGCGCGGTTGCGGTCCGTCCTCTTGATTCGCTGGCGGTTGCGCTTTTCGGCGGAGGCGTGATTGGCCATGAGATGTCTCTACTTCTTGGCGGCGGGTTGGGGCAGCGCGTCTGCTGCTTTGGTGTCGTAGCCGGCGGGGTGGATGGGGAACGCGGGCGTGCCGTGTGCGCGGAGGTCGCGCTTGCGGCGCTTGCCTGCGGTGCGCGCCTTGTGCCTGCGGATACGGAAGCTCTGTTGAGTGGCGGAAACCATGGGGGCGCGCAGCATACCGAGGGAGCGCTGCTTGTCAACGGATTCTGTCGCGCTCCACGATGATCGCCGCGAGCATCAAGAAGGGGCTGCGGCGTTCTCGGCCTCACCGCCGCCACCACCAGCCGCCGCGACCGGCGCGGGGGACGCATCGCGGAGATAGTCCTCGGGCCAGAAGCGCTCGGCCCAGCGGCGGAAGGCGATGAGCGGCCCATCCTCTTTGAGGGGCTTCGGCCGTTCGAGGTGCTTGCGGTTGCACCAGACCATCGCGTCGCCCTTGAAGTCCGCGGTGGCCACGGCCAAGAACCAGCGCGAGAGGAGGTCGGGCATGCCCACGCCGAACCGATCGCGAATGGCCCTCTTGAGCGGGCTCGGCGAAGGGTCTTTGACCGACACGACCGCTCGAATGTGCGTGTCGCTCGGCCCGGTGGGCGTGATGCAGATGATGCTCCGCACGATGAGCCCGCCTTGTTCTTTGGGCAGCGTCGCGTGCGAGATGGCGATCCCCGGCTCCAAGATGAGAAAGTCCACGTCGAACGAGGACTCCACGAAATTGCCGAGCTTGCGGAGGATCGCAGAGTCGCTCTGCGCGCCCGCCCTCCACGTGACGCTGATGCCCAGGGCGAAATACCCATCTCCGTTCACCTGGGCGGGCGTGTGGACCCCGCGCACGTCCCAATGGTGGACGTTGTCGAAGTGGGTCATGTCGATGATGTTCTCGGAGGGGAAATACAGGTTGCAGCCGGGCAGCGGCCGCCCCGCGTTGGTGACCGGCTTGGACCAGCCCTCCCACTCGATCGCGTGGAGGGGCATCGGCCACAACGGCGTCTTCGAGGGGCCGTTCCACAAGAAGATGTTGGCCGCGCCCTCGCTCGTGGTGAGCTTGTCGGCGCGGAGCGAGTGAAACCCGCGCTCTTTGTAGAGCCCGCCGCCCACACATTGACCCTGACCATCGAACTTGAGGCCATGAAACGGGCAGCGCAAACACCCATCTTGGATGCGCCCGCCGTGGCCCAGGTGCGCGCCGAAGTGCGGGCAGACGGCGTCGAAGACCACCGCCTCACCGGCCTTGTCACGGAACGCGACGAGCTCGCGATCCATGAACTTGAAGCGCGTGACCTGACCCGCGACCACCTCCTCCGACCGAAGGACCGCGTACCAACCGATCGAGGGTTGGGGCGGGGTTCGCATATAACGCTGGACGGCGCTGCCCATCGAGAAGACCTCCGAAGGCCCGTTCGTATCATGAATCGGGGCCTTTTAGCTACTCCATCGGGGATGCCATGACGGAGAAAGAAGGGGAGTAACGGGCCGTCACGTCGCCCGTCGCGCGGCCCGGCGATGCTCAGATATCGAAGAACGTTTGCGGGCCGAGGAAGTCCATCTTGCCGACGTCAACACCGTTGTGGCGCAAGATGAGATACGCCGCCGTCGCGTGGAAATAGAAGTTGGGGAGCGCGATGCCCGTGAGGTAGTCGCACCCCTTGATGCCTTTGCCCGGCATCCACGGCACCTTGATGGTGCGCTCGGCCGCGCCTTCGAACTGCGCGGGGGTCAAGGTCTCGAGGAAGGCCGCCGTCTTGTCGAGCCGCGCGCGCAGCTCGGCGATGGTCGTCTCGGTGTCGGGGAACGACGGCGGATCCACGCCCGCGAGCCGCGCCGCGTTCGCCTTGGCGCCGTCGCTGATGCTCTGGAATTGCCGGACGAGCGGGTACATGTCGGGCGCGAGGCGCGCGCCGAGCAGGTTGGTCGCATCGAATTTCTTCGCGGCGGCGTGCGCCTCTGCTTTGTCGAGCCACGTGTGGGCTTGGCGGATCACGCGAAGGAACGAGGGGACCGTGTATTGGTAGAGGTTCATGCGCCCGGCATAATGCGGATCTCCCGCGCCGTGAAGGCGCTCCGTCCTCGCCATGTGGAACGCCTTCTAGACATTGCCCCAGCGGGAGCCAACGCAGCCAAGCGGCCGCAGGTGGTCAGTGTCTCGGGCTCAGCAGGCCGCGATAATCGCGGCCCCTTTAGAGTTGCGGTCCAGCCTTGTGAGTAAGGCGTCCCAGTCTCCTCACTACCGATCTACGAGAGCGCGGGCTGGGGTTGGGGACCCAGCCCGCCGGGCCATCGTGACTAACCCTTTACGCCGTGCTCTCCCGTTCGCTACTCTGCCCCCGCATCATGACCCGAAAAACGCCTTTGGAGGCGCGGCGAGCCCAATGACAAGAGAGATTCCCGCCGTTCAACCGGAGGGCACGGCGGCCCTCGTGGCGCGGCTCCGCGCTGAGCAGGCGGCTCAAGAAGACAAAGCCCTTCAAGCCCTGCTCCTGCACGAGTGCGGCGTGCTCGAAGAGAACAACGGCGAAGAGCCGGCCGCGGCGCGCGATTACCTCGCGGCGTTCAACGCCGACCCGCAGTTCCGCGAGCCGCTCGAGTCGCTGGTGCGGATCCTCACGCGACGCAAATCCGTCAAGAACTTGGGCAAGCTGCTCGACGCGCTCGCCCGCGCCGCGGTCACCTCCGAGGAGCGATCCAGGGCGCTCTGGGAGCGCGCGTCGTACCTGCTCGCGCACGAGCAGAACGTCGCGGGCGCGCGCGAGCTGCTCGAACAAGCCATCGGCGAGAGCCCCGAAGATCCGACGATCTGGCTCGAGCTCGAGCTGTGCGCCGCCAAAGAGGGCGACGCCGCGGGCCGCATGCGCGCGCTCGAAGCGCGGGCCGAGCTCGCCTCCGATCCCACGTGGAAGGCCCTCCTTTACGTCGATCTCGCCGAGCTGTGCGCCGCCTCCGGCGACACCGCCCGCGCCTACGAGCTGCTCGGCACCGCCGCCGCCCTCGAAGGCAAAGCGCGCTTCCGCACCCAGCTCGTGCTCGAGGCCGTCGCCGCCAAAGAGGACAACGTCGAGGCGCTCTCGCGCGCCCTGGAAGGCCAGGCCGATCTCATCGAGGAGGCCATCGAGGACGGCGCGCGCGGCGACGACACGGGCGTGCCCCGCTTCATGCGCAAGCCGGAATACGCGGCCGACGCGTGGCTCCGCGCCGCCTTCGTCAAGGCGAAAATGAGCGACGGCGAGGGCATGCGCGCCATGCTCGAACGCGCGAGCGATCGCTTGCCCGAGTCGTCCGTCATCACGCGCGCGCGCCTCTCGGCGCTGGAGGCCGCAGGCGACGTCGCCGCGGCCGCCGAGCTCGCCAAGAAGGAGCTCGCGCGCGGCGCGACCGGGCCCGGCGCCGCGGCCCTCTGGCTCAAGGTCGCCGACGCCGCCTCCGACGAAAAAGACGCGGCGCTCGACGCGGTCCGCAACGCGCTCCAGTTCGACGCCGCGTCGATCCCCGCGCGCGCGCTCGAGATCGATCTGCTCTCCGAGTCGCGCGACGCGGCCGGGCTCGCGTCGTCCATCGAGGCGATCGCCGCGTCCGTCCGATCCGAAGGCGCCAAGGGCCGCGCGCTCCTCGTCGCGTCGTTCGTGTGGGGCGCCGAGGCGGGCGACGTCGCGGGCGCCAAGAAGGCCCTCGCCGAGGCCAAGGCGCACGGCGTCCCCGCGGCCGTCACCGCGCGCGCCGCGCGCATGCTCGCCGCGCTCCGCGGCGAGACGGTGTGGTTCGAAGAGTCGACGCGCGAGCTGCTCACCTCGGGCGTCGAGCCCGCCGAAGAGCCCGGCCTCTGGTTCGAGCTCGGCAGGAGCCTGCTCCTCCGCGGCGACGACGAGGGCGCCTCGGCCGCGTTCAGCAAGCTCGCCGCGTGCGATCCCGAGGGCGGCTCCGCCGCGTGGCTCGGCCGCGCGCTCGCCGCGTACGCGCTCGGCCTCGGCGAAGAGCCGATCGCGGTCGACGAAGAGGGCGCCGAGCCCAAGCCCAAGGCGCCGCGATCGCCCGAGGCGATCGAAGATCTCGCGAAGGTCGAGCCCGAGCCGCAGCTCTCGCGCGCGCTCTGGCTCGTCGCCGCGCTCCGCAGCGCGCGCGCAGGCCACGCCGATCGCGCGCTGAGCCGCCTCGTCGATCTGCACCAGGCCGCGCCCGGCGATCCCGTCACGGGGATCTTCTGCGCCGAGCTCGCGCGCGCCTCGGGCGAAGCGGGTCCTCGGCGCGCCGCCGAGATCCTCGCGACCACCGCCAAGGAGTCGGAGGACGGCGAGCTCGCCGCCGCGCTCTACATCGAGGCGGCGCTCTCGTTCTACCGCGCCGGCGACCGCGCGCGCGCCATCGCCGAGCTCGACGCCGCGAACGAGCACGCGCCGCGCGCCGTCGCCACCGTGCTCGCGTGGGCGCTCCGCGGCGCCGATCCCGACAACGTCGAGGGCAGGCGCCGCGCGATCGACGCGTCCGCGGAGGCGGGCGCCGATCCGACCGTGATCGCGCTCGAGCGCTTCGGCCTCGAAGCCGCGGCAGGTGAGGGCGGCGACGGCGGCGACATCTTGGGCCCGCTCGAAGCCGTCGAGTCGGGCGGCGACGGCGACGTCGCGAACGCCGCGGCGATCGCGCGCCTCCTGTGGCCCTCCGCGCTCGAACAACGATCGTCGGTCGATCGCGCGATCGACAGGCTCGACGACGAGGGCGGCGCCGCGCGATCGATCGCGCGCGCCGAGCGGCTCCGCATCGCCCGCACCCTCGATCAAGATCGCGCGCTCGCCGCGTCGCGCGCGGCCTCGTGGTCCGAGGCCGAGGAGCGGCTCGCGCCCGCGATCGAGTGGATCGCCGCGGCGCTCGCCGCCGAGGACCGCACGGCCGAGGTGCACGCCCGGCGTGAGGCCTCGCGGTACTTGAGCGGCGCCGCGCGCGCGGCGATGGAAGCGTCCGCGGCGATGGTCGCGCTGCTCGATCAGCCGATGACGCCGCAGGGGTTCATCCAGAGCAATGAGCCGCCCGCGCAGCTCATGAACCTGGAGCTCGCGTCGCCGGGCTGCGATCCGCGCCGCCGCGCCGCCGCGCTGCACGGCTTGTCCGGCGCGCTCGGCGACGACGCCAAGATCGACGCGGTCGCGCTCGCGGGGTGGTCCGAGCTCGCGGCGGGCAAGCCCGAGGAGGCGCGCACGTCGTTCTCGTCCGTGGTCGAGCTCCGGCCCAAGGACATCGCGTCGTGGGAGGGCATCCGCGCGGCGTCCGAGGCGCTCGGCGATCACGTGCAGGAGGCGCTGGCGCTCGCGCAGCTCGGCGCGCTCTGCAAAGACGACGAGCGCGGCGCAGGCTTCTGGGAGCAGGCCGGCGTGCTGCTGCTCGAGCACACCGACGCGAAGGACGACGCCGAGATCGCGTTCGAGCGCGCGTTCGAGCGCGACGCGCAGCGGTCGATCGCGTTCGACAAACTCTTCCGCGCCGTCCGCGCGCGGAACGAGGACGACAAGCTCCTCGCGATCATCGAGCGGAGGCTCGAGGTGTCCGAGGACGAGGCCGAGATCGGCAAGATGTACTGGGAGCGCGCGCGCGTGCTGCGCAAGAAGGGCGACCTCGACGGCGCGCTCTCCTCGCTCGAGAACGTCACCATGCTCGAGCCCGATCACGTGGGCGCGCTCGCGCTGCTCGGGCAGGTCTACATCACGAAGAGTATGTTCGCCGAGGCCGCGCCGTACCTCGCCAAGCTCGCGACGATCGCCGAGGCGCCGTCGCAGCAAAGGCTCATGTCCGGCATCGCCGCGGTCGACCTCTACGAGAACAAGCTGGGCCAGCCCGACAAGGCCCTCGACGTGCTGCTCGGCCTGCACAAGTCCGGGCTCTCGACGCTCGCCGTGCGCGAGCGCGTCGCGCGCGTCGCGGCGCGCGCGGGCGCGTGGGGCGAGGCCACGAGCATCTTGGAGACGCTCATGAACGAGCGCGACAAGCGCGAGGGCCGCATCGAGGCCGCGCGGCTCGGCATGGCCATCTGGCGCGACAAGCTCGGCGTGCCGGTCCGCGCCGAGGCCGCCGTGACCAAGCTCCTCGACGAGGCCCCGGACGACGGCGAGGCGATCGACTTCATCCTCGCGACGCCGTTCGAGCAGGGCTTCAAGGTGCGCACGCTCGGCCGCGCGCGGCAGACGCTCGTGGGATCGCTCGCGCGCAACCCGGTCGATCCCGATCGCGTCGAGCTGCTCGCCAAGATCGCCGCGTTCGGAGGCGATCAAGGCCTCCGTCAAGCGACGCTCGGCAGCCTCGTCGCGCTCGGCAAGAACACCGACGAGCGCTCGGGGGAGCTGCTCCAGCTCGACCGCCGCGTCGCCGCGCAGCCGCAGATCGCGCTCGACGCGACGGCCCTCGCCGAGATCGCCGACCCCGAAGATCACGGCCCGATCGCCGAGCTCTTCGTGCAGCTCGCCGAGACCGTGATGCTCGCGCTCGGGCCCTCGCTCGTCTCGCTCGGCGTCACCAAGAAGGATCGCGTCGAGGCGCGCGGCGGCCACCCGCTCCGCGTCGCGGTCGCCGAGTGGATGGGCGCGCTCGGGTTCACGGGCGACTTCGACCTCTACATCGGCGGCCCCGATCCGAGGGGCGTCACGGGCATCGCGTCGGAGCAGCCCGCGCTCGTCTTGGGCAGCGCCGTCACGACGCCGTTCGACGCGGCCGCGCGGTCCGCGGTCGCGCGCGAGGTCTTCTCGCTCAAGCGCGGCATCAACGCCGTGCGCTCGCGCGACGAGAACACCGTCGCGTCGCTCGTCTACGCGGCCTGCATCGAGGCAGGCATCGCGGTGCAGCCGCCGAACTTCGCGGTGTTCGCGGAGGTCTCGCGGTCCGTCAAGAAGGAGATCCCACGCAGGGTGCGCAAGGCCATCCCCGAGGTGTGCCAGCGCATCGTTTCGAGCGGTCAGGACCCACGGAGGTGGGCCGCGGCCGCGCTGAGGAGCATCGATCGAATGAGCGTGATCGCAGCAGGTGATGTCTCGATCGTCCTCGCGGACGCGCTGCGCGCCCCGCGCGGCGACCTCGCGAGCCTCATCAGCGACAGCGACAGGGCGCGACGCCTCCTCGCGTTCGTCCTCTCTCCCAACTACCTCGAGCTGCGCAAGAAGCTCGGCATGGGGGTCCGGTGAGCACCGACAAGCACGACGAAGATTTCGTGGATCCCGACGCGACGAAGCCCGCACAGAAGTCGACCATCCCGCCGCCCGGCGACCTGTACGACGACTTCGATCCCGACGGCGAAGAGGCGACCGTGATGGCGCAGATCCCCGAGGCGCTGCTCGCCGAGTCCCTCCGCTCCGACGAGGACGAGGCCGGCGGGTTGAAGCAGCTCTTCGGGCGCGAGGGCGCCGCTCCAAAGAAGGAGCCCACGCCCGAGCGCGACGCGATCATGGACATGCTCTTCGAGGACGCGAAGGAAGAGCGGCCCACGCCCGTGCCCGAGCCCGCCGTCACGCCGCCGGTCGTCGCGGCGCCTCCTCCGCGCCCGAAGGCGCCCGCGCCTCCTCCGCGCCCGAAGGCGGCGATCCCTCCGCCTCGGCCCACGCCTGCGCAGCCCGCCGACGAGGCGTCCTTCGATCTCGGCGGCGATCTCACCGAACCTGTCAACGTGGGTCGCGATTCGGCGTCCGCGGATCGCTCGGTCGCGCAGAACCGACAGCCGCTCGCGTCGGAGCCCGAGACCGTCGACATGGATCCGGCGGCCGCCGCCAGCCTCGTCGCGGCGCCCGCGGCGGAGGTCGCGGTCTCGGACGTGAGCGAGATGGACGCGGTCAGCAGCGCCGACGAGGCCGCGATGCTCCGCACGCCGATCCCCTCGCGCGCGCCGCCCCCCTCGGCGTTCGCCGACGAAGAGGACGCGAGCGCGATGCTCGTCCGCTTGCAGCAGCGCGACGCGTGGGCCGCGCGCGCCGAATGGCTGCGCGCGGAGGCGCTCCTCGACGACGACAAAGCGACGCGCGCGCGCGGGCTGCTCGTCGTGTCCGAGCTCTTCGCGATGAGCGGAGAGGAGCAGAACGCCCGCGCCGCCGCCGATCAGGCGCGCGAGCTCGTCCCGAACATGCCGATGGCGCACCGCCAAGCGCGTGGCCTGTCCGCGCGCGAGGCCGACTGGACCGCGGTGCTCGACGTGATCGAGGCGGAGGCGCGCGCCACCGTCGCGCCCGCGGCGAGGGTCCACGCGGCGATCTTGGGCTCCGAGATCGCGCGGCTCTGCCAGTCGGACGAAGAGGGCCAAAAGAAGCGCGTCGAGCTCGCCGCGCGCCTCGTGCCCGCGGATCCCCGCGCGCACGTGCAGAGGCTCGCCGAGGCCCTCGCCGCGCCCGATCCCGACGCGGGCCCTGCGCCCGCGACCAAGGTCCGCGTCCCGGACGTGCCCGAGCTCGCGCCGCTCAACGAGGCGCTCCATCGCATCCTCGCCGAGCGCGGCTACAAACCTTCGCCCAAAGGCGCGCCGCCCGCCTCGCCCTACGAGGCGCTGCTCGCCGCGCGCACCGCGGCGACGTCGGGCGATCACGCGGCCACCATTCACGCGCTCGGCGCGCTCGCGGGCCAGGAGTCGCCCGCGCTCGCGAAGGGCGCCGGGTGGCTCTTGTCCGTGCTCGGATCGCCCCGCAAAGAGACGCGCGCCCGCGCGGCGGAGGCCCTCAAATCCGTGCTCGAAGGCTCGCACGCCGCGGCCGCGCGGCGCGCGCTCGCGGGCCTCGCGATCGAGCTCGGCGACGCCGAGGCCGCGAAGGCGGCGACCGCGACCGCGTCGTCCGACGCGTTCACCGCCGCCGATCGCGTCACGCTCGGCGCGCTCGCGGGCGGCGCGCGCGCGGACATCGATCCGTGGGTCGAGGCGCTGGTGGGCGACGACGAGCTCAAGCCCATCGCCGCCGCGGCGTGCGCCGCGCTCGGCGGAGGCGACGTCCCCGCCGCCGGCGGTCCTTCGTCGAGCGCGTCCGCCGCGCTCGGCCGCGCGCTCGCGCGCGCGTCCGCTCCTTCGTCGCCGCTCGCCGATCTGCGCGGGCCGGTCACCGCGTTCGCCGACGCATCGCCCGAGAGCGGCGTCGGTCGGGCGCTCACGCTCGAGCTCGACGCCGACGATCGCTCCGGCGGCAAGGTCGCGCTCGCGCTCTCGACGTGGCGCGAGGACGCCGAGGGCGAGCGCGAGCGCGTGCTCGCGGGCGCGCTCATCGCCGAGGCGTCGGGCGAGGTCGATCGCGCTGCGAGCGAATACGAGCGCGCGCGCAGCGCCGATCCGCGCGACGAGGCCGCGACCCGCGCGGCGCTCGCGTACGCGGGCGTCGAGGTGTCGGGCGCGGTCCTCAAGGCGCACGCCGAGGCGCTCGATCCGAGCCCGCGCGCTGCGCTCTTGCTCACCGAGGCCGCGGTCCGCGCGGGCGCGGTGGGGGACGAGGCCGACGCGATCGGGCTGCTCCGCCGCGCCGCCGAGGCCGATCCCAAGATCCCGCTCGGGGTCTTCCTGGGCTCGCGCGCAGCGCGCGCGTCGGGCGATCGCGAGGGCGTGCTCGAGTGGATCCGCGTCCGCCGCGAGGCCTCGGACGACGCGATGGAGCAAGCGTACGACCTCGTCCGCGAGGCGAGGCTCCTCGTCGAGAACGACGCGGCGGCCGCGGCCTCGCTCTTGGAGCAGGCCCTCCGCGCGAGGCCCTCGGACGTTGGGCTCCGCGAGCTGTTCGAGCGCATCTCCCCCGAGCCGCCGCCGGATCGCGCGTCGTGGCGATCGCTCCGCGCGACGGAGATCCTCGCGGTCGGCAGCGCGCCCAAGGCCGAGGCCGCGAGGCTCGCGCTCGAGGCCGCGCTCGAGCTCGAACGCGCGGGCGATCTCGCGGGCGCGGCGCGCGCTTCGACGCAGGCGATCACGGCGGGCGAAGCCGTGCTCGCGCCCATCGTCGCGCACCGCGCGGCCCTCGCCGGGCACGGCGCGGGCGACGCGATCGACGCGCTCCTGCCGCGCGCGCGTGAGGCCACCGATCCCGTCGAGCGGCTCGAGATCTACGAGCGCCTCGCGGATCTCGACGAGCACGGCCGCGGGGAAGCGGGCAGCGCGCTCCTCACGCGGCGCGCGATCTTGGAGGACGTGCCGGGTCACCTGCCCACGCTCCGCCGCGTCGCGAGCGCGCTCGTGGGCGCGGGGCGCGACGACGAGCTCGAGCCGATCGCGCTCGCGATCGCGCGCGTGCTCGAAGGCCCCGAGGCCATCGCGCACGCCCAGCTCGCCGCGCGCCTCCGCGCGAGGACGAGCGTGTGGGAGGAGACGCGCGAGGCGGTCGAGATCGCCTTCCGCAACCAACCGCGCGGCATTTGGGCGTTGCGCCAGATGGCCGCGCACGCGCGCGTGGCCGGCGAGCACGGCGTCGCGCTCGAGGTCGATCGCCAAATCATCGAGCGCACCCAGCGCCCGAGCGAGGCCGCGACGCTCTCGCTCCGCGTCGCCGAGGCGGCGTCCAAGGACGGCCGCAACGACGACTCGCTCGCGTTCTACGGCCACGCCATCGAGCTCGTGCCGAACCACATCGCCGCGCACCTCGCGATGGCCGCCGCGCTCGAGCGCGCCGGCTCGTTCGCGGGCGCCGCGGCGTCGCTCACCGCCGCCGCGAACGCGTGCGCGTCGCGCGAGGAGCAGGCGCACGATCTCTACCAGGCCGCGATCCTCTGGCAGGACAAAGTCAAGGACACGGCCGAGGCCCGCAACGCGCTCGAGCGCGTCGCGGAGCTCGATCCCGCGTACGGCGACGTCTTCCAGCGCCTCCAAGCGATCTACATCGCCGAGGGCGCAAAGACCGAGCTCGCCGAGCTGCTCAAGCGGCGGCTCGACGCGGTCACCGATCCCGCCGAGCGCGTCGAGATGGAGGTCCTCCGCGGACGCGCGCTCGCCGACGTCGGCGACTCCGCGGCCGCCAAGGCCGCGCTCGCCGCGGCGCTCGAAGCGAACCCCGATCACGCCGACGCGCTCAGCGCGTTCGCCGCCGTCGCCGCCGCCGAGGAGGACTGGCCCGGCGCGGAGCAGGCGTGGATCCGCCTCGCGCGGCTCGCCTCGGATCCGGCGAAGCAGACCGAGATCTACTTCCAGCTCGGCAAGCTCTACGACGAGCACCTGCCGAACCCGGAGCGCGCCGAGCTCGCGTACCAAGAGATCCTCAAGCGCACGCCGGCGTCGGAGGAGGCGCGCGAGCGGCTCGTGGCGCTCTACCAGCGGCAAGGCAACTTCCCGCTCGCGATCGAGCAACAAACGACGCTCATCAACGCGGCCGAGGCGCCCGAGCGGAAGTGCGCGCGCACGGCCGAGCTCGCGCAGATCTACGAGGTCTCGGGCGACGCCAAGAAGGCCGAGGCCACGCTGCTCCAAGCGCGCAAGACGTGGCCCAAGGACGACGTCGCGCTCACCGCGCTCGCGCGCTTCTACCAGCGCAACAACCAGAGCCAACAAGCGGCCACGCTGCTCGATCGCGCCGTCGCCGACGCGCGCCGCGCGCTCGGCACCGGCCGCTTCGAGCCCTACCTCTTCAGCACCGTCGCCGCGGTCGCCGAGCTCCGCAACCGCCCCGACGCGGCCAAGGTCGCGAAGGCCGCGGTCGCCGCGCTCGAAGGCGAGAGCGCGGAGCTGGACGGCGCGGGCCTCGGCGCGGCCGACATGAGCCTCGACGATCTGCTCGCGCCCGAGGTGATGACGCCGTCGTTCCGCGAGCTTCTCCGCAAGTCGGGATCGCTCTTCGACGCGGCGGTGCCGTTCGATCTCGGATCGATCCGCGCCGCGCCTCTGCCGCCGCAGATGACCGATCTGCACGACCAGATCAACACGCTCGCCGACGGCTACGGCCTCGGCGGCATTCAGATCCACGTGTCGAGCGCGCTCGGCGCGGTCGCGGTGCCGGCGAGCAGCCAGCCGCCGGTGATCGTGCTCGGCCAATCGCTCGTCGCGTCGCCCCGCGAGGACGTGCGGAGCTTCCTCTTGCACCGCGCGCTCAAGATCCTCCAGACGTTCGGCGCCGGGCTCTCGCGCACCGCGCCGATCGATCTGTGGCCGCTCGTCGCCGCGTTCCTCAAGGCGCACAGCCCGTCGTTCGCGCCGCAGGGCGTAGACCAGGGCAAGCTCACCGACTACCTCGGCAAGGTCACGCGCGCGCGCGGCGGCCCGGCCGGGGCGGACACCGCGGCGCTCGCGGCCGACGTGATCGGCAGCATCGGCAACCGCGCCTCCACGCTCAACACGGTCATCAACGGCTGGGGTAACCGCGCGGGCCTGCTCGCCGTGGGCGACCTCAACATCGCGCTCGCCGGCATCGCGTGGGCCGGCGGCCACGCCAACGCTCCGCCCGCCCAAGGCAAGGACCGCATGACGTGGATCGGCCGCAACGCCGAGGCCCGCGAGCTCGTGGTCTTCTCGGTCACCGACGCGTACGCCGACGCGCGCACCCGCTTGGATCTCACCTGATTCCCCCTCGAAGACCCGCGCTCGTGCGCCCCGATCTCTCCCTCCTTGGAGGCATGATGAAGCCGCTCGTTCGTGCCGCAGCGTTCATCCTCACGTCCGCGCTCGCCTTGGGGAGCGCCTCGGCCAAAGAGGCGTCCGAGGACAATCAGACCGTCCACGCGGCCAAATCCAAGCGCCCCGCGACGACGACGCACGCGCCGGAGCGCAAGCGCGAAGAGACGAACATCCCGTTCGACGAGCGCCTGCCCGACTTCCGCGACGTGGTCCGGCTGCGCCTCGGGCCGCTCGAGATCTCGCCCCTCACGTTGATCCAGTTCCAAGCCATCCCGTACGTCGGCTCGGACGCCTTTCAACAGGCGGGCGATCCGGCCGATAAAGCGGGCTTCCGCTTCCGCCGCGCGCGCTTCGGCTTCGACGGCAAGCTCTACCGGCGCATCCCGTTCCGCATCTCGGGCGAGTTCGCCTCCGACGAGCTCGGGACCGCTTCGCTCTACGACGCGTGGTTCGGCTACGATCAATACAAGTTCTTTCAGGCGTACGTCGGCGCGCACGACGTGCCGTTCTCGCGCTACGCGATGACGGGCGCGGGCGACACGGGCATGGTCGACAGGCCCCTCGCCGTGCGCGCGATGGCGCCGATGCACCAGGTCGGCGTCCACGTCGAAGGCCACGTCGCGAAGGGCGCCTTCAGCTATTACGCGGGCGTCTACAACGCGGTGCTGCGCAACGATCAGTTCTTCGGCGGCTTCATCCAGAACTCCGCCATCCGCGGCAACCGCTTCGACGGGCTCACCTACGCGGCGAGGCTCGCGAGCGCGCCGCTCGGCGACCCGGGCCGAACAATCCAAGATCTCAATCACGGAAGGCTCCGCGTCGCGGCGGGCGCGAGCGTGTTCTTCTCGAACGGCGGCACGCGCAACATCCTCGGCGTCGGCGGCGACTTCTTGCTCAAGGTGCGCGGGTTCCACTTCGCGGCCGAGTTCTTGGCGAACCGCGTCGACCCGCGCGAGCAGCCCACGCAGCCCGTCTCGCAGGTCGCGAACACCACGTCGTACGCGTTCTTCGCCGAGGCGGGCTACATGATCCTCCGCCGCAGGCTCGGCGTGACAGCGCGCTTCGAGTGGCTCGATCCGAGCACCGGCGTGCAGAACGAGCTCGACTCATGGGTGCTCGGCGGGTGCGTGAGCTACCACCTCTTTCACGATTTCTTGCGCACGCAGGTCGAGTACACGCACCGGCAAGAGCTCCACGGCCAGTCGCTCAAGAACGATTCGGTCATCCTCCAGTTCCAGCTCAACCTCTGAGGTGCAGCGATGAGGCGAGTCTCCCGCATCCTCCCGCTCGCGTTGGGATTGGCGCTCGCCCCGGGGCTGCCGAGCTGCAACGACCACGCGGGCCTGCTCGTCGCCAAGAAGATCGCGCACCGGAGCGAGCTCATCGGCGGGCCGGTCGCGATGGCCGACGTCGGCGATTTTCTGCTTCAAAACGACAAGATCCGCGTGACCGTGCTGCGCGCGATGGACTCGCCCGCGCCGGGCGTGTTCGGCGGAAGCATCATCGACGCGGATCTGCGCCGCGACAGGCTCGACGACAAAGACGGCAACGGCCGCGATCGCTTCGCGGAGCTCTTCCCCGTCGCGAACCTCCTCGTGCCGAACCCCGAGCCCGGCGAGTCGAGCGTGCGCGTGCTCTCCGACGGATCCGACGGCAAAGAGGCCTCGATCCGCGTCGAGGGCAAGGGCGCGTTTTTGTTCGAGGCGCTCGCGCTCCTTCAAACGCAAAAGAATCTTTTGAGCTTCATCTTCCCCGACATCAAGACGGCGTTCCGCTTCCGCACCGACTACATCGTGCGGCCGGGCGAGCGCAGCGTGCTCATCCGCACGGCGCTCCTGCTCGACGACCAGAAGCTCGACTGCCCCGACGCGTCCGCGTGTGACCCCGCGGCGTGCGAATTCGGCTTCAAGGGCGACGCGCGCGGGTGTCCGCTCGTCACGTGCGAGTGCGGCACGCCCGCGCCGCTCGCGGTCACGACCGAGCCCACCAGCGTGTTCGGGACCATCTTCGGCGACCCGCAGAGCGCGCCCAACCCGGTGCACCGCGCGGGCGTGCTCGCGGGCGACTTCGTCTTCTTCGGCAACCAGAACGACGTGTTCGCGCCGGGCATCGGCTACGACGAGGAGCGCGCGGTCAACGAGGCGTTCTACGCGGGCAAGAACACGTTCCAATCGCCGCTCGCGTTCGACTTCGTCGCGGCCTCGGGCGGCGACGTGAGCTACGGCTACTTCACGGTCGGCGCGCCGGGGACCTCGCCGGTCGTGAACGTGCCCATCATCACGAGCGCGGCGACGGCCTTCCTCGCCGCGGCGAAGAGCTGTTTGTTCGACACCTCCGACGACGTCGGCTGCGACGATCAGCGCGCGTTCACCTACGAGCGCCGCTTCGTGATCGGCAGCGGCGACATCGGCAGCATCGCCGACGAGGTCTGGAGGGCGCGCGGCACGCCGACTGGCAGGCTGAAGGGATCGATCCACTGGGAGCAGGACGGCGAGGGTGTGGGCAACGCGCAGGTCTTCGTCTTCGCGAACCCCAAGCCCGGCCACGGCTTCGCGAGCGTCGACGAGCTCGTCGAGGAGAACCTCAAGAAGCGCGGCGACGTCGGCCTGCTCGACGTGATCGACGCGGACCTCGGCGTCGACCCGGTCGAGGACGGCGACTTCGACGCGACGATCCCGCCGGGCGACTACGCGATCGTCGCGCGCACGAAGAGCGGCTCCACCATCGGCAAGCCCTTCCCCGTGAGCGTGCGCATGGGCGAGACCGTGGTGATCTCGCCGAGGCTGCCCACGCCGACCACCATCCAATACCGCGTCGTGGGCGAAGACGGCCAGCCGATCCCCGCCAAGATCGCGGCGGTGGCGCTCGACGACGACGACAAGCCGCTCGATCGCGACGGGCGCCGGCGCGTGTTCATGGGCGACGGGAGGCTCGGCAACTCGGTGCGCGAGATCGAGCACTCGGCGACGGGCTCGGGCTCGTTCCGGCTCGAGCCCGGCGGCCGTTACCTGCTGCGCGCGTCGCGCGGCCCCGAATACGGCATCTTCGAGAGCGCGCCGTTCACCGCGGAGCCCGGCAGGGCGGTGCGCTTCGACGCGATCATCGGCCGCGAGATCGACACGGTCGGCTGGATGTCGGCCGACATGCACCTCCACGCGCAGCCGAGCTTCGACAGCGGCATGCCGCTCGATCTGCGCGTGCGCACCGTCGCGGACGAGCACGTCGAGCTCGCGATCCCGACCGATCACGACGTCGAGACCGACTACCTGCCGCCGATCCGCGAGCAGTTCTTGGAGCCGTTCGTCGCGACCGCGGTGAGCGCCGAGACGACGACCATCGAGCAGGGTCACTTCATCGCGTTCCCGCTGCGCTACGACGCGACCATCGTGCCCACGCGCGGGTCGCACGACCCGACGTGCCAGTCGGGCGGCGAGATCTTGGACGCGCTCCGATCGATCAGCGCGAGCCCCGAGATCAAGCCCTTCACCATCGTCGCGCACCCGCGCGACGGCTTCTTCGGCTACGTCGATCAGCTCGGCGTCGACACGTTCACGATGCTCCGCGAGCTGTCCACGCTCGAAGAGAACAACCCCGTGTTCCGCACGGCGAGCTGCGACTTCGACGCGATGGAGATCATCAACGGCAAGCGCTTCGACCTCGTGCGCACCGCCACCATCCAAGACGTCGTCGACTACAACCGCTGCCGCGCGCGGCTCGACAAGGCCAAGAACGAGGCCGATCTCGCGGCCGCGTGCCCCGAGATCAAGAGCGGGCTCTTCGCGCCGTGCAAGCCGGGCGAGCGCTTCGCCGTCTGCCAGCACAGAAACCGCAGCGCGCTCGTGTGGGAGTCGATGAAGCGCATCTTGGTGCGCACGCCCGAGGAGCAGGACGCGCACTGGGACTACGACAAGACCATGGCCGACAGCCAAGCGGCGTGCGAGGTCGGCCAATACGGCGACACGCCGCTCCCCGACGGCGTGAAGCTCGCGCCGTGCGCGCAGCGCGTGGGCCACGTGGACGACTACTTCCGTTACCTGGAGCGCGGCATGTTGAAGACGCACATCGCGTCGAGCGACAGCCACGGAGGCACGCACGAGCCGGGCTTCCCGCGCACGTATTTCCGCAGCAGCACCGACGCTCCGGGCGGGCTCGACATCAAGGACGCCGTCGACAGCCTGCGCGGCGAGCACGCGTTCGCGACCTACGGGCCGTTCATCCGCGCCGACGTGTCCGACAAGACGTTCGGCGAGACGGCGAGCGCGGCGCAGGGCGCCCAAATCAAGCTCAATTTGCGCGTCGAGACCGCGAGCTGGTTCGGCGTCGATCGCATCGAGATCTACATGAACGGCCGCCTCGTGCGGGTCGAGACGCCAACGAGCAAGCCTCAAGACACGATCGATTTCAACGGCGCCATCCCGCTCACGGTGCCCAATCGAGACTCGTGGATCGTGGTCATCGCCATGGGGCTCAACGACGCGAACCTCATGAGCAAGGTGAGCGTCGACGTGCCCTTCGGCGAGATCCAGATCTCACGTGTCGTGAGCGACGCCTTCTCGCTCGTGCCGGTCGTCAATACGCTGTTTGCGCCCGTTCCCATCTTGCCGGACTGGTACCCGATCCCGGCCTATGCCGTGACGAACCCCATTTACCTCGACACGGACGGGAACGGAAAATACGACGCTCCCTTGCCTCCTCCCGAGTTCTGCTCGGTGCCGTGTCAGATCGGCGGGCCCAACACCTGTCCTCAAGGCCAGAGCTGTTTGGACCCCGAGGGCGTGTGCGGCGTGTTCGTGTCGGCGACGTGCGACTACCGCGTGCCTTGGTCGCACGGCGGATGACCTTCACCCCCGGCCCCTCTCCCGTAAACGGGAGAGGGGAGTCAGAGGGCTCATCTCTTTCTCTCCCCCCTCGCCCCGAA
>CAYTJL010000177.1:0-20614 GCA_964437785.1 uncultured Polyangiaceae bacterium
AGAAGATCGAGTGGACCTGGGTCGACGGCGGCATCACCGCGATGGACGACTGGGAAGCGCCGGTCGTCTGAGCCTGAGCGTCTGACGCGATTCAAATGCCCGGGGTGGGTAATCCCCCCGGGCATTTTTCGTTGTGATACCTTCGGCCAATCCGTGACAGCACACGGGTCACGAGGGACCATCTCATGGCGCTGAACGCCTACCTTTCTATTGTCGCGGAGAAGCAGGGGGCAATCCTCGGCTCCGTTACCCAGAAAGGACGAGAGGGGAAGATCCTCGTTTACGCGCTTTCTCACGAGATTGTCTGTCCGCGTGATCCTGCGAGCGGACAGCCCACCGGGAAGAGAGCCCACAAGCCGTTCACGATCACCAAAGAGGTCGATCGATCGAGCCCGCTTCTTTACAACGTCCTCGTCAACAACGAGAACATCAAGACGTTTCGGCTGGAGCTGTGGCAGCCGACGCCGCTCGGCCAAGAAAAGCAGCACTATACGGTCGAGCTCACCAACGCGAACATCTCCGCGATTCAGGCGAAGATGGCCAACAACCGCCATCCCAAGCTGATGAAGCTGCCGGAGTACGAAGAGATCTCGTTCACGTACCAGAAGATCTGCTGGACGTGGACGGACGGAGGAATCTCGGCCGAGGACGATTGGGAGACACCGCGTTAGCAGGGTTTGTCAGCGAGCCGCTCGGTAGGTGAGATCAACGGCGCTTCGCCGTTGCCCGGGCCGCTCATCGCTGTGTACGCTAACGCGCCATGAGCTCGCTCTTGAAGCGCATCGAGCACGCCGCCGACCCCCACAACACCGAACGGTACACGTGGAAGGACAGCGACGTCGAGACGTCGGTCGTGCGCCACCTGCACCAGATGCTCAACGTGCGACAAGGGAGCTGCCTGACGTGCCCTGATTATGGCCTCGTCGAGGTCTCCGAGGTGCTGTACGACTTCCCAGACGCGATTGGCATCATGCAGCGGTCCATCAAAAACACCCTGCAAACGTACGAGCCCCGGCTCAAGAATGTGCAGGTGCGGCACATCAAGAGCGATGTCGCGAACGAGATGACGCTTCAATTCGAGATCACGGCGCAGCTCCAAACCGCGGACGGCCGCCGCCAGGGGCTCAGGTTCTCGACCTCGGTCGACTCGAGCGGCAACGTGAAGGTCGGCTGAGCCCCGCCTCCGGCAACCCCTAGCAGCTGATTGAAGAGGGTTCGCGGTTGACACCGTCTTCGTTCGACGGTCGACTGTCGAGCGCGACGGTATGTTCAACAAATATTACCAGGACGAGCTGACGTACCTGCGTGAGCTCGGTCGCGAGTTCGCCGCCGCGTATCCGGCGATCGCGCCCATGCTCGCAGAGCGCGGCGATCCCGATGTGGAGCGCCTGCTCGAAGGCGTCGCGTTCCTCACCGGGAAGATTCGCCAGAAGCTCGACGACGAGCTCCCCGAGGTCATCCACTCGGTCGCGTCGCTGCTCTTCCCGCACTACCTGCGCCAGATCCCTGCGACGAGCGTCGTCGAGTTCACGCCGCTCCCCAACGTCGTGCGCGAGCGCCTCACGGTGGCGCGCAACGCAGAGGTCGGCTCCGTCCCTGTCGACGGCGTCTCGTGTCGCTTCCGCACCACGCAAGACGTCGAGCTCGTTCCGCTCAGCGTCGAGGACGCTCGGCTCGACACGGGATCGCAGCTCACGCAGTCGCTGCGCTTGGAGCTGAAGGTGACCGGCGGCGCCGCGCTCTCCGCGATCAACCTCAAGGAGCTGCGCTTCTACATCCACGGCGAGCGCCGCCTCCAGGACGACGTCCGCCTGTGGATCGGCGCACACGTCGAGAGCGTCGCGCTGTGCTCGGTCGACGCCGCCGGGCGCGACACCACGGTCGCGACGCTGCCCGCGCGATCGATCCGGCTCGTCGGCTTCAACGAGGACGAAGCGCTCATCCCGTACCCGAAGACGGTGTACCCGGGCTTCCGGCTCCTCCAAGAATACTTCTCGCTGCCGCAGAAATTCGCCTTCTTCGACGTGTCCGGCCTGGAGGCGCTGCCCGCCGACAAGATCACGGACCGCTTCGCGATCATCATCCAGTTCCGCGACAGCCTGCCAACACAGACACGCGTCGCGAAGGAGAACTTCCGGCTCTTCTGCTCGCCGGTCGTCAACCTCTTCGAGCACGCGACCGACCCCATCAAGCCCGACCCCGGCAAGTACGAGTACATCGTGAGGCCGTCGGGCGCGACGCCGAACGCGCACGAGATCTACAGCGTCGAGAACGTCGTCGCGATCGCGCGCCGCACGAGCCAGCGCGTCGAGATCCCGCCCTTCTTCGCGTTCCATCACGAGCTCGACGCGGACGCCGCCGCGCGCGCGGTCTTCTATCAAATGCACCTCCGGCCCGCCGCGATCGGCGACGGCGTCGATCTCTACCTGTCGTTCGGATCGCCGCAGGACGTCGGCACGCTCCCCGAGTTCGACGTCATCAGCGTCGAGGCGATGTGCACGAACCGCAGGCTCGCCGCGCAGCTCAAGGTCGGCGACCTGCGCGTGCCCACCGCGACGTCGCCCGCGGTCGCCACGTTCACGAACCTCACCGGCGTCACCGCGCCGCTCGCGCCGCCAACGGGCCGCGAGCTTCAGTGGCGCGTGCTCGCGCACATGGCGATGAGCTACCGATCGATCACCGAGCTCGAGGTGCTCCGCGCGATGGTCGACATCTACAACTTCCACGCGATCATCGATCGCCAGGTCGCCCGCGCGAATCAGCTCCGCATGAACGCCATCAAGAGCGTCAAGGTGAGGCCTACCGACAGGCTCTACCGCGGCGCGCCCGTGCGCGGCGTCGCGGCTGAGATCGAGCTCGACGAAGGCGGATTCGCAGGCGAAGGAGAGATGTACCTCTTCGCGAGCATCTTGAACGAGATGTTCGCGTCGTACGTCTCGCTCAACTCGTTCACGCAGCTCGCGGTCACGGGCGCCAACACGCGCGTGGTGTACAAATGGGAGCCGAAGAGCGGCAGCCTTTACCTGATCTGACGGAGAAGCTTCAACGCTTCGAGCGAGACGCGCGGCGCTTCTCGTTCTTCCGTCTGATCTATCTCTTGGAGCGCCTCTACCCGAAGGCGCCGCCGATCGGCCAGCTCGGGCCCGCGGCGGACGAGCGCGTCCGCCTGCGCCCCGACGTCACGCTCTCGTTCGCGGCGAGCGACGTCGCGGAGCTGAAGCAGGAGAAGTACCCCGACGGCATCGAGCGCGCGCGCGTCACCATCGCCTTCATGGGCCTCTACGGCTCGACGTCGCCGATGCCGCCCAACTACGTCGAGAAGATCGCGCTCGACGAGTACCAGGGCGGACAGCAGCCGGTGCGCGAGTTCCTCGACGTCTTCCACCACCGGCTCATCGCGCTCTTCTATCGGTGCTGGACCAAGTATCGCTTCGCCGTCTCGTACAAGAAGGGCGGCAAGGACTCGTTCGCGCGCAGGATGTTCTGCGCGGTCGGCATCGACGGATTCAAAGACGCGGAGACGACGCTCGAGCGCTTCATGTACCTGCGCTACGCGCCGCTGCTCGCGAGCAAATCGCGATCGGCGCGCGGGCTCGAGGTGGTGCTCGGCGACATGTACGGGGCGATGGGCGTGAAGGTCGAGCAGTTCATCGGCCACTGGACGCTCATCGAGAAGCCGAGCCGCAACAAGCTCGGCGTGATGAACCACCAGCTCGGCGAGAGCCTCGTCATCGGGCGCTACGTGTTCGACGGCGCGGGGCGCTTCAACATCGTGCTCGGCCCGCTCGGCTACGATGAGTACCTCTCGTTCTTGCCGGGCGGTCATCGACGCCCGCAGCTCCGCGGCGTGGTCGCGACGTTCACGCGCGGGCAGCACGACGTGATGCTCGAGCTCCACGTCAAGACCGATCAAGCGCCTCGCTTTCAGCTCGGATCGCCGCGCTCCGCGACGCTCAAACGCACGGCGTGGCTCGGCGGATCGAGCGGGCAGCAGTTCGTCATCAGCGTCCCGCTCGAAGATCGCCCGCAGCTCGCGACCGACGAGGACGACGACGAGGATCGCGGCGAGCCCCCGCCGATGTAGCTCACGAGCGAGTGAACAACACCCGCGAGCGAGCTCCGTGGTGACAGCGGGCGGGCTCTTGTTATTCTCCTCGCCCCATGGCTGTCGACGACGTCATCTCCGCGGCAAAAGACAAGATCTCCAGCATGCTCGAGCCCATCAACGGGGGCGCGGGCGCCGACGTCTCGTATGACGAGCAGTTCGATGCCGTCAAAGCCGAGGTCGACAAGATCACCTCCATCTCGGGCGGCAAGGTCGAGTGGGGGAGCATGGCCTCGAACTGCGAGGAGATCCTCACCGACAAAGGCAAGGACTTCCGCGTCGCGCTCTACTTCGCTGCGGCGCGCACGCAGACCGACAAGCTCGAAGGTCTGCTCCAAGGCTTCTGCCTCCTGCAAGGCCTCATCGATCAGTTCTGGGACACGATGGGTCCGCCGCTCAAACGGCCGAAGGCGCGCGGCACGTTGTGCTCGTGGTTCGGAGAGACGACAGGGCCGCTCTTCGCGCAGTACCAGCCGACCGCCAAAGAGCGCGACCTGATCAACGCGATCGATCGCGTGAGCCGCGGCGTCGACAACGATCTCGCGTCCAAGCTCGGCGACGCGTACGGCGGCATGAACAAGATCCGCTCGCCGATCCAAGCGATGGTGCGCGCGCTGCCGCCCGAAGCGCCGCCGCCGCCGCCTCCGCCGCCTCCGCCGCCGCCGCCTCCTCCGCCTCCTCCGCCTCCTCCTCCGGGCGCGCCGCCGCCTCCTCCGCCTCCTCCGCCTGAAGTCTCGTACGGCGGTGGTGGTGGTTTCAGCGCGGACTCGATCACGACGACCGAAGCCGCGATGGCCGCGGTTCCCGAGTGCGGCAAGGCGCTGGTGCGCATCGGCGATTTGTATCGCGCGTCCGATCCGACCGACGCGACGGCCTATCGCTACAGCAGGATGGGCCTCTGGATGGAGGTGCTTCAAACGCCGCCGGCAGACGGCGGCGCGACGATGATCCCGCCTCCTCCCGGCGACGGAAAAGAGCGCATGGAAGCGTTCGTCGCAGGAGAGAACTGGGGAGGCTTGATCGAGTGCGCGGACGCGCTCGCGTTCGAGTACCCGCTGTGGCTCGATCCCCACCGCTACGTCGCGCTCGCGCTCGAGAAGCTCGAAGCAGAGCCCGCGCGGCTCGCGCTCATGCGCGAGGTCGCGTCGATGCTCTCGCGCGCAGAGGGCCTGCACACGCTCACGTTCAACGACAGCACACCGATCGCCGACGACGACACCAAGGCGTGGATCGAAGGCGAGGTGCTGAAGAGCTTCGGCAGCGGCGGGGGCGGACCCGCGGTGCGCAAGCCTTCGAACCCGCTCGACGGAGCGATCGGCGACGCGCGCGCGTTCGCCGCGAACGGCCAGCTCCCCGAGGCGATCGCCGCGGTCAAGAAGGTGTTGCCGGGGCTCGTCAAGCCCGCCGACAAGTTCCGAGGCCAGCTCGAGATTGCACGCCTGTGCATCCAAGCCGGTCAGTTCCCCATCGCGCGGGCTTCGCTCGAAGCACTGGACAAATTGGCGGAGCGCCATCGTCTGATCGACTGGGAACCGGCGTTGGCCGCTGAATTCTACGCGGCCCTCTTCACTGCACATCGAGGCATGGCGGCCGCCGAGGAGCCCACGCCCGAGGCCCGCGCTCGGCAAAACGCCATCTTCGAGGTGCTCTGCCAGCTCGATCCGGGCGCCGCCCTGACCTTGATGACGGGCGCATAAAACCCCTTGCTCCATCGCACGTGATTTTGGTTATGCTCTGCCGCGATCGGACGGAGACTCCGCGCGTCCGGTTGACTGTGGGCCGAGGGGATTCGTTCTCGGTGCCTCGTTGGAATAGCGAACGTCGTAGGTGGCCGGGGCCGGTACCTCGGCGCCGCTCAACGGGGGGCCTCCCCAACCCGCGGCCCCCAGAAGCGGAAGTCTCGAAAACAGGGGAAAGGAGCTCTCAGCGATGTCGAAAGAGCAATCTGTCGCGCCGAAGGAGCGCGTGAACATCACGTACAAGCCGGCGACTGGGAATGCGAAGGAAGAGGTAGAGCTGCCGCTCAAGCTCCTCATGCTCGGCGACTACATGATGCGCCCCGATCCGCGTCCGCTCGAGGATCGCAAGCCGATTAGTGTCGACAAAGACAACTTCCAGAAGGTGATGAGCGAGCAGAAGCTCGCGCTCAACTTTGCTGTCAAAGACAAGCTCTCCGAGGGCGAGGACAGCGAGATCAACGTCAACCTGAAGTTCCGTCGGCTCTCCGACATGGAACCCGAGTCGATCGCGAACCAAGTGCCCGAGCTCAAGAAGCTCCTCGACCTGCGCGCGGCGCTCACCGCGCTCAAGGGCCCGCTCGGCAACGAGAAGGCCTTCCGCAACAAGATTCAAAATATCCTGGGCGATCCCGCTCAGCGCAACAGGCTCATCAACGAGCTCG
Source organism: uncultured Polyangiaceae bacterium (assembly GCA_964437785.1). Classification (GTDB taxonomy): domain Bacteria; phylum Myxococcota_A; class Polyangia; order Polyangiales; family Polyangiaceae; genus CAYTJL01. The sequence continues at coordinate 6,507 of CAYTJL010000177.1, forward strand.
GCCTCAAGAAGGAAGGGGAGTGATTCATGTCCACGGAAGCTCAGTCCTCGGGCGGCGCCCAAACCCTTGAGGGTGGGTCCCTCATCGACGAGATCCTCCTCGAGGGCAAGATGGTGCCCGGCGATGAGGCCTACGAGATCGCCAAGCGCGGTGTCCAGGCCTTCATCGGCGAGCTCATCACGCCGAAGCGCGAGGGTGAAAAGGTCGACAAGGCTCTGGTCGACGCGCTCATCGCGGAGATCGATCAGAAGCTCTCGCGACAAGTGGACGAGATCCTCCACCACCCGATGTTCCAGAAGCTGGAGTCGGCGTGGCGCGGTCTGAAGTTCGTCGTCGATCGCACGGACTTCCGCGAGAACATCAAGCTCGAGCTCCTCAACTGCTCGAAGGAAGATCTGCTCGCGGACTTCGAAGACTCCCCCGAGGTGCCGAAGAGCGGCTTGTACAAGATTGTGTACTCGGCCGAGTACGGCACGTTCGGTGGCCGTCCCTACGGCGCGATCGTCGCCAACTACGAGTTCGGTCCCGGCCCGCAGGACATCGCGCTCCTGCAGAAGTGCGCGGCCGTCGCGACGATGTCGCACGCGCCCTTCCTCGCCGCGGCCGGCCCGCAGTTCTTCGGCCTCAAGGACTTCCTCAACCTGCCGAACCTCAAAGACCTCAAGGCGCTCTTCGAGGGTCCGCAGTACACGAAGTACAACTCGTTCCGCGACACCGAGGACGCGCGCTACGTCGGCCTCCTCATGCCGCGCTTCTTGCTCCGCCTCCCCTTCAGCCAGAACACCGTCCCCGTGAAGGCGTTCAACTACGAAGAGGATGTGATCGGCAAGCACGACGCGTACTGCTGGGGCAACGCCGTGTACGCGATGGCCACGCGCATCGCGGACAGCTTCGCCAAGTACCGCTGGTGCCCGAACATCATCGGCCCGCAGGCGGGCGGCGCGGTCGAGAACCTGCCGCTCCACCAGTACGAAGCGATGGGCGAGATCCAGACCAAGTGCCCGGTCGAGATCATGCTCACGGAGCGCCGTGAGTTCGAGCTCTCGGAGGAAGGCTTCATCGGCCTCACCTTCCGCAAGGACTCGGACAACGCGTGCTTCTTCTCCGCGAACTCCGTCCAGCGTCCGAAGTACTTCGGGCAGAGCGAGGCGGGTCGCGAGGCCGAGCTCAACTACCGCCTCGGCACGCAGCTCCCGTACATGTTCATCATCTGCAGGCTCTCGCACTACATCAAGGTGCTGCAGCGCGAGCAGATCGGTTCGTGGAAGGAGCGCGCGGATCTCGAGAAGGAGCTCAACGAGTGGATCGGCCAGTTCGTCGCCGATCAGGACGTCGTCTCCGCGGCCATCCGCGGCCGCCGCCCGCTCCGCAAGGCGAAGATCGAGGTCACGGACGTCGAGGGGAACGCCGGCTGGTACAAGGTCGACATGAAGGTGCGCCCGCACTTCAAGTACATGGGCGCGTTCTTCACGCTCAGCCTCGTCGGCAAGCTCGACAAGGAGTGATCGCGTTCGTGTGAAGAGGCGCGCTACGCACCTCCTCACACGAGCTACAAAAGAAGAGAGGCCGGTGAGAGATTCACCGGCCTCTTTGTTTTTGTCGCTTTCTCGGCCGAAAACTCAACCAAGCGGCATGTCGAGCGAGAGCTCGTCGAGCTGCACGCCGAGGAAGCGCCGCGGGCGCACGGTGACCGAGACGAACGTCCCTTCGTCGCCCTTCTGGCCCTTCACGGAGATCTCGACGCTCGCGGGCTTCGAGTCCACGAACAGCTCCCACAGATCCTTCTCGACCGCGGCCTTGGCATCGACCGGCGCCATCGTCGCGGGGAGCTTCGCGCAGATCACGCGGAGGCACTGCACGAGGCGTGACACGAAGAGCTGATCGACGAGCGACGCGCGCTCGGGCCTGTTCTCCGGCTCCGTCGTCGCGCTGTCGTACGTCTTCTTGGGCGGCTGCACGTACGCGGTCGGCGCGTTGAGCACCACCGCTGCGTCGCTGTTGGGCGCCGACGCGAGCGCGAGGATGCCCATCTTCGCGAGCTCGCGCTGGCTGTCGGTCGTGATGTAGACCTCGGTCGGGATCGCGATGCCGGTCTCGCCGTCCTCGTCGCCGCCGGTGTGCATCTGGCGCACGGGGAGGTTCTCGATCATGCCGCCGGAGCGCGCGCCGAGCACGCGGCAAGGCCAGCCCGTCTCGCGGAAGCTCGCGAGCGCGACCGATGCGACGGCGAACGCGGGCGCGGTCCACACGTACGCGCTCTCGTCGTCGGGCATCTCTTTGATGGCAGCCTCGCGCACGCGCGACGTGGTCTTGTCGTACGGGCCGCGCGCGATCACCGCGTTGAGCGCGACGGACGCCCAGCGCAGCTCGGGCTTGTACGCGACCGCGCGCCACGGCGCCTGATGCGGCGCTTCGAAGAGCGCCATCTTGTGATCGATGCGCTCGAGGCCGACCAAGCTGTCGAGCCCGAGCAGCTTCGCCGATCCGTTGACGATCACCGGCACCACGAACGTCTCGGCCGCGGTCGCGAGCGTCTCGAGCCGCGCGAGCCCCAGCGCGGTGTTGTCGATGGCGATGTCGACGACGGCGAACGACACCGGAGGCTCGCCGGTCGGGTTCTCGCGCACGCCGCGGACGAGCGCCTCGGCGGCCTCGTCGGGCCGCGCGCTGATGACGTCGATCTTGATCGCGGCGTTGCTCTTCGCGCGATCGACGAGGAAGCGCACGCCGCGCCACGCCTCTTCGAGCCTGCGCACCTCGGGGTGTTGGAGGATCGCGCTCACCTGGATGCTGATCGCTTTGTCGATGCGATTGACCGCCTCGTTGGGCCTGATCCCGCCGCTGCCGGTGCGCGCCGCGGCGACGACCGACGCGATGAGCGCGGAGAACTTGGAGGGCATCGCCTCGGCCGCGGAGGTGCGAACCTCGGGCTCGGGGCGCGCGGGCGCGGGCGACGACGATCCACCGCCGCCGAGATCGACCATGTCGAGCAGCGCGTCCACGTTGCTCGGCGCCTCCTCCGCCGCGGGCGCAGGCGCTGTCGCCGGCTTGGGCCCTTCGCCGGATTTGAGCGGCAAGAGACCGAAGACCTCGCGCACGAACGGCGATCCTTGCCAGAGCCTCTGCAGCTCTTGTTGCGCTTGTTCGGGCGACACGCCGCCGTCGCGCAGGCGCTCGAGCACCATGCGCCCATCGAGGAGCGATCGCAGGAGCGGCAGCTCCTCGCAGAGCCCGTCCGGCCGGAAGCTGCGCAGGCTCGTCGGCGACATCTCGATGCGCGCGGCCCTGCCGCTCGCGAGCACGCTCGGCACGTCGACCGAGATGCGCGGACGAACCTTCTTGAAGAGATCGTCGAAGCTCTCTGCGTCGACGCGGATCGCGCCCTCCGGCGCGTTCGCACCCGCGTTGTACGGCGCGCGCGGCACGAGGTCCGTGACGACGAGGACGCGCAGCGGTAACGCCTGCTCCTTCGCCTCGGGCACGGTCACGTCGTCGCCGACGCCGAACTTCATCGATCCGCCCATCCAACCTTTGGTCTCGGCCATGGCGCGAGCATAAGCGGCGCGCCTTGCTGCGAGAAGTCCCGACGCGCAGGGGCGCGCGAGCTTGGACATCGAAGCGGAGCGTGGTGATAAGCTCCCGCGCGCATGAACCCCGACGAACGCGCAGAGGTCGCCCCGCCCGAACGGCGGCGCTTCAAGAATGGCGAGCCCGTCCGCGTAGGCCTCCTCGGTTGCGGCACCGTCGGAGGCGGGGTCCTCTCGCTCCTCGCCTCGAACGCGCGCTACCTCGGCGAGCGAGCCGGCGCGCCGATCGAGGTGAAGCGCGTGCTCGTCCGCGACCTCTCGAAGGACCGCGTCCCCGAGTGCGACATGGGCTTGCTCACCACGTCGAGCGCCGACGTCCTCGACGACAGCGCGATCGACGTGATCGTCGAGGTCGTGGGCGGCGAGGAGGGCGGCCGCATGATCGAGGCCGCGCTCCAGCGCGGCAAGGCGGTGGTCAGCGCGAACAAGCTCGCCATCGCGGCGCGCGGGCCCGACCTGGTCCGCCGGGCGATCGAGGCGCGCGCGGACCTCGCGTTCGAAGGCGCGGTCGGCGGCGGCATCCCCATCATCCGCACGCTGCGCGACGCCTTCGCGAGCGACTGGGTCCTGAGCCTCACCGCGATCATCAACGGCACCTCGAACTACGTGCTCACGCGCATGCGCGAGGCGCGCATCTCACGCCCAGCCGCGATCCGCGAGGCGCAGGAGAAGGGCTACGCCGAGGCCGATCCGTGGCTCGACGTCTCGGGCCACGACGCCGCGCACAAGCTCGTGATCTTGGCGATGCTCGCGTTCGGCGCGCGCGTCGAGACGAGCGACCTCTCCATCGAGGGCATCGAGGCGATCGAGGAGATCGATCACGCCTTCGCGGAGCGCTTCGGCTACGTCATCAAGCACCTCGCGATCGGCCGCGACCTCGGCTCGTCGATCGAGCTGCGCGTCCACCCCGCGCTCATCCCGCACGCGCACGTGCTCGCGAACGTCTCGGGCGTGCTCAACGCGGTGCTGCTCGAAGGCCGCGCGCTCGGCCCGTGCCTCGTGTATGGGCGCGGCGCGGGCGCGATGCCGACCGCGGTGAGCGTGGTCTCGGATCTCCTCGACGTCGCGCGATCGCTCGTCGCGGGCGTGCCCGGGCTCATCACGCGCGGCATCGCGACCGAGCGCCGCGCCCTGCTCCCGATGGACGAGGTCACCGCGCGCTACTACCTGCGGTTCCCGGTCGCGGATCGGCACGGCGTCATGGCGCGCCTCGCCGGCGCGCTCGGCGACGCGGGCGTGAGCATCGAGCAGATCGTGCAGCAGGGCCGCGCCGAAGAGGGCGGCGACCCGGTCGACGTCGTCATGATCACGCACTCGGCGCGCGAAGGGTCGGTGCGCGCGGCCCTCCAGTCCATCGCGGCGGACTCGATCCTCATGGGTCCGCCGAGGCTCTTCCGCATCGAGGATCGAAGGTGACCAGCGAGCGCGAGGGCCGCGACGCGCCGCTCGGCGTGTTCGACTCCGGGCTCGGCGGGCTCACGGTCGTCCGCGCTCTGCGCGAGCGTTGCCCCAACGAGGACATCATCTATCTCGGTGACACGGCGCGCGTCCCGTACGGCACACGCTCCGCCGAGACCGTGGTCCGCTACGCGCTCGGGTGCGCGCGCGTGCTCACGTCGCGCGGCGTGAAGGCCATCGTGGTCGCGTGCAACACGGTGAGCGCGGTCGCGCTCGACATGTTGCGCGTCGAGCTCGATCTGCCGGTGCTCGGCGTGATCCTCCCGGGCGCGCGCGCGGCGGTCGCCGCGTCCGGGGGCCGGGCGATCGGCGTGCTCGGCACGACGGGCACCATCGCCTCCGGCGCGTATCCACGCGCGGTCGCGTCCATCTCGACGCGCACCGAGGTCCACGGACAGGCCGCGCCGCTCTTCGTCGCGCTCGCCGAAGAGGGGTGGACCGAGGGCGAGGTCCCGCGGCTCGTCGCGCGGCGCTACGTCGCGCCCTTGATCGCGTCGGGCGCGCGCTGCGTGGTGCTCGGCTGCACGCACTTCCCGCTGCTGCGCGGCGCGATCGAGATCGAGGCCGAGCAGCTCGCGGGCGAGCACATCCCCATCATCGACAGCGCGGCGGCGACCGCGGACGAGGTCGCGTCGTTCCTCAGCGAGCGCGGATACGCGTCCGCTCGCGAGGGCGCGGGCGCGCTCGATCTGCTCGTCACGGATCTCCCCAAGAGCTTCGCGACCGTCGCGACGCGCTTCCTCGGCGAAGAGGTCGGCGCGGTCCATCAGATCGATTTGTAGCCGTTTCTTAGGGCTTTCGCTGCATGATGCCCTGCGTGCGCTCCGCGTCGATGCGCCTCTGAAGCTCGGCGTCGCCGCCGCGCCGCAGGAGGAGCTTGCGGTACATCTGCTCCGCGAGCGAGTGCCGCTTGGCCCTGCTCGCGGCCTCGGCGAGGAGACGGATGCGCTCCTCGGTCGAGTCCTCGCGCTCCGCGCGCTGGTAGAGCGAGAGGGCCTCGTTCTCCTCCCCGCGCGCCGTTCGGATCGACGCGAGCCACACCGCGGCGTCGGCGCACGGGACGGGCTCGGTGCACGCCGCCGAGAGGAAGGCCCGCGCCGCGTGCTCGAAGTGCGCGCCGTGCTGCTCGGACGCGGCCTCGATCAGCGCGCGGTAGCAATGCACGCGATCGCTCTTCTTGTCGCACTCCACGCGGAGCAGCGCGACGGCGCGATCGCGATCGCCGCGCGCGATCATCAGGCGCGACAAGATGCGCGCGCCGGTCGACACCGCTGGATCGCCCTCGGAGATGGCCTTCGCGTGCGCCTCGATCTCCCGCTCGCAGCGCGCGCGATCGGCGCACCTCGGCGCGCTCGACGCGATCGCGGCGAAGAGATCGTCGGCGAGGCGCACGCGCGACGTGACGTGGCCCGGGATCCGCGCGATCGCCGCCTCGTCGAGCCTCGCGCGGAGGGTCTCGTCGCTCTTGCCCAGCGCGGCGATGAGCGCGTCGATCATCGGCACGCCCGCCGCGCCGTCCACGAGCACCACGCCGAGCTCGTCGACGTCGCGCGTGAGGCGGAGCGCGAGCGCGGCGGCGGGCAGGATGAGCGCATCGTCGGACTCGATCGCGAGGCGCAGCTCGAGGAGCGACTGCTTGCGCGTCGCCTTGCCCGCGAGCACCTGCGCCAAGAGGAAGTGCGCGCGGCTGTAGAGCGGCGCTCGCTCCAACGTGCGCTGGATCCAAGGGATGGGGCTCTGATCGCGCGCGCGGTGCGCGATCACGCCGCCGAGCAGCGGGAAATAAGGCTCCGCGGGGTGGCGCAACATCGCGGCGCGGAGCTCTGCGCGGAGCTTGGGCGCGGCCCCCGCGACGTTCGCGCTCGACGCCTCGTAGTGGGTGAGGATCGCGCGTCGATCCGCCTCGACGTCGCGCATGCCGCGCGCGATCACGAGCGCGATGAGCGCGGCGCACAACGCGGGGATCGCGATCGCGATCACCCGCGGGCGGACGAAGGCGCGCGGCTCGACCTCGCTCTCGTGATCGCGTGATCGCCTGCGGTTGTCGCCCGCGAGCGCGCCGGCCGTCACGGCCGCGGCGATGCAGAGCGCGGGCACCTCGAGGCCGAGATCGACCACGTTTTGGAGCAGGAGCACCGCGAGGCCGCACCACGCGCCCGCCGACAGCGCGCTCTTGGTCACGCCGAGCTTCGAAGGCCGGAAGCTCCACGCGAACGCGCCGAGCGCGAGCGCGGTCACGGGCAGCCCCCACTCGAGCGCCCACGAGAGGACGAAGTTCTCCATGTGCGTGTAGATCGACGCGCCCGCCACCGAGCGGTACGCGGGGAACACGCTCTCGAACGCGCCGCGGCCCACGCCGAGCCACATGTGATCGCGCAGCATCGGCTTGGCCCAGACGATCATCTCGAGCTTCGAAAGGCTCTTGTCGTAGAGCTCGTTCCACGCGTCGCGCGTCCCGCCGAGCAGCGCGAAGACCACGCCGAGCGCGACCACCGCGATCAAGATCCACGTCGCGCGCGACGGCGAGGGCACTTCGAAGCCTAGGATCTTCATCGGCTGCCCCTGCGGCGAGCGCCGCTTGCGGACGAAGAGCCACATCATGATGAGACCGATCGGGAGCGCCGCGACCGCGCCGCGCGACGCTGTCGTCACGAGGACGCCGAGGACCGCCGTCACCCCCGTGAAGCTCAGCCAAGGAGGGATCGGCGGATCGTGCGCGAGCATCACGCCGATGCCGGCGAGCGCGCCGAGGTTCAAGTACCCGGCGAGGTTGTTCGGGTTGAGCAGCGGACCGACGTGCCACGGCAGCGGCGTGAACGTCGGCTTGTAGAGGTTATAGACGCGCGTGAGCCCGAGCAGGCCGTGGCCGATCGTCGCCGCAGCGACGAGCAGCGACGAGAGGAACACCGCGGTGATCACGAACGTCGCTCCCCTCCGCGACGCGACCGCGGCCGCGGTCGCGAACGACGCGCCATACACCGCCCACTTGAGCGCCTCGACCAACGAAGCGCCGGGATCGAGCGAGATGCTGGCCCACCTCGGCCCCTCTTCGCCGAGCGGGAGGAGGCATCGCTGCCAGACGTCCGCGCTCACCGGATCGATCACGCGCAGCACGCTCATCGGCATGGGCGCCGCTTGCAGGAGCGTGAACGCCGCGAGGAGCGCGCACGTCGCGATGGGCGTGAGGACGTGCGCGTGACGGAGCACCGCGACCTCGCCGCGGAGCGCGAGCGCCGTCGCGACCAACACGACCGCCGCGATCACCAGCAACGGCGTCACGTGAACGGCCCCGATCGCGAGCGCGGATCCGACGACCGCGATCGCCAAGAGCCACGCCGGGATCAGCGATGAAGGCCGCGACGTAGGCGTCGCCTCGGCGCTGCCGAGCCGCCTGCGACGCGGCCGCGCGAAGACCGCCGGGGGCGCTTCACCCTCGCGCGTAGTCAAGGCTTCCTTCTCCAACGACGGCATGGACCTCGGGCTCGACGGCGGGGTTTCGAGCGTATGTTGCCCGCGCCGCCGCGTTCATTCGAAGAAAGCTGCGATCTGCCCGGCGGCGTACGCGATCTCGTCGGCCCGAAGCTCGGGGAAGATCGGCAGCGCCAGGGCCTCGCGGGAGGCGCTCTCGGCGCACGGAAAGTCCCCCGGCCCATAACCGAGGGCGCGAAGAGCCGGCTGGAGATGGAGCGGCGTCGGGTAATACACCTCGGTGCCCACGCCCCGGTCCGCGAGGAACGCGCGCAGCGCGTCGCGCGCGCCGCCGCCGATGCGAACGACGTATTGGTTGTAGGTGCCTCCGGCCGCGGGCAACGCGAGGGGAGCGCCCCGCGCGATGAGCGCGCCGAGGGCCTCGTCGTAGCGCGCCGCGTTCTTCGCGCGCGCGGCGAGCGCGTCGTCGAGCGTCGCGAGCTTGACGCGGAGGAGCGCGGCCTGGAGCGGATCCATCCGGTGATTGCCGCCGATCTCGGCGTGCTCGTGCTTCGACGTCGATCCGTGGACGCGGAGCGCGCGGAGGCGTCGCGCGAGCGCGTCGTCGGACGTCGTCACGAGCCCCGCGTCACCGAACGCGCCGAGGTTCTTGGTCGGGAAGAACGAGAAGCACCCGAGCGCGCCGCGCGCGCCGGCGGCGCTCTCTTCGAACCGTGATCCGAGCGCCTGCGCGGCGTCCTCGACGATGGGGATCGAGCCTGCGACGGCCTCGATCGCGCGCATGTCCGCGCACAAACCGAACAAGTGCACCGGCACGATCGCGCGGGTCCGAGGCCCGACGGCGCGCGCGAGCGAAGCGGGATCCATGGTGAGCCGATCGCGATCGATGTCGGTGAAGACGGGCTTCGCGCCGAGACGCGCGATCGATCCCGCGGTCGCGAAGAAGCTGTACGACGGGCAGACGACCTCGTCGCCCGGCCCCACCGAGAGCGCGGCGAGCGCGATCAGCAGCGCGTCTGATCCCGACGAGACCGCGATCGCGTGACGCGCGCCGGTGAAGCGCGCGATCGCGACCTCGAACATCTCGACCTCGGCGCCGAGGATGAGCTTGCCGGATCGCACGACGCGGAGGAACGCGGCCGTGAGCTCGTCCTCGATCGCGGCGTCGCCGCGGGTCCGATCGAAGAACGGGACCTTCACCGTGCCTCCGTGCGATCGAGCGGATCATCCTCGCCGAGATCGACGCCGCGGAGCGCGCCTTCGAGCTCCTGGTAACGGAGGCCGCTCACCGGGCAGCGCCACGCGCCCTCGCCGCGATCTTCGTCGCGCGCGAGGCGCTCGCCGTGACGCCCGACCCACCCCGCGCGCCTCGCGGGGACGCCGAGCACGAGCGCGTAGTCGGGGACGTCGCGCGTCACCACGGCGCCCGCGCCGACGAAGGCGTGACGGCCCACGGTCACGCCGCACACGATGGTCGCGTTGGCGCCGATCGTCGCGCCCCTTCTCACGAGCGTGCGCTCGAAGCGGCCTTTGCGCGGGAGCGGCGCGCGCGGATTCTTGACGTTGGTGAACACGCACGACGGCCCGAGGAAGACCTCGTCTTCGAGGGTGACGCCTTCGTAGATCGACACGTTGTTCTGCACCCGCACGCGCGCGCCGATCGTCACCCTCGACGCGACGAAGACGTTCTGCCCGAGCATCGAGCCCTCGCCGATGCGCGCGCCGGGCATCACGTGGCAGTAGTGCCAAATCGCGACGCCGTCGCCGATGTCCGAGGGCTCGTCGACGGTCGCGGTGGGGTGCACGAAGTAGGGCCGATCAATTGCTCCCACGAGCCCGGAAGATACCCCAACCGCCGCGCACCTCGATGGGTTGACCGAGCGCCTCGATCGCAGCGTCGCTCGTACGCGCGGCGACGAGCGTCGCGTTTGCGCCTGCGACACGCGCGCGGATCGCGGCCGCCGATCCGAACGACGACGGCGCGATGGGCTGCCGGGGATCGATCGATCGATCCGGGATCGCGTCCTCCGGTCTGCCGAGCGCCGCGACGATCGCGAGGTAGCCGTAGTCATCGACCTCGACGAGCACGCGATCGCCCGGCTTGGTGAGGGCCGCGGCGCGAGCGCCGATCGCGACCTCATCGCGCCGTTGGGGGGATGGCTCGTGCGCGCTCGTGAGCCGCACGATCGCGCCGATCGCGATCGCTGCGAGGACCCAAGGGATCGCGCGGCGCGACGCCGTCACCGCTGCGCCGACCACCATCGCGGCGAGCAACATCGCCGCGAGCAGCGCGCGCTCCGGGTGATGCGTGGGCGCGCCGTCCTTCACCATCGCCGCGGCGAGCAGCGCGATCTGCGCCGCGATGAGCGCGCCAGGCCGCGCGAAGCGGGCGATCTCCGCGCGAACGCCCGCGTCGCGCAGCGCGGAGCCGATCGAGGCGATCGCCGCGAGCGTGACCTCGGGCTCCTCGCGCACGAGCGCGATCGGGTACGCCGCGAGCCTCGCGGCGATCGACATCTCGCCGCCGCCGAGCGCGCGGCGGTACGCGGTCACCCGCGCGACGTAATGGAAGGGATCGTGGTGCGCGACCTTGTTCCACGAGGTCCACGCGACGAGGCCCGCGAGCGCGAGGGGGACGGCGAGCGCGAGGCGCGCGCGATCGGCGGGCGCCTCACGCGCGGCGTCCACGGAGGTGATCGCCGCGAACGCGATCGCCGCGGGCCACGCCTCGTAGCGCGAGAGGCACGCCGCGGTGAGCGCGATCGCGCCGAGCGCGCGCGCCATGGGGGATCGCTGCGTGAGCGACGCGGCGCCCGCGATCACGAGCGCCGCGGTGGGGAGCTCGGGCACCGTGGCGACGCCGAGCTTCGCGCTCCACGGGACGATCGCGGCGATCGCAGCGCCCGCGATCGCCGCGCCGCGGCGCTCGGTGATGAAGAGCGCGGCGGCGTAGACGAGCAACGCGGCGACCACGCCGTGGATCAGCGCGGAGGCGCGCGCGGCGTCGAGGCTGCGGCCCGCGATCGCGAGCCACGCGCCGTTCACCCAAAAGGGGAGCGGGAGCCAGCTCGTGCCGCTCGGATCGAGCGCGGGCGATCGCGCGAACGCCTGCGCGATCGTGACGCGCGAGAAGTCGTCGTCGCTCACCACGCGCGCGCCGATCCCGATCACGATCGCGGACGCCGCGAGCTTGATCAGCGCGACGATCGCCGCGTCGGGCAAGCCTGCGCGTATCCGTGTGAGCGACCCCATGCCGCTCGACGCGAGCACGTCCTTTCTCGCGTCGCAAGGGATTGGGCCTTGATGCTCGGAAAGGCCCGGAACATGATGCCTCCCATGAGACACTCCTTGCTTTGGATCTCGCTCTCGCTCTTCGGCACCGCGGCCGCGGCAGGCTGCGGCGGCAAGGTCTTCGTCGACCCGCCCGGCAACGGCGGCAACGGCGGGACCTCGTCGTCCTCGTCGTCCTCGTCGTCGATCTCGGTCACGTCCACGTCGAGCGGGACCACGGTCTGCGACTGTCAGCTCTTCTGCAAGACCATCTCGCAGTGCGGCGGCGTCACCTTCGATGAGTGCTTGGGCTTCTGCGATCAATTCCCGCCCGAATTCAAGGAGTGTACGTGCAACGTCGGGCCGGATTGCAACGCGATCAACACCGTCTGCGCCGGCGTGGGCGGGAGCGGCGGCGGCACGGGCGGCGGCGGCGGCATCAGCGAGCAGTGCGCGCAGTGCGCGGGCGTGGCGACCGAAGGCGTGTGCGCGATGCAGCTCCAGGCGTGTGAGAACAACGCGAGCTGCGCGCAGATCTTCAACTGCCACAACAACTGCGGCTTCTCTCCGGCGTGCAACCAGCAGTGCGATCAAGGGCCGGGCGTGGGTCCGTTCTTCGACCTGATCTTCTGCGCGATCTGCGGGGAGTGCGGCATGAGCTGCTTCGACTCCCAAATCTTCAACTACTGCGTCGTCGGCGACAGCCCTAACCCTTGACGGCCGCGATGCGGCCTTCTACTTGGCCCGCGTGCTGTCCAAAATCCTGATCGCCAACCGCGGCGAGATCGCCTGCCGGGTGATGCGGACCTGCAAGCGGCTCGGCATCCGCACGGTCGCTGTTTACTCCGACGCGGACGCGTCCGCGCCGCACGTCGCGATGGCCGACGAGAGCGTGCGCATCGGGCCTCCCCCCGTGCGCGAGAGCTACTTGAACGCGGACGCCATCATCGCCGCCGCGCAGCAGACGGGCGCGCAGGCCATCCATCCCGGCTACGGGCTCCTCAGCGAGAAGGCCTCGTTCGCCGAGAAGGTCGCGGCCGCGGGCGTCGTGTTCATCGGCCCGCCGCCCAGCGTGCTCGACGCGTTCGGCGACAAGATCAAGGCCCGCGCCGCGGCGCGCGCGGTGGGCGTCGAGCCGCCGCCCGGCACCGACGGGCCCATGGACCCCGCGGACGCGGGCGCGATCGCGCGTGAGGCCGAGCGCATCGGCTATCCGCTGCTCGTCAAAGCGGCGGGCGGCGGCGGCGGCATCGGCATGCAGATCGTCGAAGATCCCGCGCGCTTGGGCCGCGCCATCACCGCGTGCTCGGACCGCGGCAAGTCGGCCTTCGCCGATCCGCGCGTGTACTTCGAACGGTACATCAAGACGCCCAAGCACATCGAGGTGCAGGTCCTCTGCGACACCTTGGGCGGCGCGGTGGCGCTCGGTGAGCGCGAGTGCAGCGCGCAGCGGCGCCATCAAAAGATCGTCGAGGAGTCGCCGTCGGCCGCGCCTTTCTTCGCGGGGCCCGAGGGCGAAGCGCGCCGTCAAAAGCTCCTCGCGGACGCGCTGCGCGTGGTCACGAGCGTGGGCTACGTGGGCGCGGGCACGGTCGAATTCGTGGCTGATCTCTCGGGCGCGATCTTCTTCTTGGAGGTCAACGCGCGGCTCCAGGTCGAGCACTGCGTGACCGAGATGTGCACGGGCATCGATCTCGTCGAGCAGCAGATCCGCGTCGCGTGCGGCGAGGCGCTCGCGGCCGACGTGCTCTCTCCCACGCGGCGCGGGCATTCGATCGAGGCGCGCGTCTACGCCGAAGATCCGGCCAAGAAGTTCGTCCCGCAGCCGGGTCATCTCGCGAAGGTGGTGTGGCCCGAGGCGGGCGCGGATCTCCGCGTCGAGACGGGCGTGGCCGAGGGGCTCGACGTGACGCCGTATTACGATCCGCTCATCGCCAAGATCGTCGCGTGGGGCGAGGACCGCGCCGCCGCCATCGCGCGGCTCGATCGCGCGCTCGCTGCCACCACCATCGATCTCGTCGGGGCCGCCGGCCCTGCCGCGACCAACGTCGCGTTCCTTCGCAAGCTCATCGCGGCGCCTCCGTTCGTCGAAGGCGTCTACGACACGAGCTTCTCCGAGGCGCTCGCGAAGGGCTGAGTGGGTCGAGCGACCCGGCCGCCATCTTGCGGCTCTCGTGCGCTTGGACTAACTTACGACCCTGTTTTTTTACGGGGAGTCGCACAGTCCGGTAGTGCACGAGCTTTGGGTGCTCGTTGTCGCGGGTTCAAATCCCGCCTCCCCGACCCGATCCTCTTGGCTGCTTTAGCTCATCGGGGTGTGCGCGCCCTTCGGGCTGCGCGCGCTCGCGCGACAAATCCCGCCTC
>CAYTJL010000178.1:0-20491 GCA_964437785.1 uncultured Polyangiaceae bacterium
GCCGCGGCCACCACCGCCGCCGCCGCGCGGGCCGCGAGGCCCGCCGCCACCACCACCACCGCCACCACCGCCGCCGCGGAAATCACCGCCGCCGCCGGGCGTACGGGCGCGTGCTTCATTGACGGTGAGGTTGCGGCCGTCGAGCTCGGCGCCGTGGAGCGCTTCGATCGCTGCGCTGGCTTCGTTGTCTCCGGCCACATCGACGAAGCCGAAGCCCCGCGACTGCCCCGTTGTCCGATCCGTCACCACTTGGACGCTGAGAGGCTCGACCCCGGCGCGCTGAAATGCTTCGCGAACGCGGTCCTCCGTGGAGTGGAAGGCGAGGTTCCCCACGTACAGTCGCTTGCTCATCACCCGAACCCATCCCGCGCACGACCTTGCCACCACCGAGCCCCGAAGCCGATCCGGGTCGTGCCGGTCGTCGGATAGGCTTGGAAGACGGAGGCTCAAGCTAACGGGGAACCCCCCCCGTTCGCAAGAGGCGGATCAGAAGTAGAGCGTCGCGTTGACGCCGAAGCCGAACCACTTGGGCTTGTCGATGATGTTCGCGTTTTGAATGGTGATGTCCGACGGATAGCTCACGTTGACGACGTTGTACGTCGCGTGCGCGCCGATCGTGACGAAGCGGTGAAGCCGGAAATCGAGCCCGAGGCCGACGTCGAACGCCGCGCCCTGCCCCTTTTGGCGAGCAGGCTCTTTGCCCCCCTCGGTGAGCGCGCGGTCGTAGCACTTGAGCTGCGCGTTGGTGGCGCAGGGGTCATCGAACGCGGTCCAGCTCCAGCCGATGTGCCCGAAGAGGTACGGCTGAATCACGCGGCCGAAGCCGAGACGGAGGCCCGGACGAACGCGGATGATGTTGGTGTCCATCGCGGTGTAGCCGCCCGCGATCTCGGGGGTGATGTAGATCCACGTGCGGGGGATGCGGAAGCGATAGCCGAGCCGGCCGTCGAAGCCGTAGCCCAAGCTCGTTTGGATGGTCTGCTGCTTGGCGAGCGGGACTGCGATGTCGAAGTCCCCGGCGATCTGAACCTCGGCCTTCGCCTTGGACGAGATGCCCACCGAGCACGCGACCGCTGCTGCACACGCAAACCACTTGAGAGCTTTCATCGTGTCACCTGAGCCTTCACCCTCGTCATACGGAGCGACGGGAAAATTCTCCCCGCGCCCGCACGAAATGGACGGTGAAGCGGCCCGCCGAGACCGAGGTTGGTCTGGTTGAGAGCGCTGCTACGGCACGCCGCCGGCGCTCGCCATCGGGACGCGGAGCTGCCCGCCGCCCTGCTGGACCATGATCGCCAGCGCCTTCTGGAAGAAGGTCACGAGGAAGGGGATCTCGCGCGGCGGCGACGTGATGAGGCCCGCTTCGCGAATGGCCTTGGCGACCGTGAGCGCGGCCTGCGCGCGTTGCGCGCCGCGCTTGCTGCGGAGCGAGATGGTCGAGTCCTTCATGCGACGCTCGATGATCTCGCGCACCTCGGGCGAGAAGAAGCGGTCCGCCGCGGCGTCCATCTCTTCGCGGAGGATCTGGTTGACCTGGACCGGATCCGAGATGCCCTGCGGGCCGAGCCGCTCGCCGACCTTCTGCAACATCTCGTCGATGGCGGGCCGATCCGGGAGCCACGATCGGAACTCGGGCTCGTTGTGGAGCGCCGCGGAGTCTTGGATGGCTTGCGTGGCCTCGTCGCCTTCGAGCGCCGCGAGGTCCGCGAGCGGATGCGCCGGCTCGCCTTCGGGACCAGGCTCGAAGAGGTCTTTGCAGCCGTCGTAGCCGAGCGGGATCACCTGGCGCGACGCCGCGTTGAGCTGCTTCGCCACCGCGACACGCCACTTGGCCCAATCAACGGGCACCGGCACCGGACCGAACCCGAGGCCGTCGAGCGCCCTGCCCCTCGCCTCTTTGAGCTGCGAGCCCGAGAGCCACCCGCTGCCGGCTTGCAAGATGCCGAACGGCTCGCGCGTGATCACCTCGGCCACGTGGTGACGACCCGACTCGTGCCGCGTCGTGATCGTGAACGAGATCGTGCCCGCCGCGTCGGGCGGCAGCATCGTCGCTTCGGTGGAGACCTCGGCGCTCCCCGACACCTTGACCACCCTGGCTTGCGTGGGGATCGCGACGCCGCGCGCACGGAGCACGTTGAGCGCGCGCCGCGCCGCTTTGCGCGCCGACGTCGCGACGCCGTCCGCGTCGGCGATCGCCGCGATCGCATGTGCGTTCGAGGCCACGAGCCACGCATCGACGAGCGCCGCCGCGTTGTCGCCGGCCTTGGCGATGGCGTCTTTGGCCGTGTCCCACGAGGCGCTCACGAGATCGGCGTCGAAGCTCTGCAGCGGCGCTTGCTCCGCTTTGGTGCCCGCAGAAGCCTTGGGCTTGGCCTGGTGCATGGCCTTGGCCTTGGCGCTCAGCACCTCTTTGGCCGTGGGAGCAGGCTTGTTCGACTGCGACGCCTCGCGGACGATCGGGACGTTGATGGGGATCGGCACGACACGAGGCGCCTTGTTCGGCACGCTCTTGGACTGCGGCGCGGACGGCGCAGGAGGAGGCGCGACCGGGGGCGCAGGCGGCGCTGCCGGCTTTTCGGCGCCGTGGCTCGACGGACGAGCGTGAGGGTGCGCGCCGCGATCCGGCCGAGGACCACGATCGGGACGAGGGCCGCGATCGGGACGAGGGCCGCGATCGGGGCGGGGACCACGATCGGGGCGGGGACCACGATCGGGACGAGGGCCGCGATCAGGGCGGGGACCGCGATCGGGAGCGGAGCCGTGATCGGCGGGCGCTCCTTCGACGCTCGGCGCCGATTCGGAAGGAGCGGGAGCCGGGTAACGAGGTGCGCCGGGAGCAGGACGAGCGCCCATCCGTGCGGGCGGCGGCGGCCGATAGTCCCCATGCGACGGACCCCGCGGACCGCCGGGCACCGGGCGAGACCCCGCGGGACGCGCGGGCGGGGGCCTGAAATCGCCGCGTGGCACGCGAGGAGCGCGCATGTCGAGCGCGCGGCGCGGTGAGCCCTCCGCGGGCGGCCGAGGAGCGGGCTTGGCGCCTTCCTGCGGCGCGCCTTCTCCGGCTTCGTTCTGCGGGGAGGAAGCCTCCGCGGGAGCGTCGGCGGGCACGTGCGGATTGTCGCGCGTGCTCCCGGAGCGGCGCACGATCTTGCGCGCTTTGGCCGCAGGCTCCGAGGTGGACTGTTCGGGCTTCTCGGGGGTCTCTTCGTCCTTCGTCATTGGAGTGCTCGCACGATGTAAAGGTCTCAGCGTGGGGCTCGGGACCCTCTCGCTGCGACGCGCTTGATTCGGGAGTTCAGCGCTTGTTGGGAGGGAGGTGCACGATGAGATCGATCTCGATCGCAGCGCCGCGTGGGAGCGCCGCGACCTGCACCGTCGAGCGTGCAGGCAGAGGAGCGGTTGCCTCGCCCATCGTGAAAACCTCGCCGTAGAGCCCATTGACGAGGCTGAAATCAGCGAGGTTGGTGAGGTAGATCGTGGTCTTGACGACGTCGCTCCACGACGCGCCCGCCGCGGCGAGGACCGCGGTGAGGTTCGCGAGCACGCGCCTCGTTTGAGGCTCGACGCCACCTTCGACGAGCTGCATGGTCGCGGGATCGAGGGCGATCTGACCGCTGGTGAAGAGGAAATCGCCTACGCGCACCGCTTGGCTGTAAGGGCCGATGGCCGCGGGAGCCCGGTCTGTCGTGATGGCCGTCTTCGACATGATCCCAAGAGCGCCTCTACCACGGGTGAGCCCGAGAAGGTCAACCGAAGCTCTTCCGTCCTTCGATGGCGCGACCCAAGGTGACTTGGTCGGCGAACTCGAGATCGCCTCCGTGCGGGATCCCGCTCGCGATGCGGGTCACGCCCACGCCGAGCGGCGCCACCTCGCGGGCGATCAACAGCGCCGTGGCCTCGCCGTCGACCGAGGGCGGGGTCGCCACCAAAATCTCCCGCACCTCCTCGCCCGGGAGGGTGAGCCGCGCGGAGAGCGCGCCGAGCGGGAGATCTGCGGCCGTGACGCCGTCGAGCGGGGACAAGAGCTTGCCGAGCACGAAGTAGCGGCCCTTCATCGCGCCGCTCCGCTCGATCGCGAGCATGTCCTGGACCCTCGCGACGACGCACAAGAGCGAAGGATCACGGCGCGGATCGCTGCACACCGGGCAGAGCGCGGGCTCGCCGGGAGGCGCCTCGGCGAGGTTGTTGCAGCGCGAGCACGCGCGCACGTGCTCGCGCAGATCGGTGAGCGCGCGGCCTAAATCGCGGGCGATCGAAGCGTCGGCGGTCGCGAGGTGGAGCGCGAAGCGCTGCGCGGTCTTCTCGCCCACGCCGGGCAGCTTGGAGAGCAGCTCGGCGACGCGGCGCACGCGCTCGGGCAGGCCCGCCCGGGAGCCTCCGCCCCGAGGCGCGAAGGCCGCGGCCCGCGACACGCTTCGCTCAGGTGAGACCGGGGATCTTCACGCCCCCGGTCACCTTGTTGATCTCGCCCTCGACGAGCTTGTCCGCAGTCTCGAGCGCGCTGTTGGCCGCGACCACGACCGCATCGAGCGCGAGATCGATCCCCTCGCTCGTGAGGAATTCGGGATCGATCGTGATCGCGCGGAGCTTGCCCTCACACGTGACGACGACGCTGACCTTGTCGCCCGCGGCGGTGCCCGTGACCTCTTTGTCTTTGATGCCCTTCTTGACGTCGTCGATCTTGCGCTGCATGCGCGCCGCTTGGCGCACGAGCTCGTTCATTCCGCCGCGAAACTGCATGAATGCGCCTATGCCCCGGAGAGGTGCGCGCTGCAACCGCTCACGGAGGATCGTTGTCAGGGAATGCCTCAAAGGGTGCTTCGCCGAAACGTCATCCAGGGGGTTTGAGGGTGACTTTGAGGCCGGCCGGGCGTGACGCGTACTAGAAAGGCCGTATCCGTCGAGGGCGCTTGGGCTATTCTACGTAGGTTGCTCCAGGTCCCAGGAAAGGCATTCGATCGCTATCTCATCGACGCTGTCCTCGGAGAGGGTGGGATGGGACGCGTGTATCGAGCCTTCGATAATCGGCTCGAGCGCTGGGTCGCCATCAAGGTCTTGCAGCCGCGAGAAGGCGAGGGCCAGGATGCCGTCGCGATGGCGCTCCGCGAAGCCCGGGCCGCCGCCGCGATCGCGCACCCTAACGCGACGTCCATCTACGACGCCGACGAGCGCGACGGCCTCGCGTACATCGTCATGGAGCTCGTCCGCGGGACGTCGCTCCGCGCCATCATCCTCGATCCGTCGATCCGCCCCCTTGCCACGCGCGTGCGCTGGCTAATCGACGCCGCGGGCGCCCTCAACGCAGCTCACCGCGTCGGCGTCGTGCACCGCGACATCAAGCCCGAGAACGTGATGGTGCGCGAGGACGGGATCATCAAGGTCCTCGACTTCGGGATCGCGCGACGCATCGAGCGGCTCGATCCCGAGCGACCGTCGTACTCCCAGATGTACGAGGCGGCGCAGAGCGGCGTGAGCTACTTGGCCGGCACGCCCGCGTACATGTCGCCCGAGCAAGTTCGCGGGGACGATCTCGACGCGCGCGCGGATCAGTTTGGTTGGGGCGTGCTCGCGTACGAGCTGCTCACCGGACGCCTCCCGTGGACGGTCTCCGAGAACTTCATGGGCTACGTCCGCTCGGTGCTCACCGAGGAGCCCGCTCCGCCTAGCCGGCACACCACGGACATGCCCGCCGAGATCGATCGCATCGTCCTGCGCGCGCTCTCCAAGGATCGGGCGAACCGCTTCGAGAGCATGAGCAGCGCCGCGCAGGGGCTCATGCCGTTCGCGCGTCCATCCATCGCGATGGTGGTGGAGCCGATCCTTCACCACGCGATGGATATCTCGCCCGCGGCGAGGACCATCCCGCACGAGGCGGCGCACGTCGCGTGGACCACGCAGAACGGCGTCGAGGAGGCCGCGGAGGAGCTCCCCGAGAAGGACGCGACGCAGTATCCGGCGTCGTCACCCACGCGCGTGTCCGGCGCGAAGGAGATGGCCGAGGCCATCGCGAGCGCGCAAAACGAAGGCTCCGCGGCGGCGCGCGAAGAGCCGGCGCAAGGAGAGCCGGCGCCGGCGGTCTCGCGTCCAGCGTCGGAGCCGCCCAAGCGAGAGCCTCATCCCTCGGCGCCTCCGCCCGCATCTCCGATCCCCCACGCGCGTCGATCCGCGCCGCGCGCGGGCCGATGGACGCCGTCGATCCCCCCGGATCGCGGCTCCGATCCTGGGCTCGATCTCCCGAAGCCCAGCGTGCCGCCGTCCTCCGCGGTCTCGCCGAGCTCGGTGCGCCCGCGCGCGCGAACGCCACAAACGCCTTCGTTCCGCGAACCGAGCTTCATCTCGCCCGTCGACGTCGCGGCGCATCTCGCGGCGCTCACGGAGGCCGCGACGTGCAAGGGCCTCTTCTTCAACGGCCTGCTCGACCTCGCGGCGCCCGTCGCGCCCAAGCGCGAGGTGATGCGCGCGGTGGGCCTCGAAGAGAAACGCTATGTCCCGTTCTTCGATTACCCGATGCGCGACCTCGTCCAGCTCACGGTGGCGGTCTCCAAGCTGGTGCACCCTGGGGTGCCGCTCGGCGAAGCGCTGCGGAGGCTCGGGCACTCTGCGTTCGACACCGTCTACGCGACGCACGTCGGCCGCGCGATCTTCGCGTCGATCGATCTCGATCACATCATCTTGCGCGGACCGAAGGCGTACAAGCTGCTCCTCAGCTTCGGCGAGGTGACCGCGGAGGCGATCAGCCGCAAGACCTACCGCATGCGCATCCGCAACATGCCGGTCTTCCTGGAGACGTATCAGGTCGGCGTGCTCGAAGGCGTGATGCGCAAGTGCAAGAAGAGCGGCTCGATGCGCATCGCGCTGCAAGACATCAGCAACGCCGTGCTGCTCTTGGAGGTCAGTTAAAAGTGAGTCGCGACGCCCGCGCCGACGGGCGTCGGTGACCAGTACGAGACCCCGCTCGGCGGCTTCGACGGCGTCGTCAACAGCACGATCAAGCCTGCGATCCCCGTCCCCAAACCGACGCCCATGAGCACGTCGCCTGCGATCCCCTTGATCCTTGCGGCGCGAACGTCAGCGTTTTCGCCCTGCGGCGCGCCGCGCGCTTGGACGAAGCCGGCGATCCCCACCGAGAGACCGATCACCGCGACGCCGCCACCCACGCTCATCAACGCGATGGGCAGCGCGCGCGACGGCGCTTTCGCTGACGAGGGAGGCGGCGGAGGCAGAGCGCTCGCAGACGCGGGCGGCGCGCTCGCGGACGGCGGAGGAGGCGGCGCGCTCGCGGACGGCGGAGGCTCGGGGAGAGGCTTGGGATCGAGCTGAAGCCGGACCGTCGCCGCGCTCCCTTTGGTCACCGCGACGAGCGCGCGCGCTTCCTTCCGGTTCGTCGCGACGGCGAGCACCTCGTGGCTGCCGGGATCGAGCGGGCGCTTCGCGCTGGGCGCGTCGAACGTGATCTTGACGTTGTCGATCGTGATCACGAGCCCCTCCGCGTCCGGCGGGACGATCTCCAAAATCACGTGCCCGACCTTCGCTTCGAGCTCGGTGATGGCGGCGCGCGCGGGCGCCTCGTACGGCGCCGTCTTGGGCCCGCTCGGCTCACGCAAGAACGCGGTGAAGCTCTCGATCGCGGCGGCGAAGCGGCCGCACTCCTTCTGCGCGACGCCGAGGCTGTAGAGCGTGATCGCGGCGCGACGCTTGTCGAGCGAGCGTTGATAGTGATCGCGCGCCTCCTCCCATCGCTTCGCCTTCGCGAGCTTCGCGCCCTCCAAGAAGAGCGTGCGCGCTTCGTCGGTGCTCCCGTCCTGCGCGGCGGCGAAGGGCGCGCAGGCGACGATCGCGGCGGCGATCCAAGGCCGAAACCATCGAGCGATCGAGCGGCGGTTGCTCATCCCATGCTCAGAACTTGCACATGCCCGCCACGCACTGCTGGTTCGCGTTGCAGGGCATGTCGCACCCACCGCAATGAGCCTCGCTGGTCTTGGTGTTGGTCTCGCAGCCCGTCTCCGCCTTCTTGTCGCAGTTGCCGAAGCCCATGCTGCAGCCGTCGATCACGCACATGGAGTCGACACACGAGACGTTCGCCACGTGATTGGTGTTGCAAGGCTTGTTGCAGCCTCCGCAGTGATCGACGTCGCTGCTCGTGTCGGTCTCGCAGCCATCCATGGCGGAGTGATTGCAGTCGTCCATCGGGGCGATGCACATGCTGCCTGACGTGCTCGACGTCGACGTGCTCGACGTCGACGTGCTCGACGTCGACGTGCCGGAGATTGCGCCGCCTTGACCTCCGCCACCTTCGTTGGACTTGCCCGAGAGCTCCGCTTCGATGATGAGCGAGCACCCGAAGAGCGCGAGCGGCAGTGCGGCGAGGAGCGCGAGCGCACGCTTCATGGATAGTCCGTCGGGATGGGCATGGACCCGCGCTCGTTTCGCTTGATCGGAGCTGCCTTTGCCGAGGCGCGCGGCGCCGCCGACGACACCGCGCGAGCCGACGCCGACGGCGCTGTCGTGGCGACGAGCACAGGGGTGGGCGCGGGGGCGGTGGCGATCGGCGTCACCTTGGGCTCCTCCGCGGAGGACGATGCGGCGCTCGCCGGAGGCGGCGCGACGGCGGCCGCGGGCGCCCTGGTCTTTGCGCCGGCCGCGATGAAGTAACCGATGGTCGCGGTGAGCGCGACGATGGGGGCGATCAGCGCGATCGCCCTGCGACGCTTCGGCGCGGGAGGAGCGGACTCGTACGCGCTCGGCTCTTCGTCGATCTTGCCTTCGACGATGGGAGGAACAGTGATTTGGAACGACGGCCTGCTCGCCGGCTCACCCGTGAGCGAGGCTCGGTTCTTCCTGCTCGACGGTTGCTCGTCGAGCCACACGCGCTCGATCGAAGCGCCGGTCGCGTCGATGAGGATGTCGTGCTTGACGGCCCATTTGGCGAGCTCTCCGCCGAGCGATCGCATGTTCGCCCAACGGTCGCCGAGCTCCGGCGCGAGCCCTTTTTTGACGATGCGCCAGAGCTCTTCGTCGCACCCGGGGATCGACGTGATGGGCGCGAGCTCGCGGTGGAAGATCGAATAGAGCACCGCGCTGAACGAGGGGCCTTTGAACGGCCGCTTGCCCATGAGCACCTCGTAGAGCACCACCGTGAAGGCCCAAATGTCGGCCGCGGGACCGACCTCGCCGCGCCCCGTCGACTGCTCGGGGGACATGTATTCGGGGCTGCCCATGAGCATGCCGGCTTGCGTAATCGACCGCTCTCCCGCGTCGGCCGCGAGCTTGACGATCCCGAAGTCGACGAGCTTGGGGACCTTCGTGCCGTTCACGCCCGAGACGATCAAGATGTTCTCGGGCTTGATGTCGCGGTGAATGACACCTTGCTCGTGCGCTGCGGCGATCGCGTCGGCGACCGGCAGGAGCAGCTGCACCGCGACGTTCGGCGGGAGCCTCTGCGCGTCGTCGAGCTCGTCCGCGAGGGATCGACCTTCGAGCAGCTCCATGACGAGGAACGGCTCGCCCTGTTCGCTCTGTCCAAAGTCGAACACGCGCACGATCGATCCGTGCTTGATGCGCGCCGCGGCGCGCGCCTCGCGGCGGAGGCGCGCGGCGAGATCGCGCGACGCGATTTCGCGGCGCAGCACCTTGATCGCTACGTCCACGTCGAGCACGAGGCTCCGCGCGCGCCACACCGCGCCCATGCCGCCTTCGCCGAGCATGCGGATCAGCCTATATTTCCCGGCCAATACGTCGCCCGGCTGGTGCGCTTCCTGCTCGATCGCTTCATCCTCGGCGAGCGGATCGATCCCGGGCTCGCTGTCCTCTGCTGACGCGCCTGCGCGCACAGCGGATCGTTCGCTCGGGAGGGTCGTCACGCGTTTGTCATTCTACATTTTTGTCCGGGCGCGAGGGACCTCTACGCGAACGAAAGGAGCGCCTTTGTGTGCCTCGACGATGGGGGAGGAAGGTGCGCGGAGCACATCGGATCACCATTTGTTCAAAAATGTAGGTTCAAAGGAAGAAGCGTCAGAACTTCCGCGTACCCTTGACGGTCTACGAGACCCACCGCGGCGGGGAGCGCCCTGGTTCGAGGAGGTTTTGCGATGCTGAAGCAATGCACCAGCTTTTTGCTCCTGGGGACGGCGTTGTTCGCCGTCGGCTGTCAATCCGCTCAGGACGAGCACGTGAGCTACGTGCTGCTCGATCAATCGGCTCGGCAGTCGGGCTTCTCCGTGGAGGTCTCGGGCGCGAGGAGCGACGCCATCCTGCCGGTAGAGGTCGAGCAGGACGACGAGGTGTTGCTCGTCGGGCCTACGGGAAAGACGCTGCTCGATCCGCGCGCGGACATCTTGTTCCACGTGCGCGGCCCCGAGGGGAAGATCGACGAGGTCTCGATCGCGGACAGCGAGATCGACACGCTGGTGATCGACGGCCAGCTCGACGCGGTGAAGGAGCTCTCGCACACGCTCGCCGGCGAGCACAAACAGATGGGCCGGTACCACACGATCAACGCGCCGTTCATCCTCGGTGAGTCGTCGCGCGTGCGCGCGCCCATGGGCATCGTCGAGGTGTTCCCGCCCGTCGGCGAGTCGCTCATCGACAAGTACTCGCGGCTCGAAGCGGCCGTCGCGAACGGTGACGCCGACGGGCGCGCGGTGAAGCGCTCCCCCGAGGAGATGCCCATCTCCGCGCACGATCTCTTGCCGCTGTCGGTCGCCTGTGCGGACCCCATCGTGGGCACGTGGATGTCGCACGCGTATTACCCGCGCATGCACGAGTGGTACATCTTCACGATCCACGTCGAGCGCACGCTCGGCAGCGACACCGCGCTCATCGGCGAGATCCGCTCGGAGTTCTGGCACGGGAGCCCCTCGGATCGGAAGCCTCCTTCGTGTGACGACGAGGCCGTTCACGGCGCGGTGAGGATGCAAGCGATGGGCGCCGCCAAGAATGGGCAGCTCGATCTGCAAGGCACCTCGTGGCAGCCCGAGCACCTCTCGTGCGGGCAGCACCGCTGGTCGATGGGCTACAACCTCGACCGCTTCAGCGGCTCGTACAATGAGAGCTCGATCACGGGCCTCAACAACGACGGCGGCCGCGCGATCGACGAGCCCATCGAGCTCCGTCGCGTGAGCTGTAAGTAAAGAATCAGCGCGCTCCGGGCCACCGGAGCGCGAGCTTCATTTCACTCCCTCACTCATCCGCCTCGCCGCGCTTGGTCCCAAAGAGCTTGTGGCGGAAGAAGCTCAGTTGGCTCTTCGCCACCTCCTTGGCGAGCTCGACGCGATCGACGTCGCGCGCGCTCGGCCGGTCTTGGAGCGTGCCTGTCTCGTACAGCTCACGCGCCCTGCTCCGCTGCAGCTTGCCGCTCGACGTCTTGGGGAGCACGCCGGGGTCGAGCGGGATCACGTCATCGACGGTGAGCCCCATGCCCTGTTGAACGATGCGCCTCACCTCCCCTGCCAAGGCGGCGCGCTCGGTCTCGGGCGTGGCCGTCTCGAAGGCGATGACCACCCGCTCACGATCGTTGTGAGGCTTCATGGTGCCAAACGCGATCACGTTTCCCTTGCGGACGCCGGGCGCGCGGCTCGCCTCCCACTCCAGATCTTGAGGATAGTAGTTGCGCCCGTTGACGATGATGACCTCTTTGGACCTCCCGCAGATGTGAACCTTGCCATCGGCCAAATAACCGAGGTCGCCCGTGCGGAGCCAGCCGCCCGCGAACGTCTTCGCGGTGAGCTCAGGCTCGTTGTAATACCCGGGCATCACGCTGGGGCCACGGAGCCGCAGCTCGCCCACCTCGCGATCGCCGAGCGGCGATTGGCTCTCGTCGTCGTCGGGCGAAAAGACGCCGATGTCGTGCCCCGCAAACGCACCTCCACATTGCACGATAGGCACCGCGCCGGCCGCGCCCTCGGCCGCGGGCTCGGCCTTGCCGCTCCCCCACAAGGCCGCTCCGTCAACGGTGTCGACCAAGACCCCTTTGCCGACACTGCTGAACGAGATGGCGAGCGTGCTCTCGGCCATCCCATAACAGCTCACGAAGGCGCGCTCGTCGAAGCCGACGGCGCGGAATTTGTCGGCGAAGGCGCGCAGGTTCTCGGCCCGGATCGGCTCGGCGCCGCACCCGGCGACGCGCCAAGCGGACAAGTCGAGCCCCTTCATCTCGGCCTCTTTGATGCGCTTGACGCAGAGGGCATAGGCGAAGTTGGGCCCGAACGACACCGAGCCTCGATATCGTGTCAGCGCCTGGAGCCACCGCACAGGCCGCTTCAAGAAGAGGAGCGGCGGCAAGAACGTGATGGTGTTGACGTGATAGAGCGGCGCGATCACGAAGCCGATGAGGCCCATGTCGTGATAGAGCGGCAGCCACGAGACGCCGCTGTCGACCGAATCGCGCACGCCGAGGCCGAGGCTCATAATCGCGTGCTCGTTCTCGGCCAAGTTACGGTGCGTGAGCACAACCCCTTTGGGCCGCGACGTAGAGCCGCTCGTGAACTGGAGAAAGCACACGTCGTCGAGCCCGACCTTGACGGGCTTGAGCTCCTCGCGCGCGCTGCGCAACGACTCCACCGCGGCGATCTTCTTGAGCTCGGGCGCGCGCTCCTGCACGTGGCCGAGGAGCTGCTTGATCTCGTTGTTCGTCACGAGCAAGTGCGCGCCGCTCTTCTTGACGATGTGGAGCGTGTTGTCGAGGTAGCCCGAGAGCTTGCCGAGGCCGGTGGGCGGATAGATGGGCACGGGCACGGCGCCCGCGCGGATCGCGCCCAAGAACGCAAACACGAAGTCTGCGTTGTCCGGCAAAATGAGCGCTACCTTGTCGCCCTTCTTGACGCCGAGCGCTTGGAGCGCGCCGCCGAACCGCGCGCTCGTGCGCTCGATCCCTGCATGCGTGAAGAACGGCTCCGACTCGCTCGACTCCTCGATGAACCGATAGCCTGTCTTGGTGCTTGCGGCCGCCCCCTCCACGGCCTCCGCGACAGTTCGAAGCGTCCTCGTCGTCATCCGTCGAGCCTTCCCTCGCTCGTGAGCTTCTTCTCGATCGCGACTTGCACGTCGGCCACGGTCTCCACGTTGCGGAGCGCGTCCTCGGGGATCACGAGCGCGAACTTGTCCTCGACCGTCTCGACGATCTCCCAGACGCCGAGCGAGTCGATCCCCAAGTCCGCGACGAGATGGCTCTCGATCTTCACCGCGGCGCCGTCCTGCGCGTGATCGCGGAAGATGGTGAGCAGCTCCTCGCGGACTTTGTCGCTTGACCACTTCATGGCCGGATCCGTTAGTCGATCTCGGCGCCGTTGAGGAGAGCCCGCACGCGGCCGAGGCCCTCGGCGCTCCGCGCGCCGTACCACATGAGGTCCTTGCCGTCGCAGAAGCGAACGCCGCTTCGCGCCGCGGGGATGTCGAGCGCGCGAAAGACCGCAGCGTCCGCTTCGGTGAACGGGTGAGGCTCGTCGGGGAGCAGCACGCGCGCGGGCCTGCGCGCGACGATCTCGTCCAGCGTGATGCGCGGATAGCGCGTGTCCCGCCCTTGGATTTGGCTCCTCGGAAGCGCCGTCGCGCGACCTTGGTCGGCCGCGAGCGGGTAGAGGCGCTCGCGATCGGCGAACACGTTCTCGCCGCCCGCCGTCGCGATCACGTCGGAGAGGAACGTGTCGCCGTTCGCCGTCATGAGCGGGTCCATCCAGATCGGCACGAAGACGCGGATTTTTTGTGCATCGCCGCGCGCCGCGTTCGCTTCACGCAGCGCTTCATACGCGGATCGAACCACGTCTTTGGCCTGCGCCGGCACGTCGAAGAGCAAGCGCGCGAGCCGCGCGAGATGCCCGACACCCTCGGCCATCGTACGCGGAAACGAGACCATGACCGGGAGCCCAGCGCCGAGGAGGCGCGTGACGTCGGCCTTGCTGTTCTCTTCTTGGTTCGCGATCACGAGGTCGGGCGCGGCCTCGATGACCGCGTCGCAGTCGACGTCTTTGGTGCCGCCCATCACGGGGATGTCGGCCACGTCGGGCGCGGGCTCGACGCAATAGCGCGTGCGGCCGATGAGCCGCGCTTTGGCCCCGAGGCGCACGAGCGAATACGTGTCGCTCGGCACCAGCGAGACGATGCGCGCGGGGGGCTTCCTGAGAAAGATCCTGCGGCCTTGGTCGTCTTGGATGTGGCTCCGCATGCCGAATCCTAGTACACCAACGAGCCGTCTCATGACCGCTTCAATCGATCTCCTCGCCGACCTCCAAGCCCGCGGGCTCGTCCACCAACTCTCCTCGCCCGACCTCGGCCCGGCGCTGCAAACGAGCCGAATCACCGCGTACATCGGCTTCGATCCCACGGCCGCGAGCCTGCACGTGGGGAGCCTCCTGCCCGTCCTCAACCTGGTTCGCCTCCAGCGCGCGGGGCACAGGCCCATCGCCGTGGTGGGCGGCGGCACGGGGCTCATCGGCGATCCGAGCGGCAAACAGGCCGAGCGGCAGATGCTCACCAAAGACAAGCTCGCCGAGAACCTCAACGCCATGCGCGCGCAGCTCGAGCGCTTCTTGGACTTCTCCGAGGGCAACGCGCTCTTGGTCGACAACGGCGATTGGCTCAACGAGCTTCGGCTCGTGGACTTTCTCCGCGACATCGGCAAACACTTCTCGGTCAACGCGATGATCGCGCGCGACTCGGTGAAGATGCGGTTGGAGCAGCGCGAACAGGGCATCTCGTACACCGAGTTCTCGTACATGCTCATGCAGGCGTATGACTTTTTGCACCTCCACGATCGCTATGGCTGCACGCTCCAGATGGGCGGCAGCGATCAATGGGGGAACATCGTGTCGGGCGCCGACCTCATCCGCCGTTTGCGCGAGAAGGACGCGTACGCCCTCACCTCGCCGCTCATCACCCGATCGGACGGCCAAAAATTCGGCAAATCCGAGGCGGGGAACATTTGGGTCGACCCCAAGCTCACCTCGCCTTATGCGTTTTACCAGTTCTGGCGCAACGCCGATGATCGCGACGTGGGGCCTTGGCTCAAGTATCTTACGCTCCTTCCGCTCGCCGAGATCAACGAGGTCATCGCCGCGCACGAGGCCGCGCCGCACAAACGCGGGGCGCAGCAGGCGCTCGCCGACTGGCTCACGCGGTTCGTCCACGGCGAGGAGGCGCTCGCGCGGGCCCACAAAGCGAGCGCGGTTTTGTTCGGACAAGGCTCCTTCAAAGAGCTCACGGCCGAGGAGCTCGACGAGGCCTTGAAGGGAGCGCCGATGAGCCCGCTCGCCAAAGACGCGCTCGGCACGCAGAGCGCGCAGCTCGTCAGCGTGCTCGCCGAGGCCGGGGTGAGCCCGTCCAAGGGCCAAGCGCGGAAAGACATCGAGGGCGGCGCCATCGCGCTCAACAGCGAGAAGATCAAAGACGTCAAGCGCGTCATCGGGACCGAAGACGTCCTCGCGGGTAGGTACGTGGTGATCGGCAGAGGCAAGAAGGGCTTTCACGTCCTCCGCGTGGAGTGACAGGCCGTGTCGAACCCCAATTACATCACCAAAGAAGGCGCGAAGAAGCTCTCGGAGGAGCTCGGGCGCCTCCGCTCGGTGGAGCGGCCCAAGACCGTGCAAGAGGTCGCCGACGCGGCGGCGCAGGGCGACAGGTCCGAGAACGCCGAGTACATCTATGGCAAAAAGAGGCTCCGCGAGATCGATCGGCGGATGCACTATTTGACCAAACGGCTGGAGAGCGCGGTCGTGGTCGTGCCCGGCGAGCAGCGCGGAGATAAGGTGTTCTTCGGCGCGACGGTCGAGCTCGAAGGCGAAGACGGGCAGCGCGCGACCTACGTTATCGTGGGTGAAGACGAGATCGACAGCGCGCGCGGGCGCATCAGCTGGAAGTCGCCTGTCGGCCGCGCCCTCCTCGGCAAGCGGCCGGGCGACGTGGTGTTGGTGAGGAGGCCCGCCGGCGAGACAGAGTACGAGATCGTCTCCGTCAAGTACGTTTAGTGGCCTTATCGGCCTTGCGCCGCCGGCTCGCGCCAAACACGGCGAGCCCGAGCGCAAAGGCCAGTGTGCCGGGCCGAGAGGGCATGTTGCGGCGCGCGGTCGCGCCCTCGTTCAGCACCATCTCGGTCACGTAAACATCGTCGTTGAACGGGTCGTTGCGCGGCTTCGCCACCTCGCTCGTGCCGCCGTCGCCGTCGACCGCCGCGAAGAGCACCGTGACAGGGCCGCTCGCGGGGATGAGCGGCGGAGGGTCCATCGGGCTCAAGGGATCGGGCGTGCCCGCGGTCCAAACAAAGCTCCACTCGGTGCGGCCTTTGTCGGTGGCGCAGGTGTTGGTGGGCGCATAGGAGGCGCCGGAGACGTAATAACAAGTGGGGTCCTCGGCGCTCGTGATCATGCCGATGGAGTTATCGTCCTGCCCCAAGAACTGCACCACGATCGCGTTGTAGTTGTAGGGGTTCCCGAGCCCCTTGTGCTCGCCTTCGAGCTTGGCCGTGAAGGTGTATTGAGCGCCGGGCGTGTATTTGCCGCCGTCGAGCGGCGGGTCCACGGTCCAACTGACCTTGATCTGGCCCTCGGGCTTCTCGTGGCACATGGTGCACGTAAAGCCATGATCCTTCTTGGCGCCGGTGTAGAAGATGCCCCCGCCGCCGCCCGCGCCGGGAGGCCTGTCGAACGTCTGCCCGGTGTGGAAGGCGAAGGCCGCTTTAGGCGCTCCCCAGGCCAGCGCCCCCGCCAACAAGGCTGCTCCAAGCGCCCTCATTGATCGCTCCCCGGCTCGATGCATTGAGGGTCCTCCTCTTTTTCGCCCGACGCCCAGGCGAGGATGATCTTGTAGTCTTTGTCGTCTTCGTCGGCGAAGATGTTGCCCTTGTTGAAGATGAGCGCGCCGACGTGGAAGTATCCGCCCTTGGGGCCCTCCAGAGGCTTCTTGAGGAGCAGGCTCGACTCGGGATCTTCAGGGTCGATGAAGGCGCGGGCCGAGTTGAAGTTGAACCCGCGCTCCTCCTCGGTGAGCTGCGCATTGATGGTCGCCGGGTCCGTGCTCACGCGCAGGCGGTTGCGCGTGTAAATGTGGAAATAACGCTGCTCGTTGCCGTGGCACGCGAGCCCGGCGCAGCTCTTCGTCAGCACGGGCTGGACGCGGCAACGATAATAGGCCTCGTCGAGCGGCGGCAAATCCCGCGGATCGTCGAGCCCTCCTTGGCACGAGGAGCCGAGCGCGCCGACGCCGAGCACGGCGAGCGCCGTACCGAGGGAGAAGACGACACCGCGCTTCACAACGAGCCTCCCAACGAGATCTCGCCCACCAAGCCATAACGGTGCGGCAGGCGGGCGAAGTCGAAGAACTGGAACAAGAAGGCCGTGCCCTTGACCTCGGCGTGCAGCTCGAACGGCCCCACGTGCTCCTTGGCCCAGCCGACGCGGAGGCTGCCGAACGCGTCGAAGAAGGGAGACAGCTCGCGATCGGCCGTCATGTACTTGAGCGGGGTCTTGTAGCCGTCTTTGTAGAACGTCGCGCCCTTTTGAACGTAGCCGCGCACCGAGGCGCCGATCTCGAAGCCCTTGGGCAATCCAAAGACCGCTTCGGTGCCGCCCGTGAGCGCGAGCACGCCCCAATCATCGCCGTAGAAGCGGAGGAACGTCTTGATGGCCGCGTCGCTGAGGACGTGCCGATTCCACCGGATCGCGCCCGCGTGGCGGACGCGGACCTCGGGGACGGTCTCGGGCACGGCGTAACAGCCGTTGGTGGAGGCAGGGTAATAAAAGCAGCTCCCCGCGAGGTTCTGGTCGAAGACGAACACATACCGATACGGGCTCGCTTGATACCCGGAGAGGTACATGAACGTGTAATTGAAGGTCACGAGATCGCGCTTGCTCGCGACGAGGCCGATGTCGAGCGAGCCCGAGCCTTGGAGCTGCTTCTTTTGGAAGTTGGGGTCGTGCGCGGAGAGGTCCTCGTTGGCGGTGACGATCTCGCCGTTCGGGCCGACGGTGCGGCGCCTCCACGATCGGAAGATGTCGTTGGTGATGAAGCCGCCCGAGAGGCCGACCGTGAGGATGTGATTGAAGAAGTCGCGCGAGTAGCCGCCCGAGATGGAGTGCGATCGCCAATCGTGCTCCACGGAGTACGTGTATCCGAGGCGCGCGGTGTTGGTCCCGTCCGCATAAACGGCGGCGCCGTTGCCCTCTTGACGGATCTCGTGGAAGGCGCCCGTCGCGGCGCTCACCACGTCGACGGAGGCGCTCGTGATGATGTCGGCGAGGTAGTGGCCGCTCACCGAGAACACGTCGCGCGGGCTGATCCTCCCGGACACGACCGTGGTGCTGATGAAGGTGCGATCGGTGTCTTGGTAGATCGATGAGCGCCCGTCGAGCGCGCCCGACCAGTCCGCGCGCGCGGATGATGACGCGCATGCGGCGAGCGCGAGCGCGATCGTGGCCGCGGGGAGCCGTGTGCTCTTCATCAGTTGCAGCCGCAGCCCCCGCCCACCGCGCCGAGGCCGCCGGCCGCGCCTTCACGGTATTCGAAGACGTGCTGTTCGAGCTGGGTCGCGAGCGGATCGGGGTCCATCTGCATTTTCTTTTTGGCGAGCATGCCCCGCTCCCAAGGTGCGACCGAGATGCAGCCGAACGAGCCGAACGCGCAGAGCGCCAAGGAGGCGAGGAGCGCCGCGCGGATCGTCGTGAAGAAAGCGCGCTTCATCACGAAATACGGTACGCGGCTGCAATCGGGGCTGTCAACCGGGTGGTGCTTTGGGGTAGGCTCCGCCGCGCCGGAGGACTCTCATGACCGAGCTTCAGACCCGCTGCCTCGACACCTTCCCCGAGTGGCTGCGCACGTTGGCCGCCGACGCCACGGAGCTCTCGCACGTGCTCAACGCGCCCAACGTGGCCGACAGCACGAAGCGCCACGCCGCCGCAGGTCTCAATTACCTGTTCAAGTCATTGGATCTGATCCCGGACGGCATCGAGGATCTGGGGTTTCTCGACGACGCGTTCGTGCTCCGCGTCTCGGCGGCGCTCGCGCTCCACGACGCGCCGGCGGATCGCGAGGCCGCGCCCGTGCTCAGCCGCTTGGCCGAAGGGGCAAAGCTCGTGGCGGATCTGCTCGGCAGAGACTACGCGCGGCTCGAAATGTATGTGAAGGGGTTGACCAAAGGCGCGGCGCGCGGCCGGACGGTCGATGACATCCTCCGCGACGACGGCGTGCGCGCCGCGTTCGAGGCCGAGGTGGGCGGTTGGGCGGCGAGCTTCGAGGTGCCCTCGTTTACCCGTGACGAGAAGAACCTCGTCAAGCTCCAATCGTTCCTCAGCGCCAAGCTCCCTCACTGACGTCGTTTAAGCGTGGCCGTGGGGGCCGGCTCATCGCCGTCGCGAGCGCGTTCGTCGACCCGCGCGCGACGTAGGCTACGGCGCTCGCGAGCAGATAAATCAACGGGCTGCTAACCACGCTTCGCGTCGCGCCGCCGTCAACGTCCTCGGAGCATGTTTTTTCGGCCGGGCGGCGCTCCCCAAAGCCTGCTATTTTTCCTATTGTTTCCGTGGCGCTCCCGCTCCTCTCATGACCAACCCTGTTCGAGATCCCAAGCCCGGCGTGACCGCCGGAGATTCCGGTGAAGGTCGCGTCTCGCTCGACTACATGCTCGAGACCGCCCGCACTGCGAACAAAGAGGACTCGCGCAAGCAGCTCGACGAGGCCCTGGCCTACACGGAAGAAGAGCGGAAACGCCGCGCCGAAGACGAGCAGCGTCGCATCGAAGCAGAAGAGCGCCGCATCAAGGACGAGCGGCTCGCCGCGGAGGAGCGCGCTCGCGCCGAAGAAGAGCGCCGCGCGGCGGCGAGCCGCGCGCAGCGGTGGTTCACCGCGCACGTCTGCGCGTACATCGTGGCGAGCGCGTTCGCCTTCGTCCTCAACGACAAGCTGATCGGCGGCGTGTGGTTCTACTGGGTGGTCATCGCGTGGGGCGTCGTCGTCGCGAGCCATGCGATCGTCGTCATGCGCGCACGGAGCCGGCAACCCGCGGTCTGAGGGGCGTGAGGCGGATCAACCGCCGTCGGCGCCGCCGTCTTGAGGAGGAGCGGAGACGTCACACGCATGGATGGTCACCATCCCCGGCGTCATCACCGTCAGGCATGATGTGTTGTTCGGGCACGGGTGCGAGGCGTCGCAATAGGGTGCGCAGGCGCCTTGGCTCATGCCTTGGAGCTGAAGGCAGATCATCCCATCTCCGCAGCTCGGCATCTTGACGAAGTTGTCGCACGGGTCGCCGGTCTTGCCGGCGCCGCTCGTGTAGCAATCGAGCATCGCTCCTTCGGTGTCGGTGAACCAGCACGTCTGGCCGGAGGGGCACACGAGGGGATCATCGTTGCAGCTCGTCCCGCCGTCGCTCGTGCCGCCGCCGTTCGCGCCCGTGCCTCCCCCCGAGCCGCCTTCGCCGCCTCCGCACGCGGGCGCCGCGGTGAGCGACGCGAACGCCGCGAGCCCCAACGCCGTCATCAGCCATCTCTTCATGGGATATTGCTCCTCTCTC
>CAYTJL010000179.1:0-20400 GCA_964437785.1 uncultured Polyangiaceae bacterium
CTCATCACCAAGAGCCCTTTGCCCACGCGCATAGGATGTTGGATCGCCTCGTCGATCGCGCGTTTGGCCCAGCGCACGGCCTCTTCCATCAGCGCGACGTCGACGCGCGCGCGGCCGCGCGCGGCGAGCTTGCCTGCGATGAGCGACGCGAGCGTGCAGCCGGTGCCGTGAATCTCGCCGGTCTTTCTGCGAGGCCCGGCGACACGGATCATGTGCCCATCCATCGCGAGCACGTCGACCGCCTCGCGGCCTTTGCCGTGGCCGCCTTTGACGAGCACCGCGCGCGCGCCCAACGCGACGATCGCGCGGGCGGCCTCCATGGCCTGCGCTTCGGATGCGATCGTCCCTCCGGCGATCGCCGCGGCTTCAGCCATGTTGGGCGTGACGAGCGTAGCCGCGCCGATGAGCGCGAGCAGCGCGCGGGAGCTGCCTTTGCCGTCTTTGCCGTCGAGCCGCGCGCGCCCGCGGGTCGGGATCATCACGGGATCCACGATGGCCGGGATCCGAGGGTGCTCGCGGATCAGCGCCGCCACCGCGCGGGCGTTGGCGGCCGAGCCCATCGCGCCCGTCTTGATCGCGCGCACGTCCGCGTCCACGAGCACCTCGCGCGCCTGCGCGACGACGAGCGATGATCGCACCGCGGAGACCTCACGCAGCCCTTGAGTCGATTGCACGGTGAGGCACGCGCAGACGGCCGCTCCCCACACCTCTGCTGCTTGGAAGGCGCGGAGGTCCGCGGCGATCCCCGCGCCTCCCGAGGGGTCGAGGCCGGCGAGGGTGAGCGCGGTCGGGGTCTTTCGGGCCATCACGTGTACTATCCGCAAATGCCGCGCTTCCCCAAGCCCTCGTTCGACGCGCTCGTGGCCAATTACGAGGTTGACCCCGAGAGCGTCCATGACTGCCCGTTCCTTTATAAGAAGAACCCTATCTCGCTCAACACCTGTGCGATCCGCATGGGCGAGGCGCTCGCGCTCGCGAACAACCTGGTCGAGAGCCGCGCGGACATCACCGCGCTCAACGCCGCGGCCTCGGGCGGCGCCTCACGCCTCCTCGGCAAATATAGATATGCCGCCTCGCTCTGCCCTCATGGCATCTCGCGCGGCGCGCGCGATCTCGCCGACTTTTTGCGCAGCCAATGGGGCAGCCCCTCGCTGAGCTGGACCGCCCAAGACGACGAGAAGAGCGTCCCCGAAGACGCCTTGGGCGAGCGGGGGGTGATGGCCTTTATCAAGCTCCCTGACTTCGCGGGCCAAGGTCATATCGACCTCTGGAACGGCGATGACGCCGTCGGGCACGCGTATTGGAACGCTCAAAAGATCTACCTTTGGAGGGTTGATTGACCAGCTCCCCCGCGGCGAGGGTGCCCCGCGGAGCGAGCTACGTTTGACGATTTTTCATCCCGCGCGGCGCCTCACCGCTGCCACAATGCGCGCCCGAGGAGCGACGATGGCCGAGCAAAAATACCGGACGTGCAACCTGTGCGAGGCGATGTGCGGGATGGTCGTGGAGGTCGACCAGGGCCGCGTGACCGGGATCCGCGGCGATCGTGATGACGTCTTCTCGCGCGGCCACATCTGTCCCAAGGGGCCGGCGATGCGCGAGCTCTACGAGGACCCGGATCGGCTGCGCCACCCGATGCGCCGCACGTCCTCCGGCCGCTTCGAGCGCGTGACGTGGGACGAGGCGCTGCGCGAGGCCGCGGAGCGTTTGGTCGAGATCCAAACGCGGCACGGAAAGAGCTCGGTCGGCACGTACATCGGCAACCCCACCGTGCACAACACGGGCGCCATCTTGATGGCACAGGCGCTCTTCAGCGCGCTCCGCACGCGCAACCGCTTCGACGCAAACTCGCAGGACGCGAACCCCAGGCTCTTCGCGTCGCACCACATGTTCGGCGACATCGCGGCGCTCACCGTGCCCGACATCGATCGCACGCATTACATGTTGATGCTCGGCGCGAACCCGCTCGCGTCGAACGGCAGCATCATGACGCTCGGCGACGTGCGCGGGCGGCTCAAGGGCATCCGCGAGCGCGGCGGCAAGCTCGTCGTCATCGATCCTCGTCGCACCGAGACCGCCGAGCTCGCCAACGAGCATCACTTCATCCGGCCGGGCGCGGACGCGGCGCTCATCGCGGCGATGCTCCACGTGATCTTCGCCGAGCGGCTCGTTCAATCGAGCCCGGTCTACGAGATGGCGTCGGGCCTGAGCGATCTGGAGAGCGCGGTCGCGCCCTTCTCGCCCGAGCGCGTCGAGCGCGCGGTGGGCCTCTCCGCGACGACGATCGAGCGGCTCGCGCGCGAGTTCGTGGCGGCCGAGAGCGCGGTCGCGTACAGCCGCGTGGGCGTGAGCCAAAACGCGTTTGGGCCGACGGCCAGCTGGCTCGTCGATGCGCTCAACGTGGTGACGCAGAACTTCGATCGTCCGGGCGGCGCGATGTTCACGAAGCCCGCCATCAACCTCAACGACGTCGCGCGGCGGATGGGGCTCAGCCACGTGAGCAGGTTCCGATCGCGCGTCCGAGGGCTCCCCGAGGTAGGCGGGATGCTCCCCGCGGCCGCGATCGCCGAGGAGATCGAGACCCCCGGCGAGGGGCAGATTCGAGGCATGGTGACGCTCGCGGGCAACCCCGTGCTCTCGGTGCCGGGCGGAGAGCGGCTGTCGCGCGCGCTCGCGAGCCTCGATTTCATGGTCTCGATCGACATCTATCTGAACGAGACCACGCGTCACGCGAACCTGGTCTTGCCGCCGCGATCCGGGCTCGAGCGCGCGCACTACGACCTCATCTTCCACGCCATCGCCGTGCGCAACACCGCCAAATACTCCGAGCCTTCGGTCACGCCGGACCCGGAGGGCCGCGACGACTGGGACATCCTTTATGAGCTCTCGATGCGCATCGCGGCCGAGCGCGCGGGCGGCCTGCGCAAGAAGGCCATCGAAGCCGTGTTGGGCCTCGGCTCACCCAGCATGGACTTCGCGCTCGACGTGCTCCTTCGCTTCGGGCCTTATGGCGACAAGGGGCTCCCGTGGCGCGACGGGCTCAACCTCCAAAAGCTCAAGGCCGCTCCTCACGGCGTCGACTTGGGCCCGCTCGTCCCCATGCGCCATGAGCGGGTGAGCCTCCCCGGGCGCCGCGTCAACCTCGCGCCCAAACCCTTCTTGGACGACATGGCGCGCGTCGGGGAGTGGGTCGATCACGCGCAAAAAGACGAGCTGCTCCTCATCGGCCGGAGGCACGTGCGCTCCAACAACTCCTGGATGCACAACATCCCTTCGCTCGTGAAGGGGCCGAGTCGCTCTGCGCTCATGGTCCACCCCGACGACGCGAAGCGGCTCGGGCTCACCAAAGGCAGCTTGGCGCGCATCACCGGCCGCGCGGCCTCCGTCACCGCGCGCGTCGAGATCACCGCCGACATGATGCCGGGTGTCGTGAGCTTGCCTCATGGCTTTGGGCACGCGCCCGCCGCGAGCACGATGCGCGTCGCGGGAGGTGTCGAGGGGCCGAGCATGAACGCGATCACCGACGAGCAGCAGGTCGAGCCGCTCACCGGCACGGCCATCTTGGCCGGCGTGCCTGTCACGGTGGCTCCGGTGGTGCACGCCACGGACGAGGCGAGCCAAGCCGGATGAGGCTCCCTCGCTCCAGATATCGAATCTTCACCGCGCTCATCCCTCCTCTCGTCTTCGCGTGCAGCGGCGGGGGCAACACCACCGCGAGCAGCAGCGCCTCATCGTCGGCCGCGTCCTCGTCTTCGGGCGGGGGCGGTCCGGCCGACGCGGGGACCGGCGGGAACGGGGGCATGGCCCCGACGTGCCCTGTTTGCTCCACGCCTGTCGAGAAGGGCACGCTCTCTTCGAGCGCGCTCAACGAGGTCTCGGGCATCGCGGCGAGCCGTGTTTACCAGGACGTGTGGTATGTTCACAACGACTCTGGGGACTCCGCGCGTTTCTTCGCGTTGAGCGGCGCGGGGCAGCTCCTCGCGACCTTCACCGTACAAGGCGCCTCCGCGGTGGATTGGGAGGACATCGCGGTGGGGCCTTGTTCCCCCGGCTCGCAGGCGTCGTGCGTCTTCTTGGCCGACATCGGCGACAACAGCACGGTGCGCACCTCGTACACGATTTATCGCGTGCCCGAGCCCGCGAGCGTCGCCGACGCGACGGTCACCGCCGATGCGATCCCCTTCAATTACCCAGACACGCCGCACAACGCAGAGACGTTGATCGTCCACCCCACCAGCGGAGTCATCAGCATCGTCACCAAGGTGTTCGCGGGGCCGTCGTTCGTCTTTGATTTTCCGGCGCAGCTCACGCCGGGAGTCATGGTGACGCCGGTCAAGAGCGGTGAGGTGAAGCCGCCCGACGGCAGCGCGCTCGTGACCGGGGGAGACATCCACCCTGCCGGGCACGGCGTGATCCTCCGCACGTACACGAACCTTTGGTATTACCCCATGAAGCCTGGTGAGGGCGCCGCCGCCGCGCTCGCTCGCCCGCCTTGTTTGGTGCCTGTGGCCGACGAAGGGCAAGGTGAGGCGGTGGGCTTCAACGTGGCGGGGACCGCGTATCGGACCGTGAGCGAGGGGACGAGCAAACCGATCTACGAGGTGGCTTGTACGGGGCTTTGATAGCCTGTTAAAACCCCTTGATGCCAGGCAAGATGCGCTTCGCGATCACGACGCGCTGGATGTTCCCTGTGCCCTCGAAGATGTCATAGACCTTGATGTCGCGGAACCACTTCTCCACGAGCGCGTGATCGGTGGCGAGCGACCCGTGCGCGCCGCAGATCTCGATGGCCTCGGCGCACGCGGCGATGGCGGCTTGGCCGGCGGCGGCCTTGGCCATGCTGGCCTCTTTGGCGTTGGGGATGCTCATGTCGGCCAAATACGTGGCGCGATAAACGAGCATCCGCGCGGCGTCGAGGCGCCTCCCCACCTTGGCCAAGCGCTCGGCGAGCGCGGCATAACGGGGGATGGGCCGCGCGAGCATGTAATTGTCCTTCACGAAGTCGCGCGCGTATTCGTACGCCGCGCGGCCGATGCCGACGGCCATGGCGCCGACGAGCGGTCGTGTGTTGTCGAAGGTCTTCATCGCGGTCACGAAGCCCTCTTTGGACACATACGCCTCTTCGCCGCCCAAGAGGTTCTCCTCGGGGACGCGGCAATCTTCGAGCACGAGCTCGGCCGTCTCGTTGGCGCGCAAACCCATCTTCTCTTCGATCTTGCCGACCGAGAAGCCCGGCGTGCCCTTCTCGACCACGAAGGCGCGTTGTCCGGCGCGGCCGAGCGAGGGATCGACGGTCGCGAAGATGACGGTCCAAATCGCGCGCCCGCCGTTGGTGATGTAGCACTTACGGCCGTTGAGCACCCACTCTTTGCCCTCTTTGCGGCAGCTCGTGCGGATGCCCGCGACGTCGCTCCCCGCGCCGGGCTCGGTGAGGCCATAAGCACCCCACTTGAGCGTCCCAGTCTCCATGTCTTTGAACATGCCGAAGAAGCGCTTCTTCTGTTCGAGCGTGCCAGTCCCGCGGACGGGCGGAGCGCCGAGCCCGGGCCCGGGGAGCGAGAGCAGGATGGCGGCGTCGGCCCACGCCAGCTCCTCGGCGCCGATCGCGGCGGTGCGGTTCTTTTGCGAGGCTTTGGACGGGTCACTCGCCTTCTCGCCCGCGACGTCGTCGAAGTCGGTCAAGCTCTCTCCGCCGCGCATGGCGCTCGCCATACGCATGAAGTTGCGGAGGAAGCCCTCGGGGACCTCGTGCTTGCGATCCATGTCGAGGCTCATGGGCCGAATGACGTATTGGCCGAGCTGATGGATGCCGTCCTTCAGCTCCTTTTGCTTCTTGGTCAGCGAGAACTCGATCATGGCTTTGGCCTCAGGTGAAGATCGCTTGAGCGTCGGGGGTGGGCAGGACGACCGCGGGGTCGAGCGGCGCGCCGACCTCGATGGCGGCGGCGAGCTGATCGAGCTGCTCGGCGGTGGGCGCGGTGAGCGCGAGCTGCTTCGCGTCGCGCATCAATTTCTCGGCGATGAGATCGCGGATAAAGCCTGATCCGCCGTGCAAGCTCACGCAGTCATCGGCGGTGCGCATCGCGGCTTCGAACGCGGTGGCGGCGGCGCGCGCGGTCGCGACGAGCGCGTGATCCTCTTTTTCTCCGGCATCCCAAAGGCTCGCGGCCTTCCACACGAGCCATCGGGAGCTGTCCACGTCCATGAGCCTGTCGGCGAGCGTGAACGCGACGGCTTGAAAGTGGCCGATCGGCTTGCCGAACGCGGTCCTCGTCTCGGCGTATTCGCGCGCGATCTCGTACGCGAACCGCGCGAGGCCCACGGCGCGCGCGGCGACCACGAGCGCGCGCTTCGCGAAGAAGCGCAGCAGCGCGCGCGTGAAATCGCCTTCGGGGACGAGGCGCGCGGCCTCGTCGACGCGCACGCGGGTGAGCTCGATCGCGCCGAAGTCCGCGGCGTCGAGGCCGAGCGTGTCGTGGCGCGCGCCGATGCTGAGGCCCTCTGCGCCCTTCTCGACGAGGAACGCGCCGATGCCCGCCCATCCTTTGCTCGCGTCGACCTGCGCGAGCACGACGAACCGGTGCGCGCGGTGAGCGTTCGTGACGAAGGCTTTTTTCCCGGTGATCACGTACCCGCCGTCGCACGGCTCCGCGACCGTGACGAACCCCGCGCGCTCGCGGCACGGCGCGGGCTCGCTCCACGCGACGGCGCCGAAGCGGCTGTGTCCGTCGTCGCCCGCGAAGTCCGCGAGCGCCCGGCTCGCTTGATCGATCGAGCCCAGCTCGACGACCGCTGTCGCGAGCGCGCCCGGGCCGGGCAGGCCGAACGCGGCGCCCGCGTCGGCCGCGCCGAGCTCCTCTTCGATCATCACGCTCGTCGTCATGCCGAGGCCCGCGCCGCCCGCGGCTTCGGGCACGCACGCGAGGCCGAGGCCCATCTCGTGCGCGAGCCTGCGCGTGTCCTCGGGGACCTCGCGGAGGCGCTCCATCTCGCGCGTGCGCGGATAAAGCGCGCTCTTCGCGAGGTCCGCGACGCTGCCCTGCATCAAGCGTTGCTCTTCGGTGGGCTCGAAATCGATCATCGTGCGCGCAGCTCCGAGGGAGGGGGCGCGCATTGTGGAGTGCTGCTCCACAACGCGTCAATCAGATCTCGATCAACGCATCCGGGAGGGCCGCGCGGAGGCGCGCCTGCCCCTCGCCGGAGATGCCGTTATGAACGACGTTGAGGAGGCGGAGGCGCGCGAGCGAGGTGAGATGAGAGGCGCCCTCGTCGCCGAGCGCGTTTCCGTGGAGGACGAGCAGGCGCAGGCGCGCGAGCGCCGCGAGCGCGGAGCCCGCTTTGGCGTCGAGCCCAGCGTCATTGAGGTAGAGCTCGCGCAGCTCCGTGAGCGCGGCGAGATGGCGCGCGCCCGCGCCAATGGGGTTATCGCCCGCGTGCAAGAACCGCAGGCTCGTGAGCTGTCCGGCGTCGCGAAGGCCCGACTCGTCAATCGCGCTGCCCGCCACGTTGAGCCACTCGACGCGCTCGAGGCGGCTAATCGCGCGCATCCCCTCGGCGCCGAGGGCGCAGTGATCGAGCGAGAGCGCGGTCACCCGCAGGCCCGATAAGAGCTCTGCGCCGCCCTTCATACGACCATATCCGAGGTGCAGCTCGGAGAGCGAAGGGAGGGCGGCCATGGCGCGGAGATCCGCCTCGTTGGGCGCCGCGTGCTCGGCGGCGAGGCGACGGAGGCGAGGGAGCTTGGGGAGCGCGCCGGCGAAGGCGCCTGTCCCGGGGATGCCTCCGATATCGAGATCTTCGAGCGAGGTGATGGCGCCGATGGCCTCGACGCCGGCCGGGCTGAGGCCGCACCTGCGCACGTTCAGCCGAATGAGCCCTTGGTTCGTCGAGAGGGCGCGCGCCCCTTCATCACCGAGCTTCTGGTTGCCTTCGAGGTTGAGCTCCTTGAGGCTCGAGAGACCCGCGATCGCGCGGGCGGTCTCGACGGACGCGAGATCGCCCACCAGCGTGAGGCGTTGAAGGCGCGGGAGCTGTCCGAGCTGCGCCAGCGCGCCGTCCGCCAATCCATCGTTGCGACTGAGGTCGAGCTCTTCGAGGGAGGAGAGCTTTGCCACCTCCTTCATCGTTGCTTTGGTGAGGCCGGCGACCGAGAGGCGGAGTGACCGTAACCCCTTGAGCGCGGCGAGACACGCGATGTCTTTGGGCTTGAGCTTGGGCTCATAGCAGTTGAAGAGGTCGAGCCGTTCGAGGGCCTGGAGGGCGGTGATGGCGTGTAATCCGGGCTCGCCGATCGCGCCGCCCAAGGTCAACGCGCGGAGCCCCTTCGCGCTCGCGATGGCCGAAAATGCGCTCGGATCGAGATCTCGGCACGAGCACGTCAAGCCCTCGAGCGCGCTGAGCTTGGGCACCAGCGCGGCGAGGATCGGTGAGGCGTCGACCTTCGCCGTGCCTTTGAGCCCAAGCGAGGAGAGGCGCCGGAGCGCAGCCCCGTCGAGCGCGGAGGAGGCCAGGAGAGCCCCTTCGCCGACGAGATCGAGCCTCGTCACCTCCGCGAGCGCGTCCGACGGGAGCTCGCTGAGGAGCCTCACGCCCGCATCGGTGCTCGCGGTGATCGCGGCCCCTCCTCCGGCCCCTGCGCGCACGGAGAGGTGCCATCCGAGGGCGCGCACGACACGATCGCGCAGCGACCCCGCGGGCACCGGGAGCGCCGCGAGGAGCGCGGCCTCATCTTCAATTTCGTACCCCGCCAGTCGCTTGACCTCGAGCATCCCGTTTCACCTCATCAAAGAGCTCTGCACCGCGTCAAAAGCATGATCCTTGAGCCGCGGGTGCAGGTCAACTCCCGCCGGCCGCGCGGCGCGCGGCGGCCGCGTTCCTCGCGTTGCGGTTTCGGATGGATCGATCGGCCCTCTCCGGGGTCGTGCTCCAGGTCCTCTGCTGTCCTTGCGCGTCGGTCCAGTTATAATTGACGTTGCACCGCGAGCCCGCGGCAAGATCGTTCATGGCACCTCGACAATTGACGCACGGGGGCTCGGTGCCGTTGTTGATGTTGAGCGTCTGGCCCGGCTGAATGGGCGCGTTCCTGGCGGCCTCACACGCTTTGTGCTCCGTGTGGCAGAGCCGTCGATCGAGGGCCTCGCTGCCTCCCGGGTTGTGCCGCGCCCGCAGGGCATCGAACTCCGCGCCTGACATCGTGGAGTCGAACCCGTTGGCTCCGCTCGCCGGCCGGAGGGGGGTGCCGTCGATGTCGGCGGTCACGGTGTGGGGGGCGAGGCCGAGCGGATCGATCCAGGAGAGGGGGTTGACCTCATACGAATAGACGTTAATCCCGCCCCGGAGCTCGATCGGGTCGCGGCTCACGAAGCGGCACGCCTCAGGGTCGTAGTAGCGATAACGGTTGTAATAGAGCCCCGTCTCTTCGTCGTAATATTGCCCTGCGAAGCCGATGGGCGTGTCTGCATCTCCCGCCGAGCCCGCGCGGCGCTCGCCCCACACCGTACGATCGGCCCTCCAGACGACATCCCCGCTGCGCCCGACCAGGGCCTCCGGCGTGCCGTTGGGGTCGTTGACGTAGTGGACCCACTCCTCCTCGGAGGGCGCGAGATCGCCTTGAGGCGTCGCGCGCGAGCGGGTCAATTGGGCCATGGGCGACTCGCTCTTGTCCTCGAAGGTGTATGTGCGCTCCTCAACGATTTGATCGCCGTCCGCGGCCGCGATCTCGCGGATTTCGTGCGCCAAGAGGTGTCCGTCCCACACGAAGCGGGTGCGGCGGAGGAGGTCGCCGTCTTTGGTGACGCGCTTTTCGAGCCTGCGCGCGAAGGCGTCGTATTCGAGCGCGACGCGCGATCCGTCGGGGGTGTCTACGGCCCTCAACAACCCTTGTGCGTTCCACTCGTAGCGCCAGCGCTCCTCCCCGCGCGCGCCCCTCACGACCTTCTCGCTGAGGAACCCCGCCTTGTCCCAAACATAGTCGGTGTCGCCGCGCCGGAGCAGGCGATTCCCCGGGCCGTAC
Organism: uncultured Polyangiaceae bacterium; assembly: GCA_964437785.1. Taxonomy (GTDB): domain Bacteria; phylum Myxococcota_A; class Polyangia; order Polyangiales; family Polyangiaceae; genus CAYTJL01. Next base: position 10,013 of record CAYTJL010000179.1, read on the forward strand.
GCGCGCGCGACGCCCGATTCAACCACGTTGCCGGTCGCGTCGTACGAGAACCGCTCGCCGGGGGCGCCCTCCGGCAGCGAGGCGAGGAGCCGGCCGATGGGGTCGTAATCGTACTCTGTCGTGCCGCGGTCTTTGTCCCAGGTCCTCAGCACGTTGCCGAGAGGAGAGTAGGTGTACGCGCGATCGAGGGTGGATCCGTCGTCGCGGAGGCCCACCCATTGAGGCTCTCCGGGGGCGCCGGACGAGCCTTGGGAGGGGTTCACGGCGCGCCTCCGCCGGAGCCTCCGCCGCTCGTCGAAGAGGCTCTCGATGCGACCGCCGCCGGGCAAATGGCGCTTGATCTCCTGACCCATGATGTCTTTCTCATGGAGGATCTCGAACGCGGGGCCGAGGCGTGTCTTCACGCGCGCGCCCATGACGTCACGCTCAACGCTCTGGCTCATGCCGAGTGAGCTCCGCCGGCTCACCTCGTCGCCCATCACGTCGTAGGCGATCTCGATCCGGTGCGCGTCGCCGCGGAGCACCTGCTCTTCGGTGAGGATACGGCCCATCGGATCGCGCTCGAAGCGGACCTCGGAGCCGTCGAGCGACACCTCGGTGAGCAGCCCGGTCGGGTCATACGAGCGCTTTTGAACGGTGCCGTCGTCGTACTCCACCTCGACGACGCGACCGAGGAGATCGCGTGTGAAGGTGTGGAGATGCCCGGCGTCGTCCTGATAACGGATGGTGCGCCCCATCGCGTCTCTGCGCCAGCGCCTCGCGAGGCCGTCGAACGTGCGCTCTTCGACGATGTCGCCGTAGACGTCGCGCTCGTACGCTTGGACCTCCCCCTTCTCGTTGACGACCCGAACGACCCTCCCCTCGCGATCGTACTGGATCCGAATGACACCGCCGTCGGGGGATTGAATCGCGGTGAGGACGTTGAAACCGCCGTGCTCATAGCGCCACGTCTTGCCGTCGGCGTCGAGCCCATAAAGGAGGTTCCCGGCGCTGTCATAGTGATAGTGCGACGCCGTCCCGTCGGTCTCCACCATCTGTGTCAGGTTCCCGGTGCTGTCGTAGACGTATCGACGAACACCGCCGGTCGGATCGATCACGCTGGTGCGCCGCCCGAACCAGTCGAACGTGAACCGATACAAGGCGCCGTTCGGGAGCGTGAGCTCGATGAGGTTCCCGTGCCCGTCGTACCGGAAGAGGGTGCGCCCGCCGTTCGGCGCGCGCTCTTCGGTCACGAGCCCGCGCGTGTCGTATTGATACGTGTAGACGCGGCCGTCGAAGTCGCGCCGCTCGAGCACGTTGCCGTTCCTGTCGCGCAGGTACGTCGCCGTCCTCCCTGCTTCGTCCGTATATTCGAGGACGTTGCCGGCGGCGTCCCGCGTCACCCACGAGACCCCTCCCATCGCGTCCGTCTGCTTGATGACGTTCCCCCGCGCGTCGTACTCCCATACGGTGACGGCCCCGCACGGATCGACGGCGGTGAGCACGTTCCCTTGATCGTCGAACGAGCGCGTCGTGGCGCGGCTGCCCTCGACCGCTTTGCTGACCTTGCCGAAGGCGTTCCCGAGGAAGCGGCGCGTGCGCGTCGAGTCATCGACCTCGGTATAAGCCCCCTCGTGAAACGACAGCTTGCAGTGATAAATACCTTTGGCGGGCGTCGTCTTGTCGTTGAGGAGCTTCGGCAAATCGGGCATGAGGCTCGGGTCGGTCCGGCCCGGGTAATCCCCCCACGTCTCGACGCAGCGGCGTTTGGCGTCGTACACGAAATGAAACGTGAGCCCGGTGGGGGCTCGCTCCGAGGTCATGAGGTGATCATCGTACGTGTACGAGGTCACGTGTCCCGCGGCGTCCTCCACCTCGGTCAAGTCTCCCTGCGTGTCATAGCGATATCGGACGACCGTCACCCATTGCGCTTGAGACACGGCGTTTCTGACGTCGAGCGCCGCGATGCGGCCCTCCGGCGTCCACCTCACGCGGACGACCCTGCCGGCCCCGTCGATCACCTCGACGAGCTTGCCGTCCTCGTACGTCAGCGCCACGCGGTTGCTGTTGCGATCGACGAGCGCCGTGAGGAGATACCGCTTTCCATCGTCCTCGACCGCGGAGAAGATCATCGCATGATCTTCGCCCGTGTGGAGGGTGTATCCCCATGACTGCCGGTGGAGGACCCAACCACCTTGGCCGAGGACGATCCCCCCTTCCTCCGGCTTGTTCATCTCGACGACCCGCGCGTCTTGGGTGTGCACCGTCACCGATCGACGCCCGACCTCGATCTGCCAAGCGAGCGAATGGCTCCAGCCGAATCCCAAACCGATGTCGCGCTCGGCGGCGGTGCTGCTGTAAGACCGGCGAAAGGCGAGATCGATAGGCCCGGGGAGGAAGAGGTCCACCACCGGATCGGTGTATGCGCGCCCGGTGACGACGTCGACCGGATGGCCGGCAGCGGGCGTGTGGCTGTGTACGGAGCAGCCGCCGCTGCCGCTTACGCCACATCCGCCTGCGCTGCGGCCGTCGCCGTCCGCGCCCTCCCCGCCGGCTCCGGCGCCCGCGTTCTGGTCGCCGCTCCCGTCGCCGGCGCCATCTCCCCCGCCGCCCCCGCCGTCTCCGCCTCCGGCCAGGACCGCGATGCTGGGGCACATGCCGGGAATGGGGGGAATGTCCGGGACCGGTGCGGTGCGCGCCATAACTCTCCTTGAGGGAGGGAGAGAACAACATATCCCCCTTTTGGAGTCGAGCAGAAAGGCCGCTATATCCCTGCTCGCCACCGCCGAAGGGGACGCACGAAATAAGGGATGCAGCGGTGTTGTGGATATCACCTCACGGCGTCGAGGTCATTGAGGTTGACACCAAACACCGTCGAGAAGCGTTTAGAAGAGTGATGACGCTCGAGGCCCAAAGCCTTTATCGATCACCCGCCGTCGCGCCGGGCGAGCACGATCATCCTATTTTTGCCGAGCGCGATGGGCCCTCCGTCCCACCCTCCCCACGCCTGCTCCACGGTGAAGCCCGTCGTGCGCAGCAAGAGCGTGAGCTCGCTCAACGTGTAGAGCCGCAGCGAGAACGTGACCGTGCGCGCGCGCCCGTCGCGCACGTACGTGCGGCGATCGACGAGCCTGCCCGTGGGCACGTCGAACATGTGCCGGTCGACCATCATGTCGTCGCCCTTGTCGAGCACGGTCACGGGCAAGATGCTGCGCACGATGAAGTCGCGGCTGCGCGTGTCGAGGAGCAGCGCGCCGCCCGGCTTGATGGCCGCGTGCGCGCTCCGCAGGTACGCCTCGTTGCCCTCGTCGTCGAGGAAGCCGAACGCGTCGAAGAGGCAGACCGCGTGATCGAAGACGCTCGTCAAACCAAGCCCGCGCACGTCGCCGTGCACGTACGTGGCCGAGAGCCCTTCGCGCTCGGCCTCGGCGCGCGCGCGGTCGAGGAAGCCGGGGACGAGATCGATCCCGAGCACCTCGCACCCTCGCCGCGCGAGCTCGTTCGCGTGGCGGCCGTGACCGCACCCGAGGTCGAGGATCTTGTCGCCCTTCGACGCGCCGAGCGCGCGGAGCGCGAAGCTCACCTGCGAGGGGGTGTCCTCTTCGCGCAGCGTGTCCTCGTAGAAGTAGAGGTACTCGTCGGCGTCGAAGACCTGATCGAAGTCGAAGTAGACGCGCTCGGTCATCGCGCGCTCACACGATGGATTCGAGCGCGGCTTCGAACGCCGCGGCGCTCTCGACCGCGACGGGGTTCGGTCCGTGCGACGGATCCGCGAACGCGAGCGCGGCGAGCTTGGGGAGATCCGCGCGCGTGACGCCGACCTCCGAGAGCTTGAGCGGCAAGCCCAAATCCGCGATGAAATGATCGAGCGCGCGCGCGAGGCCTTCAGGTGATCGATCGCGCTCGCCGAAGGCGTCCGCGCACCGCGCGTACATCGCAGCGGCGCCGGCGTGCTCCGCGTTGAAGCGCACCGACCACGGCAGGCCGATCGCGTTCGCCGTGCCGTGATGGACGCCGAAGCCTACGCCGAGCGCGTGCGCGAGCGCGTGCGACACGCCGCTGAACGTCATGGCCACGAGCTGCCCCGCCATCGACGCCGCGAGCATCATCCCCGATCGCGCCTCGACGTCGCGCGGCGAGGCGCACGCCGCGCCGAGGTGCGCGCGCACGAGCCGCACGCACTCGACGCCGATCGCGTCGCAGATGGGCTGGTGATAGCGCGAGACCACGCCCTCGACCGCGTGCGAGAGCGCGTCGACGCCCGTCGCCGCGGTGAGCTTCGCGGGCAAATCAAAGGTCAGCTCGGGATCGACGATCGCGACCGTCGGGTACACGGCGCGATCCAAGATCACGAGCTTGCGACCCGCGACAGGATCTTTGACGACCGCGATGTTCGACGCCTCGCTGCCCGTGCCCGCGGTCGTGGGGATCGCGATCACGGGCAAGCCCGGCGCTCCGACTTTGTTCGCGCCGTCGAAGCGCGCGACGTCCCCGCCGTGCTCCGCGACGAGCGCCGCGGCCTTCGCCGTGTCGATCGCGCTGCCTCCGCCGAGCGCGACGATCGCGTCCGCGCGAACCTGCTTCGCGTGATGCGCGGCGGCTTCGACCGAGGCGCGCGGCGCGTCGGCCTCGACCGCGCTCCACACGTCGACGACGCGCCCGCCCGCGGCTTCGGTCGCGCGCGCGCTCACGCCGAGCTCGTGCAGGCGCGCGTCGCACACGAGCAGCGCGCGCTGCTTGCCGATGCGCTTGAGGTAGCTGCCGAGCCGCGCGAGGCCGCCGGGCGAGAACCAGACGATGGTGGGCGCTGAATAAACGAACGAAGGGAACGCCATGGTCGCTCTCGCCGGGAGCGGATCAGTATTCGCCGAACAGGTCTTGGATGCGCGACTCGAGCGCGACCGCGATCTTGTAGAGCGACGAGATGGACGCGCTCGACTCGGCGCGCTCGATCTGCGAGAGGAGCGAGACGCTGAGGCCGGTGCGGCGGGCCATCTGCTTGAGCGTCAGATCCTTCTCTTTGCGGAGGTTGCGGATCGTGTCGCCGATCACGCGGTGGAGCTGCTCCTCGGGCGTCCGCGCGAGGCCCTTCTTGCGCATCACGCGCGCGAGCACCTCGCGAAAATCATCCACGTTGAAGGGCTTCTTGATGTAGTCGACCGCGTCGAGCTTCATCGACGCGACCGCGCTCTCCAAGTTCGGATACCCGGTGAAGATCACGACCGCGATGTCCGTGTCGACCTTGCGGATGCGCTTCAGCACCTCGATGCCGTCGAGCTTGGGCATCATCAGATCGAGGATGATGAGGTGATAGCCGCCGACCTTGACCTCTTCCTCGACCGCGAGCGGATCCGAGAGCGTCTTTACCTCGTAGCCGTCCCGCTCCAGGAGCGTCTGCATGTAGTCACAGATCGCTCGATCGTCGTCGACGATCAGAATTCGAACCGCAGGTAGCTCGATCGCCATGGGTCGCTGAACCTCCGAGGGAGTAAGAGGGGCCGTAGGGGCAGCCGTGATTCCAGTGACGCTATAACACGGGCCGGGGGTACCCTGGAAAGCACTTTCTTCTTGCAATCCGGCGGGGTGCCGACCATGTTGCGCGCCCCGCTGCTCGAAGCGGCGGCCCGGGGCGTAGCGCAGCCTGGTAGCGCACCTGGTTCGGGACCAGGGAGTCGGAGGTTCAAATCCTCTCGCCCCGACGAAAGTCTGATTGGTTTGATGGCTCGTTGAAACGTGCGAGCACGGCGGGAGCCGTGCTCAGCGGCCCATAAAGGGCCGAGGTCGCGTCAGCGCGTCAGTTGCAGCTCGCGCCCTTCTCGAAGCCGCCGGCGGGGGCCTTCTTCATGCGGGCCTCGGTCTGCGGGCCCCACTCGCCGTCGACCGCGATCTTGTCGTCGGGGTGGTTGCGGTTCCACAGCCGTTGGAACGCCTTGACGTCGAGGCCCTTGTGGTTGACCGCGCCCGAACCTTCGTAGTCGTAGTGCGCGGGATCCGACGATCCGAGCCAATCGAAGCCACGCGACTCCAGCGCTGTCTTCCAGGTGTTGTATTCGCTGATGTCCATGGCGAGCCCGGTCTCATGGTTGCTGTTACCAGGCTTGGCCGCGAGCGGGATACCGCATCTCCCCGCCTGATACCACTTATAGAGCAAGAACTGCTGCGCCACGGTGCGGAGCATCGAGACCACGGTCATGTGCTTGTTGGGATTGGCCTTGAGCGCCGCCTCCAGCTTGTCGCGCGCGGGCTTCTCCAGGAACGGGAAGACACCCGCGTTGAAGGACACGTTGCCGAGGTCAGGCACCTTGCTGTACGCGCCGGGCGAGATGCAGTTACCCTCGGCGATGATCTGGAGAGAGAGGCCTTTGACGCTCGACGTCGTACAGCTCGCGCTCACCGCATCTCCAACCGTCTTGATGATCGCGTCCTCACCCGACCCGGTCTCCTCCTCATGAAAGTCATCGAGGCCGTCATCGGGGGAGGCCGCATAACAGCCGCTCATGGCGAGGGCGGAGCCGAGGAGAAGCGCGAACGGGAGGAGAGAGCGTGTCATGCCGCGGCCTACAGCAGCCGCCATGCCAGCCTCGATCCCCATACTTTTCCCGGAATACTGCACAAAACGAGGCCCGCGCGGGCTGGTGCCGTCTCGATCCATAGCGGATCGGTTGGGGCTCTGTGCCAATGTAGGACATCTCGATCCGCGCATATCGTTCGTTGTCGAGATGCGCTATCGGGGGCCCATGCTCGTGCTCTTGATGCGCCATGGCCACGCCGTCGATGTTGCCCCCGGGGTCGGAGACGCGGGGCGATGGCTCTCGAAGCGAGGACGCAAGGTGACGCGCAAGGTCGCCCGGCTGCTCTGCGATCGACGCAAGCGCACGCCCGCCACCATCTGGACGAGCCCGCTCGTCCGCGCCGTACAGACGGCCGAGATCGTCGCGGCGGAGGCCGGGTACAAAGACGAGATCCGCGTAGTCCCCGAGCTCTCGTTGGGGCGCGATCCGAACGACCTCGTTCGCATCATCGCGGACGAGATGATCGAAGGGCCGCTCTTGCTCATGGGGCACGAGCCCTCGCTCTCGCTCTTGGCGTCGCTCCTCACGAGCGGCGCGGCCCCTCGTCATCTCCGCAAGAGCGAGGTGCTCGGGCTCATGTTTCAGCGGAGCTCGCCGTGCTCCCTGCGCTTCGTGATCGATCCCGAGGCGCTCGTGATCAGCGAGCCCGTCGCTCCACCGCCTTGAGGACGTCGACGTCCTTGATGCCTTCGGCTTCGGCGCGGTACGAGAGCACGATGCGATGGCGGAGCGCGGGCACGACCATCGCGCGAACGTCGTCGACGTCGGCCGCGGCCTCGCCTCGGAGCGCGGCGCGCGCCTTGGCCGCGAGCACGAGCGCTTGGCTGCCGCGCGGGCCCGCGCCGTAGCGCACGAACGATCGGACCTCCTCGGGCGCGCGCTCTTCGCCGGGGCGCGTGGCGCGCGCGAGCGACACGGCGAGCGACACGGCCTCATCGGTCGCGGGGATGCGCGGCACGAGCTTGCCCACCGCGCGGACGTCGTCCGCGTGCAGCACGGGCTCGATCACCGGAGGTTTGCCTGACGTCGTCCGCCGCGCGATCTCGCGCTCTTCGCGCTCCGACGGGTAGCCCACGTGGATCTCGAGCAAGAAGCGATCGAGCTGCGCCTCGGGCAAGGGATACGTGCCCTCTTGCTCGATGGGGTTGCGCGTCGCGAACACCTGAAACGGATCGGGCAGCGCGTGCGTCGCCGTGCCCACGGTGACCTTGCGCTCCTGCATCGCTTCGAGCAGCGCGGCCTGCGTCTTCGGCGGCGTGCGGTTGATCTCGTCGGCCAGCACCAAGTTGTGGAAGATGGGCCCGGGCTGAAAGCGGAGCCTGCGATCGCCCGCGTGCTCGTGCAGCACGTCGGTGCCCGTGATGTCGGCGGGGAGCAGATCGGGCGTGAACTGCACGCGGCCGAACGACAGATCGAGCGCCTTCGCGAGCGACGACACGAGCAGCGTCTTGGCGAGGCCGGGCACGCCGACGAGCAGCGCGTGGCCGCGCGCGACGAGCGTGACGAGCATCAGCTCGACGACCTCGTCTTGCCCGACGACCGCGTTCGCCACGGCGGCGCGGAGCTTTTGGGAGGCGTCTTTCGTGCGCTCGAGGAGCGCGGGCAGCTCGTGCTCGGGGAGGTCTGCTCCTTCGCTCGCGGGGCTCGTCATCGGCGCGTGGTTACCGCGGCGCTCCTTGGCGTACAAGGAGGTTTCGCTTGTGATATGCCCCCACCATGGCCGCCGATCGCGCGCCCGATCCCGATCTCACCGAAGGACACGCGGCCTCGCCGGCCACCATGCCTCCGGCCTCGTTCATCAAAGCGCAGCAGCCCGCGCCGTGGCGCCCTTATCGCGAGATCCTCGCGGGGCTCGCGCAGCGCGTGCTCGACGCGCAGCGGCCCATCCGCATCTTGCAGGCGCTCCGGTGGGAGATCGAGACCGAAGAGCGGTTCTTCCGCGACAAGCGACAGTCGCTCCCCATGGTCTCGTATTCGAACGACCTCGGCTTCGATCCCGCCACGAAGATCGCCGAGCTCGACGCGATCTTGAGCGACGCCGAGCGCGACCTCGGCCACGCCGATCGGCTCGGCGAGATCCTCCGCGCGACCGCGGACGAATATCGGAGCGTCGTAAAGATGCTCGTCGCGCGCGGGACAAGGGCCTTTTACGAGCACTCCCGCGCTCTCTACGGATCTCCCAAAGACACCTTCCCCGACGGGATCACCACCGTACGCGACATGGGCATCGTGCTCTATGAGATGCTCGGCTCCGTGGGCGGCCTCGGCGCTCAAGGCACCTTCGCCGGCGGCGGACCCGCGCCGCCCGAGCCGCGCGACATCCGCGCCGAGACCGCGGCCATCGAGCTCAACGAGCGATTCGCGCGCTTCTTCGGGACAGACTCGGTGACGGTTCAAGTCGACGACACGCTCCTCGCCGACGCCGCCGCGGGGGGCGATTACGTGAAGATCCGAAGCGGCGCGCTCTTCTCGCAAAGCGATATCGATATCTTGGAGGCGCACGAGGGTTGGGTGCACGTCGCGACGAGCCTCAACGGACAAGCCCAGCCGGTCGCGCGTTGGCTCGCCAAAGGCCCTCCGCGCACGACGGCGGCGCAGGAGGGGCTCGCCGCGCTGGTCGAGATCCTCACGTTCCGCAGCACGCCGCGGCGCGCGAAGCGGCTCAACGATCGCATCCTCGCCGTCGACAAAGCCGAGGACGGCGCGAGCTTCTTGGATGTGTTCGAGTGGTATCGCACCGAGGGATACGACGAGATTGAGTGTTTCCAAAACGCTCGTAGGGTGTTCCGCGGGGGCCTCCTCTCGGGCGGCGCGCCGTTCACCAAAGATGCCTGTTATTGCAAAGGCATCGTGCTCAATTACGCGTTCATGCGCGCCGCCATCCAACAAGGCAGGCCCGAGCTCATCCCCTTCTTATTCGTAGGCAAGGTCGCGCACGAGGACGTGCCCGTGCTCTACGCCCACGTGTCCGACGGCATCATCAAGCCCCCTCCGTTCCTGCCGCCCATCTTCAAGGACATGCGCGGGCTCGGGGTGTGGCTCTGCTATTCGAGCTTCTTCTCGCGGCTCGGCGGCATGACCATCGCCGAGCACTACACCCGGATGCTCGCGCGTTGAGCCGGCCCGGCTGGTAGGCGTGGGTTCCAGAGGACACGCGCCGCGGGGGCCGAGACACGGCCTGTCTCCGAGAGATCGCGATTTTTCGTGGTTGTCGCGCTGGCACCGGCCTTGCGGAAGGCCGGAGCGTCACGTCGCACGGAGGATTTCGATGCTCGCCCACGTCGCCAACGCTCAACCCTCGAACGACTCTCCCAAGCAATGCTTCGATTTTCGCGCGGGGCTCGTGAAGCTCGCGCCCGAGCTCAAAGGGCGGGCGATGCGGCTCACGCGTTCGCCCGCCGCCGCAGACGACCTCGTCCAAGACTCGATCGAGCGCGCCATCCGCTTCGAGAGCTACTTCGAGCGCGGCACCAACCTGCGCGCGTGGATGCACCAGGTGCTCTTCAGCGTGTTCATCACCAAGTGCCGCCGCCAAAAGCGCGAGCGCAACGCCCTCGGTGCGCTCTACACCGACCCGTGCGCGTGGACCAAGCAGGACGAGCGCAGCGAGATGGTCGCGCTCTCGCCGCCCGTGCGCCGCGCCCTCGAGTCCGTGCCCAAGGTGTTCCGCGAGGCGCTCGTGATGGTCGACATGGAAGAGCGCTCGTACAAAGACGCGGCGAAGCGGCTCGGCGTGCCGGTGGGGACCGTGATGAGCAGGCTGCACCGCGGCCGCAAGGCGATGGCCCAAGCGATGCGCGCGGCGGACGAAGAGACCGGCGCGCTGCTCGACGCAGC
>CAYTJL010000180.1:0-18149 GCA_964437785.1 uncultured Polyangiaceae bacterium
GAAAGACCGCAAATCAAAGGGGTTTTAAGGCAAAGCCGGCTTCGCCCCCCATCGTCACTGAACGGTGAGGTCGAGCTGATAGCTCGCGATCGTGGACGAGTCGTTGTAGCGCTGCACCCAAACGTAGTAGGTGCCCGCGGGCAGGTTCGACGCCTGCGCGTCGAGCATGGGCGAGATGAGCGAGCAGGTGCCGACGCCGTCGTCGTCGTCTTGGACGAGCTGCACGCCGTTGCCGTCGAGGAGGTGAATCACGGTGTCGAACCCGCACGCGGCGGCGTTGCCGACGTCGTGCGTGGCGAGCGTGACGCTGCCCGGCGCCATGAGCTGGAAGCTGAAGTAATCGTGATCGGCGAGCGGGTTGATCGAGCCGATCCAATGGTTGAAGCCGGGCCACTGCGGGGTGGCCGTCGCGGTGTCGCCGTTGGGCTCGAGCTCGGCGGGCGCCTCGGCCATGCACATGTCGTTGCAGCCGTCACCCGAGGTGGTGTTGCCGTCATCGCATTGCTCGCCGGCTTGCAGGAGGCCGTCGCCGCAGCCGGGCGAAGAGACCTTCACGCGGAGCACGTAGAGCGGGATGGTGCCGTTGTTGCCAAAGTCCTCGACGCGGATCTTGTACGTGCCGGGCTGGAGGTTGCTCGCGCCCGCGGTCGCAGGCGAGATGAGCGAGCACGCGTTGAAGCCGCCGTCGTCGTCCACCGCGATTTGAGCGTTGTTTTGGTCGTAGAGGTAAATCTTGGTGTCGGCGCTGGCGGGGCAGGTGTTGGCCGGGCCGTTCGTGGTCTCGATGCTGACCGACGAGCCGGGGTCGATCACGTCGAAGCAGTAATAGTCCGCGTCGCCCGACGGGTTGATCGAGCCGAACAGGTTCGCTCCGCCCGCGGGGATGGGCGTGCAGGAGGCAAAGTCGTTGTTGGGCTCCACCTCGCCGAGGCCCTCGAATTGGCACGTTGAAGAGCAGGTGTCTCCATCGATGTTGTTGCCGTCGTCGCACTGCTCGCCGGCTTGGACGATGCCGTCGCCGCAGCCCGGCGCGAACACCTGGACCTTGAGCACGTAGAACGGGACCGTGGCGTTGTTGCCGAACTCCTCGACCTTGATGGCGTAGACGCCCGGCTGAAGGTTGCTCGCGCCCGCGGTGGCAGGGGTGATGAGCGAGCACGCGTTGACGCCGCCGTCGTCGTCCACCGCGATTTGCACCTTGTTCGGGTCGAAGAGATAAATCTTCGAGTCGAAGCCCGCAGGGCAGCTCATGAACCCATCGGTCACCTCGGCCCGGATCGACGAGCCGGGGACGGTGACGGTCACGGAGAAGAAGTCGACGTCGCCGACCGCGCCGATCGCGGCCACGGCGCCGCCGAAGCCATCGACGCTGTTGGCGATGTCTTGTGTGTTGTTGGACTCGACCTCGGTCGTGTAGTTGCCCTCGATTTGACACGTGGGCGAGCAGCCGTCGCCGGCGACGTTGTTGTTGTCGTCGCACTGCTCCCCGGCGGCGAGCTGGACCACGCCGTCGCCGCAGCCGGGCGCAGAGGCCTTGATGTCGACCACGTATGAGGGGATGACACCGATGTTGAGGCTCTCGACCTGAACATAGTATTTGCCGGCCGTGAGGCTCGACAGGTTCGGGTGGCTCGCCGGCGTGAGCAGCGAGCAGTTGCCCGGGCCGCCCATCGTGTCTTGTCCGAGCAGCATGTTTTGATCGTTGAAGACACGAACGTACGTGGCCGCGCCGAGCGGACAGCCCGCCATGCCGTCGGTGACAGCGACGGTGAGGCTCGACCCGGCGGTCACGTCGATTGAGAAGATGTCGACGTCGCCGGCAGGACAGACCGAGGCCGTGAGGCCCTTGGTGCCCATGGCGACCGGGTTGGCCGTGGCCTTGAGGTTGTTTTGCTCGGCCTCCGACGGGTAATCCACGCTCCCGACCACAGGCTGACAGAGCGGCGGAGATCCACCCGCGCCGCCCGTTCCGCCCATACCGCCCGCGCCGCTCGACGACGACGTCGACGACGTGGAGGACGTCGACGACGTGGAGGACGTCGACGACGTGCTGCCCGAGCCGCCCATACCGCCCGCGCCGCTCGACGACGACGTCGACGACGTGGAGCTGGACGTAGAAGAACCCGACGAAGAGGTCGACGAGGACGTGCTCGAGGTCGACGTAGCGCTCGACCCACCGCCGCCCGGTCCGCCTCCGCCCGGGCCTTCGATACCCGTGGCACAGCCCGGCGAGCCCAAAGCAGCGAACGCGAGGAGCGGCAACGCCATGGTGAGCGCGCGCCCGAGAGGTACCAAAGTAAGGCGGTTCATCGTTGGTTCTTCTCCTGAGCCGCCGATAGTATCTCGTTTCGGTATGTGGGCGAAAGCGCCCAACTCGCGAGCTTCCTGCTTTCGATGTAGTGTACGTTCGCCCTCGCCGACCGATGCGCATCGCAGCTCTCGCCGCCCTCCTGGTGATCGCCACGTTCGCTGCGCCGCTCGCGGCGGATGGCCCCAAACCGCGCGCGGAGCCCGCGGCCATCAAGCTCTCTGCCGACAAGCTCGATGTGGACATCGATCAAAAGCGCGGCCTGCTCGAAGGGCACGTCACGCTGGAGCGCGGCGACATGCGCGTCACGGCTCCTCGCGTCGAGGTCCGCTACGACGAGCTCCCCCGCGTGACGTGGCTCAAGGCGATGGGCGGCGTCGTCGCCGAGGTGAAGGGTGTGCGCGCCGAGGCGCCCGAAGCCGAATTCGACGTCGCCGCGCGCACGCTCACGCTCGGCGGAGGCGTGCGCATCGCGCGCGGGGACGGGTGGATCCGAGCCGCCAAGGCGACGGTTCACCTCGGGACGGGCAAGATCTCGCTCCACGAGGTCACGGGGGAGATCCCCCTCCCGCGCGACGAAGAGCGCTGAGCCGCGCGCGATGTCCGGGCTCTCGGCCGAGCGGATCACCGTGACGATCAGCGGCGCGGTGGTCGTGCGGCGCGTGTCGATCGAGGTCGCGCCCGGCGAGGTGCTCGGCGTGTTCGGGCCGAGCGGCGCGGGCAAGAGCACGCTGTTCCGCGCGATCGCGGGCGAACAAGCGGCCGAGGGCGCGGTGCGCCTCGCGGGCGAGGACATCTCGCGCCTGCCGCTCTTCGAGCGCGCGCGGCGCGGGCTTGGCTACCTGCCGCAGACGCCGAGCGTGCTCTGGGACCTCACCGTCGAAGAGAACCTCGCCGCGTTCGCCGCGCTCACGAAGCGGCCTCGCGCCCGCGCCGAGGCGCTCCTCGACGAGCTCGGCCTCGCGGGCCGCGAGCGCGTGCCGGTCGCGTCGATCTCCGGCGGCGAGCGCAGGCGCCTGGAGATCGCGCGCGCGATGATCGCCGAGCCGCGCGTCTTGGTCTGCGACGAGCCCTTCGCCGCGGTCGATCCGATCGGCGCCGCGCGCATCGGGGAGTCGCTCCGCGCGCTCGCCGGCCGCGGCGCCGCGGTGCTGCTCGCCGATCACCACGTGGCCGAGGCGCTCCGCGCGTGCGATCGGTGCGTGCTCCTCCTGCACGGCGAGGTCGCCCTCACGTCGACCCCCGCCGAGATGCGCGCGCACCCCTTGGTAAAAGCGCATTACGTGGATCTCGATCGCGCGGCCCAATAACATCGCCGGACATTCCTGTGCGGCGCTGTGGTGAATTCAGCGCGGCCTTGGTGTTACGATGTTCTCCATGAAGCTGCGCGAGGGATGCCCCGCGCCAATAGAAAGGATGAGGCCAACGCGATGAACATCACGATCACGTTCCGACACATGGTGGGGAGCGAAGCCGTGAAGTCGTATGCCACCGAGAAGATGGCCAAGCTTCAGAAGTTTCTCCGCCAAGCGATGTCGGCGCAGGTGACGCTCTCGGTCGAGGGGCTGGAGCACATCGCAGAGGTCAACATCCAATCGGGCAGCCAACACTTTCACGCGACCGAGCGCAGCGAGGACATGTACGCCTCCATCGACATGGTCCACGACAAAGTCGAGCGCCAAATCCGCGGCGCAAAAGGGGTCGAGAAGTCCAAGAAGCGCGGCGGCGCGAACGCCGGCCAGTTCGCCGCGGAGGCCGATAAAGACGCACCTCCGAGCGCGCGTTCGTCACGCGCCTGAGCGGCGCGCGGCGAGGACCGCGACCTCGAGAGCGACCACCCCAGAGCTTGAGCAGCTTGAGCGCTTCGAACGAGACCCATGGGAGTCATCGACATCCTCAGCCCTGATCACGTCTCGGTATCGAGCGCGGCCGAAGGGCTCATTCGGACCAAGACCGAGGCCATCCACCGGCTCGCGATCCTTCTCTCGACGCGCCAGTCGCTCGTGACGGCCGTCGAGATCGAGCGCGCGCTCGCCGATCGCGAGCGGCTCCAATCGACGGGCGTCGGCGGCGGCGTAGCGATCCCGCACGGATCGCTCGAGCGGCTCGATCGCACGATCGGCGCGGTGCTCCTATGCCCGACGCCGATCGAGTTCGACGCGATCGACGGCGCGCCGGTCTCGATCCTGTTCGCGGTCATCGGCCCGAAGCGCGCGACCAGCGAGCACCTCAAGACCCTCGCGCGCGTCTCGCGCCTCCTGCGCGACGACGCGTTCCGCGTCCGGCTCGTCGGCGCCGCGAGCGGGGCCGCCGCGTTCGGCTTGATCGCGGCCGAGGAGCTGAGGGGCACGGCGCCATGAACGACGACGAGCGCGCCCCCGAGCAGGCATCCATCTCGGTTCGATCGCTCCTCGCGGATCAAGGGTTGGGGCTCGACCTCGTGCTGCTCGCGGGCGAAACAGGCCTCGATCGGCTCATCAAGCACCCTCGCATCCAAAAATCGGGGCTCGCGCTCGTCGGTCACTTCCACGGCATCGTCGCGACGCGCATCCAGATCCTCGGCCAGACCGAGCTGTCGTTCTTGCACCGCCTCGGCGTCGAAGATCGGCGCCGATCGCTGCGCGGCTTCTTCAAGCTCGGCCTCTCGTGCGTGATCCTCACCCAGGCCATGCACCGATCCGAAGAGAGCTCGGGCGTGGGCGTGATGCCGGTCCCCGAGCTCGTGCAGTGCGCCGAGGAGACGAGCACGCCGCTCGTGCTCTGCAACGAGCGATCGAGCGTCACCATCGGCGCGGTGCACAGCCTGCTCGACGATCGCCTCGCGCCTCGCATCCGGCTCCACGGCGTGCTCGTCGACGTGTTCGGCGTGGGCCTGCTCCTCATCGGATCGAGCGCGATCGGCAAGAGCGAGACCGCGCTCGATCTCATCATGCGCGGCCACAGGCTCGTCGCCGACGACGTCGTCGAGTGCGACTACAGGCCGCCCGGCATGGTGTTCGGCGCGGCGGCGGAGCTGCTCCGCTACCACCTGGAGGTGCGCGGGCTCGGCATCCTCAACATCAAGGACCTCTTCGGCGTGACGGCGATCCGCGAGCGAAAGCGCATCGACGTGGTCGTGCGCATGGTCGAGTGGTCGCAGGATCTCGAGTACGACAGGCTCGGCCTCGACGACCGCTACCACACGATCTTGGGCGCGCAGATCCGCGAGCTCGTGATCCCGGTGCGGCCGGGCCGCGACATGGCGTCGATCTTGGAGGTGGCCGCGCGCAACGAGCTGCTCAAGAACGCCGGGCACCACGCGGCGCGCGAGTTCTTCGGCAACTTGGAGGGCACGCTCCTCGCGGTCGAGCGCAACACCGACGAGTCCGCGGTGCTCCCGCCCGTGCGACCGGGGACGAACACCCCCGCGTTCGGCCGCCCCGCGATCCCGCGCGTGCCTCACCCGCCCGAGTCGTCCGGCACCCAAATCCCCGGCAAGTCGAGGGGCCCGTGACGAACCGATCGCGCGTCGTCGTCGTCACCGGGATGTCCGGCGCGGGCAAGTCCACCGCGCTGCACTCGCTCGAGGACCTAGGCTACTTCTGCGTCGACAACCTCCCGCCCGCGCTCGCGGAGCGGACGATCGAGGTCTGCGCGGAGGGCGGCGTGAGCCGCGTCGCGCTGGGCATCGACGTGCGCGTGGGCGCCTTCCTCGACGCGGCGGAGGAGATGCTGAAGCGGCTCGGAGCGCAGCACGACCTCGTCGTGCTCTTCCTCGACGCGTCGGACGAGGCGATCATCCGGCGCTTCTCCGAGACGCGGCGGCCGCACCCGCTGGCGACGGCCGCGCGCGAAGGGCTCGCGACGTCGGGCCCGGCGCGCGGCGCGCTCGCGGTGCTCGATGGCGTCGCCTTCGAGCGCGAGCGCCTCGCGCTGCTGCGCGGGCTCGCGACGCTCGTCATCGACACGACGGGGATCAGCGTCCACGAGCTGCGCCGCAAGGTGATCGCCGCGCTCGGCCCGGGCAAGGGCGAAGAGTTTCGGATGCTCACGCGGCTCGTGTCGTTCGGCTTCAAGTACGGTGTGCCGACGGACGCGGATCTGGTGCTCGACGTGCGGCTGCTCGATAACCCGTTCTTCGTGCCCGAGCTGCGCAAGCTCACGGGCGAGGACGAGGCCGTGCGCGAGTTCGTGCTGAAGAGCGCGGACGCGGAGCCTTTTTTGGGGCGCATCGAGGAGCTGCTCGCGTGGAGCCTCCCGAGGTACGAGCGCGAGGGCAAGAGCTACCTCACGATCGCGATCGGCTGCACGGGGGGCCGGCACCGATCGGTCACCGCGGCGATCGTCCTCGGCGACCGGCTCAAGAAGCGGACCGGGCTACCGATCCTCGTCGTTCACCGCGACGCGGTTCGGGAGGATAATTCTCTCATGCCCCCTGCGCGCGCGCGGGAAGGTGGGGAGGCCCGATGAGCGACGAGGCGAGCGGGCGGTTCACGATCGTCAACGTGAAGGGGCTCCACGCCCGCGCGGCGACCAAGCTCGTCCAGCTCGCGAGCAAGTTCCGCGGCGAGATCACGATGGCGGGGCCGGACGGGCAATACACCAACGCGAAGAGCGTGATGGGCGTGCTGCTCCTCTGCGGATCGATGGGCACCGTCATCCAGGTCCGCGCGCGCGGCGACGGCGCGGCCGACGCGGTCCAAGCGATCGGCAAGCTCATCGCCGACAAGTTCGGGGAGCCCGAGTAGTGAAGACCGATCCGCCTCCGCTTCCGCTGACATCGCTCATGATGCACGGCATCGCGGGCTCGCCCGGCGTCGCGATCGGGCGCGCGATGGTGGTCGGCGCGCAGGGTACGGGGGCGTCGAGGCCGTTTCATCTCGTCGAGGAGAGCGACGTGCCGAGCGAGCTCTCGCGGTACGGCGAGGCCGTGCGCCGCGCGCAGCAAGACCTGCGCGACATGGCGCAGCGCGTGTCGAACAAACCCGCCGAGGTCTCCATCCTCGAGGCGTACGTGATGATGGTCGGCGACGAGACGCTCGCCGACTCGGTGAGCGGCCACATCCGCGACGATCACAAATCGGCCGAGTGGGCCGTCGAGACGGCGATCGCGGCGGCGGCGTCCAAGCTCGCGGCGCTCGACGATCCGTACCTGCGCGAGCGGAGCCACGACGTCGAGTTCGTGGGCGAGCGGATCCAGCGCGCGCTGCGCACCGACGGCGCCGGCGAGGACGATGGGTCCAAGCGGCCGAGCTCGCCCGTGAACGTGCTCGACGGGCCTTCGATCGTCGTCGCGCACGATCTCTCGCCCGCCGACACCGCGGGCATGGTCGACACGCCCGTCGTCGGGTTCGTGACCGAGATCGGCACGCGCACGAGCCACACCTCGATCATGGCGCGCGCGCTCGAGATCCCCGCGGTCGTGGGCGTGAGCGAGGTGCTGCAGAAGATCACGCCCGGCGACATGGTCATCGTCGACGGCCTCCGCGGCACGGTCACGCTGCGGCCGACGCCCGAGCAAATCGAGGAGGCGCGAGGCCGCGCCGAGCGCCACACCGCGCTCGCGAAGGGCCTGCAAGAGTCGCGCGATCGGCCGCCCTCCACCAAAGACGGCGTCGTCGTGAGCCTGCGCGCCAACGTCGAGCTGGCGGCCGAGGCGATCCTCGCGCGCGATCAAGGCGCCGAGGGCATCGGCCTCTACCGCACCGAGTTCCTCTACATCGATCGCGCCGCGCCGCCGACCGAGGACGAGCAGTTCGAGGTGTTCCGCGCCGTGGTCGAGGCGATGCGGCCCAAGCCCGTGACGCTGCGCACGTTCGACATCGGCGGCGACAAGTTCGCCTCCACGTTCCAGGTGCCGCCCGAGATGAACCCGATGCTCGGCCTGCGCGCGGTGCGCCTCGCGCTCTCGCGGCCCGACGTGTTCTTGGAGCACCTGCGCGCGATGGTGCGCGCGTCCGCGTTCGGCAACGTGCGCATCATGGTGCCGATGGTCGCGAGCATCGCGGAGCTGCGCCAGGTGCGCGAGCTGCTCAACAAAGCGCGAGAGCAGGTGCGCGCGCGGGGCCACGCTTCCGCCGAGGAGATCCCGCTCGGCGTGATGATCGAGGTGCCGAGCGCCGCGGTGATGGTCGATCTCTTCGCGCGCGAGGCCGCGTTCTTGAGCCTCGGCACCAACGACCTCGTGCAGTACGCGCTCGCGGTCGATCGCACGAGCCGATCGCTCGCGTACCTCGCGTCGCCCTTCGATCCCGCGATCCTGCGCCTCATCGCGGGCGTGATCCGCGCGGGCGACGAGTGGGAGTGCCCCGTCTCGATCTGCGGCGCGATGGCGAGCGATCCGCTCGGCGCGCTGTTGCTCTTGGGGCTCGGCATGCGTGATTTCTCGATGGAAGCCGCCGCGATCCCCGAGATCCGCGAGGTGCTCCGCCGCGTGACGCTCGGCGAGTGCGAGGCGGTCGCGGCCGAGGTCATGCAGCTCACGACCGCCGACGACATCGAGCGCGAGCTCGCGGCGGCGTTCGCGCCGAGGCTCTACGATCTCCTCACCGGCGAGGTCGAGGCGTAGGTGGCCGCCGCCGCGGCGCCGCGCGTGTGCGTCGAAGAGGCGTCGAAGCGCTTCGGCGCGCTCGTCGCGGTCGATCGCGCGTCGGTCACGATCGAGCCCGGATCCATCGCGGCGATCGTCGGCGAGAACGGCGCGGGCAAGTCGACGCTGCTCAAGCTCGCGGCGGGCGTGCTCACGCCCGACGAGGGCCGCGTCACGATCGGCGGCGAGCCGCTCGCGTCGGCGGCGCGCCCTTCGTTGGCGGAGGCCATCCGGCGCGGCGTAGGGATGGTGCACCAGCACTTCATGTTGGTCGGCGCGTTCCGCGCGATCGACAACATCGTCCTCGGGGCCGAGATCACGCGCGGCATGGATCTGCTCGACGAGCGCGCGGCGATCGCGAAGGTCGAGGCGCTCGCCGCGCGCGTGGGCCTCACGGTGCCGCTCCTCGCGGTGACCGACACGCTCACGGTCGGCGAGCGCCAGCGGCTCGAGATCCTGCGCGTGCTCTTCCGCGGCGCGCGCGCGATCCTGCTCGACGAGCCGACCGCGGTGCTCTCGCCCATGGAGGCCGAGGAGCTCTACGCGACGCTGCGCCTGCTCGCGGACGGCGGCGCCGCGATCGCCGTCGTGACGCACCGGCTCGACGAGGTCACGCGCTTCGCCGATCACGTCACGGTGATGCGCCGCGGGAAGGTCACGCTCGCGGCGGCGCGATCGTCGAGCGAGCCGTACCGCGAAGAGGAGCTGACGCGCGCGATCATGGGAGGCGATCCGCCGCCCGCGTTCACGCCGCCCGCGATCGCGGAGCGCGCGGCGATCACGCTCTCGATCCGCGGGCTCTCGCACGTGAACGAGGACGGCCGCAAGCTCCTCGACGCGATCGATCTCGACGTGCGCGCGGGCGAGATCGTGGGCGTCGCAGGGGTCGAAGGGAACGGCCAGCGAGAGCTCGTGCTCGCGCTCGCGGGCCTCCTCCCCGCGAGCGGATCGATCACGATCGGGGGCGAGGACGTCACGCGGCGCGGCGTGGCCGAGCGGCGCGCGAAGATCGCGATCGTGCACGAGGATCGCCACCGCGAGGGGCTCGTGCTCGACGCGCCGGTCGGCGACAACCTGGTGCTCGGCGACGTCGGCGACGCCGCGCGGACGGGCGCGGCGCTCGACGAGCGCGCGACGATCGCGCGGCGGATCGAGCGCTTCGACGTGCGGCCCGCGGATCCGTCGCCGCCCGCGCGCGCCCTCTCGGGCGGCAACCAGCAGAAGATCGTGATCGCGCGCGCGCTCGATCGCCTGGCAAAAACGGCCGGCGCCGCGCTCGTCCTCGCGCAGCCGACGCGCGGCGTGGACGTCGGCGCGGCGGCCGTGATCCACCGCGCGATCGGCGACGCCGCGGAGGCGGGGCTCGCGGTCGTGGTGGTGAGCGCGGATCTCGCCGAGCTCCAGCGGCTCTCGCACCGGATCGCGGTGATGCGAAAGGGCGCGATCGTCGCAGATTTGCCGGCGAACGCAGGGGAGATCGCGATCGGCCGCGCGATGCTCGGGATCGACGCGGAGGGGGAGGAGGCGGCGTGAGCGCGGGCGCGGCGTCGATCGATCAGAAGAGCGCGCTCCGCGGCGTCATCGTCGCGGCCGGCCTCTTCGCCCTCCTCAACGTGATCTCGTTCGCCTTTGGAGAGGCCCCGATCGCCACGTCGCGCGCGGCGATCGTCGGCACGTTCGGCACGGCGTACGGCTTTGGTCAGGTGCTCTTCAAGGCGACGCCGCTCATCTTCACGGGGCTCGCGTTCGACGTCGCGCTCCGCGCCGGGCTCTTCAACATCGGCGCGGAGGGGCAGGTCGCGCTCGCGGGGCTCGTGACGGCGATCGTCGGCGCGAAGCTGCCCGCGGGCACGCCGTGGCCCATCGCGATCGTGGTGTGCGTCGCCACGGCCGCCTCGACGGGCGCGCTCGTCGCCGCGCTGCCCGCGGTGATGCGCGCGCGGCGCGGCGTCCACGAGATCATCACCACGCTCATGATGAACCGCATCGTCGAGGGGATCGTCCCCTTCGTGTTGGTGTCGGTGCTCGGCGCGAGCGGGCTGCGCACCGCGAACATCGTGGAGGGCGCCTCGATCCCCAAGCTCTCGTCGGTGTTCTCCGCGCTGCAGGGGAGCGCCGCGAGCTTCGCGTTCCCGCTCGCCGCCGTGATCGCGTTCGGCGTCGTCGCGTGGCTCACGCGGGCGCGCGCGGGCCGCGAGATCGTGTGGATCGGCGGCAACGCCGAGGCGTGCCGCGCCGAGGGCGTCGACGTGCGCGGGAGGCTCGTGCTCGCGATGTTGATCTCGGGCGCGCTCGCGGGCGCGGCCGCCTCCGCGACGGTGCTTGGATACAAGGGGTATTTCGAGAACGAGCTCGGGCGCGGCGCGGGGTTCACCGGCGTCGCCGTGGCGCTCATCGGCCGCGGCAGGCCGCTCGGGATCATCCTCGCGGCGCTCTTCTTCGGCGCGCTCCAGCAAGCGGGCTTGGCCATCAACGCGCGCGTGCCCAAGGAGGCGATGGACGTGCTCACCGCGGCGGCCATCCTCCTCGTCTCCGCGAGCGCGGGCAGAGCGCAGGGGGGCCGCGCCGCATGAGCTCGATCCTCTCGCTCACCACGCTCGCGGAGTCGCTGCGCATCGCGATGCCGTACGCGTGCGCGGCCGTCGGCGGCCTCTGGGCCGAGCGCTCGGGCGTGGTGCAGATCGGGCTCGAAGGCGTGCTGCTCGTGAGCGCCTTCTCGTCGATCGCGGTCGCGGTCGCGACGGGGAGCGCCGCGGCGGGGCTCGTCGCCGGCGTGGTCGCGGGCGTCGCGCTCTCGCTCGCGCACTGGGGGCTGGTCGAGCGCATGCGCGTGCACGCGGTGGTGAGCGGCATCGCGCTCAACCTGTTCGCGTACGCGGGGACGCGCCTCGCGCTGCGCGGCTTCTACGACAGCGCGTCGAATTCGCCTTCGATCGCAGGGTTTCGGCTCGGCCCCACGGGCACGAGCGGCGCGGCGCTGCTCGGCCGGCTCGTCGCCGATCCCGTGACGATCCTCGCGGTGCTCGCGATCGCGGCGACGCCCTTCGTGATCGCGCGGACGCGCTTCGGCCTGCGCGTGCGCGCGTCGGGCGAGAGCCCAGTCGCGGCGGCGTCGGTGGGCGTGCCGGTGAACGCGATCCGCGCGGCGGCGCTCGCGATCTCGGGCGCGATCACGGCGCTCGGCGGCGTCCATCTCGCGTTCGATCAACACCGCTTCGAGTCGGGCATGTCGAACGGGCGCGGCTTCATGGCGCTCGCGGCCATCGTCATCGCGGGCTACCGCGCCGAGCGCGCGGCGCTCGCGTGCGTCGTGTATGGGGCGTTGGAGGCGCTTCAAATCGCGCTTCAAGACAGGGTCGGCCGGAGGGCGGGCGCGGAGCTGATCCCCATCCTCCCTTATGTGGTGACGCTCATTGTCTTGTGGGTCGCCGCGGGCAAATCGATGGCTCCCAAGGGGCTTGGCAAGCGGGTGGACGACCCCTGATTACCCTCGTGCCAAGTCGTGATGAAGGAGCTTGTGAAAGAGGTGCTCGCCCGCCTCGCGCCGGACCGAGAGCCTGCCCCGCTTATACGCCCTCGACGCGAGCCCGCGCTGCACCGACTCGCAGATGGCGTGATCTTCGTCTTGGATGCGCTCGCTCACATCCATGCTCCGGCGGTTGCGCTCGGCCGCCTCGGGGCCCACGTCGGCGAAGTAAAAGTCGAACACGACGCGCATCTTGTCGACGCCCAGCGGGATAACGAGGTTGGTGTCGAGATATCCCTCGTACCAATTGAGCATCAGGTTGGGGTAGAGCCAATAATAGAGCGCTTGGCCTTTACGGACCGAGGCCGTCATGGCCTCTCCACCGCTCGCCGAGATAGGGCTCTTTTGGAGGCAGACACGCCCGAACGTCTCGATGGCGTACGCGTCGAAATCCAAGATGCTGTTGAGGCCTTTGTGCAAGAAGGGGACGTGATAACCGCCGTCGAGGTAGTTGTCGACGAACACCTTCCAATTGCAGTCGAGATCCCACGACCGACGCTCGCAGAAGGTGAGCCCCCCGAGCCCGAGCGGCGCCACCTGCGCGACGAGATCGCCCAGAAAGTCGGTGAGCGGGAGGGGGTTTTGGTCCAAATGGACGAAGACGAAGTGCTCCCACGTCGCCACGTGGACGGGAACGAGGCTGTTCTCGCTGGGGTCGAAGCTCTTTACGCCCGTCCACTCGGGCGCTGACCGAAAGGCGCCGTCGAGCCCGTACGTCCACCCGTGATAAGGGCACTTGAGCCGCTGCGCCACGCCGCAGGGCTCGGTCATCACCGCCGCGGCGTGGTGGCGACACACGTTGAAGAAGGCCCGGAGAACGCCGTCTGCTCCGCGCACGACGACGATGGGCTCGCCCGCCACGTGCGCTGTCAGGTAGGCGCCGGGCGTGGCCACTTGATCGGCCCTGCCGACCAATTGCCACGTTCGGCCAAAGACCTCACGGCGCTCGGCCTCGGCGACGGCGGGATGTGTGTAGTAATCGGCGGGGAGGGTCCACGCCGCGTCGAGCGGCGTGGTCGGGTCGTAGTCGGCGAGGATGTCGCGGAGGCTCGCCTGGGGGGTTTGGAGGGAGGGCCCCCCGAACGTGAGCCCGAACGTGAGAGAGCGTGTCACTTGCTATAGAGCTGCGCCGCCGCGATGCCTTGGCCGCGCGTCGCTTTGACGACGTACTTGGCGTTGATGCCGACGGGCGCGCTCCACTTGAAGCAGTTGCCGCGGCCGCCGAGCGACGCGTTCGAGCCGGTGGTGTTGCTGCGCGCGAGCGTGGGCGAGGTGGGCAACGGCGTCAGCGCGACGAGCTCGATATCGACCTGTTGAATCCCGGCGCTCACGGCGAGGACCGTGTAGCACTTGTTCGGGAGCATCTGGAACGCCTGTTCGAGGATCTGACCCTCCTTGAAATTCCCTGCGATCGACGACCCTTCACGCGACATCCCGGGGGCCTCTTGCTGCGCGTAGAACGTGAGCGGGCCGGAGGCCGCCGACGCCGTGGCCGGGTCGAGCGGAGTCGCCATCCCCGCGTTCCCCTGCGAGGGCTGCCCGGGAGGCGAGCCGCCTTGGCCGCCCTGCGGGAAGCCGCTCGGCGACGGGAACGGGAACGGCCACGGCAAGCCGCCGGGGCCGGCGGGGGGCGCGCTGCCCGACGCGGCCGGCGGCGGAGGCTGATCCGTGGGCGCGGGCGTCGGGTTGGGCGCGGGCTGGCCATAACCGGGCTGTTGCCCATAGCCGGGCTGTTGCCCATAACCGGGTTGGCCATAACCGGGTTGGCCATAACCGGGCTGTTGCCCATAACCGGGTTGGCCATAACCGGGTTGACCGGGTTGACCATAACCGGGCTGGCCGTAACCAGGTTGACCGTAACCGGGCTGGCCGTAACCGGGCTGGCCGTAACCGGGTTGACCAGGCTGACCATAGCCCGGCTGGCCATAGCCAGGTTGTCCGGGCTGCTGAGCCCCCGGGTTCACCCTCGACTCGAGGCAGCCGGCCGCGAGGATGGCCGAGAGAAGCGTGAAGGAAACCGCGCGAAGACCGACGTGACTCAGCAAGGGGACCTCCTCGGAATTGGCTCCCGTCCATTCTCATCGTCACCCACGGGGCGCAACGGGCACGCATGGGTGAGGCGGCGATTGTGGGGGGCTTGCTCTCCGTGTTTCAGCCGTTTGGACGGGCCGTGTGGGTATTTTATCTACACCTTCTTGCGCGGGCCCAAAAAAACTCCATTCGATGGGGGTGAGCCCGCCGGCTCGCAGACCGAGCAAAGAACGTGCTGCGCTCCCCGGGCTTACGCAGCGCCGTGCTACGAAGCCGAAAATGCCGTGCGATCGCGGCGCGTTGGGTGGTAACGTGGCGCCCGACGCTTCGGGGATTGCGCTCGGCCTGCGGTGCAATGCGACCTCAAAGGCAAAAGAACGGGAGGCGAATCGTGAAGAGGATGGTGACGACCTGTGTGCTCGGCGTGGGGCTGTGGACAGCGATCATGGGGTGCAGCAGCACGCCGGAGCCGCAGCCGCCCCCGCCCCCGCCTCCCCAAACGGTGGCCCAGCCGCCCCCGCCCCCGCCTCCCACCGTGACGCCGTGTGACGCGACCCAAAGCCTGACGCTCTCGGCCACGATGCAGGCGCGCGCGCCGCAAGAGGCTCCCGGGATGAAGCCGGACGGCGCTTCGGTCTGCCAGAACGTGCCTGAAGGGCAGACGTTCTCGGGGCCTGTGTTCACGCTGGAGCAGGGCTATTGCTACACGTTCCTCGGCAACGCCCTCCCGCCCGTCTCCGAGATGGATATGGAGGTCCGCATCGACCTCGCCCCCGGCTCGGCGCTCCCGCCCGCGCTCGCCGCGCTCGCCAACGACAGGCCCATCCTCGTCGATACCGAAGCTGGGATTCAATCCGCGATGGCCACTAAGGCGAACTGCTACCAATGGCCGTTCCCCATCCCCGGGACGGTCAAGCTCGTGCTCAAGGCCACGCGCGGCGGCGGCCCGCTGGCGGCCCAGGTGTACCGCAAGAAGAAGTTCTAAACAGGCCTCTCGTCCTCAGAAGGTACAAAAGCAAAAAGGCCGCGGGTGACCGCGGCCTTTTTGCTTTGGATCCCGATCCGGGATCAGGCAAGCGCGTCTTTGATCGCCTTGATCGGGCGAGCGCGGACGGCCTTGCTCGCCGGCTTTGCGGCGAACGTCATGGGCTGCTTGGTGAAGGGGTTGATGCCCTGGCGAGCCTTGGTCGCGGGCTTCTTCACCACGCGGAACTTGGCGAAGCCGGGGAGCGTGAACACCCCTGACTTCTTGAGCTCGCGGTGGCCCACGCCAACGAGCGCCTCCAGCACGGACTTCACCTGCTTGCGGGTCATCTCCTCACCGAGGGTCTCGGTGATCGATTGAATCAGACCGCTCTTGCTCATCGACTTTTTGGCGCTCGCGCTCGCGGCGGCGCCGGCCGACTTCTTCGTAGCCATACGAGAAACCCTCCGAAATCTGCGGTGCGCGCGGCACCTCGCCGCACGCGTGCCTTGAACCATACACGGGCGTCCTCGCGAAAAAAGCGAAATCCAACGGCTAAAAAGCGCTTTTTTGCGGGCGGGGGCGGACGCCGTCCCCGGAGAGGTGAGGGGCGCGCGCGCGCAACTACGCAGAATTGCCTGAAAAAAGAGCGAAAAATGAGCGCCCCGGCGGGCCGCCCCCGAGGGGCGCCGGGGCGCGGGCTCGGTGAACAGGGCGCGTCAGGCTTGATTTTCCGTGTGATTTGCGCGTGGGCGACGCGCGCTCAACCTGCGCGCAGCTCGTCGAGGAGCACGCGCGCGTGCTCGAACGAAGGATCTTCCGCCGCGGATTTCTCGACCATGAGCCGCGCCTTGCGACGATCACCTTGCATGATCGCGGCGCGCGCGAGCTCGTAATACGCGATCGATCGCGGCGTCGCGGCGAGCGTCACGCCCTCGATCTTGGGATCTTTCATGAGCGTGATGGCGCGGTACGCACGCGTGGCGACGTCGAGATCGCCGCTCTCGATCGCGAGCGATCCCAGCTCGAGCGCGAGCTCGGCGCTCTGCGCGTCGCAGTCGAGCGCGCGCGCGAGCGACGCGATCGCCGCCGCGCGATCGCCCATCGCGAGATCGAGCCGCGCGATCCTGCGGAGGATCGCCGCGGCCTGCTTGGTGCGACGGCCCTTCTGCGCCGCGAGCGCGGCGTCGAGGATCGCGCGCGCATAATCCGGCCTCCCCGCGGCCGCGTACGCGTCGGATCCGAAGAGCTGCGTGTCCAGATCGTCCGGGGCGATCGCGCGAGCTTCGTCGAGGATCGACGCCGCGCGCGCGGCCTCTCCCTCGACGTCGAGCAGGAGGCGCGCGGCGTGGACCAAGCGCGTGTGCCTGGTCGCGACGTCGGGCGCCGCCGCCGCGTCTTCGAGCACCAGCGCCGCGAGCTCGCGCCGCGCGCCGAGCGCCTCATAGACGCCGCGCAGCCGCTCCCGCACCGCCGCGCTCGCGGGGGAGATCGCGAGCGCGCGCTCGAGCGCCTCGCGCGCGTCGCCTGGCCTCGCGGCCTTCTCGCTCGCGTCCGCGAGGCGCAGCGCCGTCGCGATGAAATGTTCGGCCGAAGGGCCGCTCGGGCTTCCAGCGTCGATCGCGAGGAGCCGGCGGTACGCGTCGGCCGCGATCTCCCAGCGCTGCTCGCGCTCCTCCAGCGCGGCGAGCGCGCTGAGGGCCTCGCGATCGCGGGCGTCGGCGTGGAGGAGCGCGGCGAGCTCACCGCGCGCCCGCTCGGCCTCGCCCGCGCGCGCGAGCACCTCGGCGAGCCGGATCCGCAGGCTCCGCACGAGGCCGCGCGCGTCCTCGGCGTGGCTCGCCGATGAGCGCGCGATCTCGCGCTCGAGCACCACCGAGAGCTCGCTCGCGTACGAGCCCCCGCTCTTGTCGTAGGCGCGCTCGAGATCGTAGAGCGCGATCGCGTCGCGCCCGAGGGCCTCGTTGAGCGAGGCGCGCGATCGGTAGAGCCACGGGTCGTCCGGCTGCGCCTCGATCACGCGCGAGATCGCCGGGATCGCGCGCTCGTGTTGGCCGATCGCGCCGAGCGCGTCGACGAGCGCGAAGAGCACGTCGCGATCGGTCGCGTCGACGTCGAGCGCGCGCTCGAGGATCTCGGCGGCCTGCGCGGTGTCGCCGGCCCTGCTGCGAAGGAGATCGGCCGCCGCGCAGAGGCTCGCGATCTTCTCCTCGCGCGCGGGCTTCACGTCGGCGTCGCGGACGTAGACCGCCGCGAGCGCCGCCCATTTCTCGCCGGCGGTGAGGCGCGTGACGAGCGCCTCGCGCACGCCCTCGTGCGTGGGACAGGCCGCGAACCCGCGCTCCAACGTGCGCTGCGCCCCCGCGGGATCGCCCGTCGCGACCGCGATCTCGGCGAGCTTCAGCGCCAGCTCTGCGGCGCCCGGGCCCTCCTCGACGTCGAGCAGCCTGCTCATCACGTCGCCGATCGCCACGGAGTCGTCGCGCGACTCCGCGAGGCGAAGGATCTGCCGCAGCAGATCGCGGTTCTTGGGATCCCAATCGAGCGCGGTGTGGTAGGCGTCGAGCGCGCCGTCCTCGTCCCACGCTTGTTCGAGGAGCGCGCCGAGCTTGAGCGAGAGCGCCGAGATCGAGGCCGCGTCCGCGCGATCCTTCGCGGCGTCGAGGCGCTTCTTGAGGAGCGCGATGAGATCGTCGCGGCGGCCGAGGCGCTCGAGGAGGCCCGACAAAAGCGCGGCGGCCTCGGACTCCGC
>CAYTJL010000180.1:18249-20185 GCA_964437785.1 uncultured Polyangiaceae bacterium
CCGCTCCTCGTCGTCGGTGAGGGTCATCTTCGCGCGCTCCAAGAGGAGCCGCGCGCGCTCGGGCGCCGAGTCCACGAGCGGCGCCGTCGCTTCGATCAACGCCGAGAGCCGCGCGCGATCGCCGAGCTTGCGGTAGATGTCCGCGAGGGGTTGCCAAATCTCGCGCTCCGCCGGCTCGAGCTCGCGCAGCGCTTCGAGCACGCGCGCGGCGCGCGGGAGATCGCCGAGGGGCCCCGCGGCGATCGACGCGACCTCGAAGAGCAACGCCCGCTCGCGCTCAGGCGCCGCGCGCGCGGCGCGCTCGAGCAGATCGGCCGCCTCGGCCAGCGCGCCCTCGCGCTTCAGCGTCTCGGCCAACGCGACGAGCGCCCAGACGATCGACGCGTCGCCCTCGAGGCCCGGGCGATCGACCGCCTCGCGGAGGATCTCCTTCGCGAGCGCGGGCTCACCGAGGCGCTCCGCGATCGCGACCGCCTCGACGAGGCCGTCGGCGGCGCCTTGGCTCGCGAGCGCGCGCAGCGCGGCGATCACGAGCCGATCGCGATCGTGGGCGCGCGCGACGCGCAGGACCTCGCGCGCCGTCGCCGCCGGGGCTCCCGCGCAGATCGACGCGCTCAAGATGCGCTCCGCGCGATCCAGGTCGCCCGCGCCGTCCGCGGAGTCACGACCCACGTCGATCGCGCGCTCGACGAGGGCCACGCCGCCGGGATCGCCGCGCGTGAGGCGCAGCTCCGCGAGGCGATAGAGCGGCTCCGCGCGGACCGACGGGGACGCGCCGGGATCGCCGTCGAACCCGATGCGCCGTTCGAGCAACGCCTCGACCTCGGCCATCTCACCGCGCCGCACGAGCAGCGCGTCGAGCGCGTCCCACACGGCGTAGAGCCTCGGCGCGTCCGAGGCCTCGGCGAAGAGCGCCTCGGCCGCGCGGTACGCGTCGCGCGCGCGATCGGCGTCGCCGAGGTCTTTGTCCGCGACCTCGGCGATCGCGAGATGAAGCCCCGCGAGCGCAGGGGATCGAGGCTCGATCGAGGCTCGCTGCGAGGCGACCGCGAGGAACTTGTCGAGCGCGCCCTCCGCGCGGGCGAGCGCGAGCGTCGCCGCGACGGCCTGCGGATCGGGCGTCGATCGCGAGAGGATCTCCATGCGCGCGCCGAGCGCCGCGGAGCGACGCCCGAGATGCGCCTCGTAGATCTCCGCGAGCTCCCGGAGCGCCGCGAGCGGATCGCCGGCCTCGCCCTTCGCGAGCATCTCCTCGTAGCGCTCCGCCAAGAGATCGAAGCGACCCCGCGCGCGCAGCGCGGCCATCAGACGATCACGCTCGTCGCTCGACTCGCGCGCGGACTCCATCGCCGATTCGAGGTACTCCGCGGCGCGATCGGGCTCGCCGATCGTGCGCGTCAGCTCCGACAGCTCGAAGAGCACCTCGGCGCGGCTGATGTCCGCCCCGCGCCCCTCTTTGGGCTTCCGAACGACCAGGAGGAGCGCGCGGTACATGCGCGCGGCGCGCTCGATTTGGCCCTCCTCCAGCGCGAGGCGGGCGAGCGCGAGGAGCACGCCGGGGTGACCTGGATCGATGCGGATCGCGGCGTCGAATTCGGAGAGAGCGCGCGCGCGATCGCCCGCCGCGAGCGCGGTCCTGCCGAGCTCGAAGTGGACGAGCGCCCGCTCCTTGGGGCGGCGCGCGCCGTACGCCGCGAGCACGTTGCCGAGCGCGGCGGCCGCGTCGGTGAGGCGGCCACCTTCGCGGAGCGCGCCCGCGAGATCGAGGCGCAGCGACAGATCGTCGGGCGTGAGCTCCGACGCCTGCTGCAAGAGCGGGATCGCCGCTGAAGGATCGCGCTGCCGTTCGATGTGGAGCGCCGCGGCCTCGCGCAGGCGCGCGGCGCGCTGCGGCCCCGAGGGCGCGCGCTCCGCGTCGGCCGCGATCAACGCCGCG
>CAYTJL010000181.1:0-20073 GCA_964437785.1 uncultured Polyangiaceae bacterium
GTGCCCACGACGATGTTGCCGCAGACGCCGTCGAGCCCTGCGCCCTTCTTCGCGGCCGTGCATGCCTGGCACGTGCTGCCGCACGCCGTGTCGCAGCAGACGCCGTCGACGCAGTTGCCATTCGTGCACTGGCTGTTCGCGCTGCACGCGCTGCCGTCGCCGAGGTCGGCCGTGCACACGCCCTGCGTGCCGATGGTCGCCGTGCCGCAGAACTCATTCGCCGCGCAGTTGCCGTCGACCGTGCACGCGGCGCACGTGGTGCCGTTGCAGAAGCCGCTTTGGCAGTCGCTCGCGCCCGTGCAGCCTTGGCCGTTGGGGCATGTAGCGCAGTCGGGGCCGCCGCAGTCGGTGCCCGTTTCGTTGCCGTTCTTGACCGTATCGGTGCAGCCGAAGGGCACGCACGTGTTGGTCCCGAACTGCGGATCGCAGACGTCGGGCGCGGTGCAGTCGTTGTCGTTGTTGCACTCGACGCACGAGCCGGCCTTGGGCCCGGCGAGATCGCCGCAGACGGTGCCGCCCATCGCGCACGCGCCGGCGATGTTCGTGTGCACGTTCACGCCCGCGTTGCACGTGTCCGCCGTGCAGTCGTTCATGTCGTTGGTCGGATCGTCGTCGTCGTTCTGCGCGGTCGATCCATTGCCGTCGCAGACTTGGATCTTGCAGTCGCCGTCGATCTGCCCGCCCACGGTCGGCGTGTCGGCGGCGACGTTCATCGTGCCGCACACGCCGGCGGTACAGGTCGCCACCACACACTCGTTCGGCGGCGCGGGGCAATCGGTCGCGGGGTCGACGCACTCGACGCACGCGCCGTTGCCGTCGCACACCTTACCTGCTGCGCCATCGGCGGTGCAGTCGGTGCCTGAAGCTGCGTTTTCGGTCGTGCACGCACCTGCGTTGTCGCACTTCGCGACGATGCAGACGGTGCCAGTGGGGTCGCAGTCGTTCGCGGGATCCGTGCACGCGGGGCCACCGCCGCCACCTTGACCGCCTGTCCCGCCGCCGGCGCCGCCCTGCCCGATTTTGCTTCGATCGACGGCTGCGATGAGCTCACAGCCTGTCGCCGAAGCGAAGAGAGCGGCCGTTGCGAGGACGGCTGCTGAGAGAAAGCTCAACTTGCGATTCATGACAAAAGCTCCCTGCTGGTCCAGGATCGAAGGAACGCGCGGCAATCGTCGCTCGCCGGCGCGTGCGTCGCAAGTCGGGTCTTTACGCCGGTTCTCTCGCGCGAGCCATCTATCTGTATTTTCTGCTCCGGCAAGACTTGGGGGAGTGCCGAAGCGTAAGATTAGGTGCGAAAGGCTGTTCGCAATTAGAGCGGTGTTGTAGGGGGAGCGCCGTCACTTTTCTCGTTAGGACTTGTTGAAAAAGGTGAGGGAGAGGCGATGAGCATCTATTGATTTACGCCGGGCCGGGGGCGGACGAGGGGGCTTTGGCGGCGCTCGTCGCTAAAGAGGAATATCGATGTTGATGTGGTCAATCGACATCTCTTGATGTCGACCCCGAGCTTCGAAGATCCTTGTCGGAGGAGCGGCTCCGTACGCTCAACGTCACTCGTGAGCGTCGCTCTTTGCCGTATGGACAGCAAGAGCATGCTCCCCGCGCGCGGGGGTCTTCACGCCTCCTCGCCGTTCGCTACGATTCTGCGCCATGAAGCGCCCGCACCTCTCCCCGAGGACGATGTTCGCCGCGATCGCGATCACGATGGGCGCCGGGTGCGCGTCGCCCGTGCTCACGCGCGACGGGCAGCTCGTGTTTCAACAGCGCGGCGCCAAAGGCGCGATGGTGCTCACCGCGAACGGCGTCGAGCTGCTCGATCGCGCCGAGAAGCCCAAGCCCATCATTCGAAGGAGCGCGAACGATCCGTGGGTGCCGCCCGTGGGCTTCATCTTGCCCGCCGACGGCGTCCTGCGCGAGACGTCGACGCCTATCCCGATCCAAGCGCGCGGCCTCCTCGTGGTGCTCCGTTCGAGCGACGTGCGCGTCCCCTCGTGGGGCGGCGAGATCCTCGTGCGCATCGACGCGCTCGCGCCCGCGGCCGCGTTCCCCAACGCAGCGTCGAGCGTGCGCGCACCGCTCGCGCTCACCCTCGTGATCGACGGGCGCGGCAAGGACACCGTCGAGCTCGCCGAGGCCGCGATCGAGCGCGCCGGCGAGGCCGATCGCGTGAGCATCTTCGACGCGCTCGGCGCGCGCGTGGTGCTGCCGCCCGTCCCCGGCTCACATCGCACGTTGCTCCGCGGCGCGGTCGATCGTTTGGTCGCGCAGCAAAGGAGCGCAGGCATGACGCGCGATCTCGCGGGCGCGCTCGCCAAAGCGCGCGATTTCCTCCCACCCATCGCCGCCAAGCGCGTCATCGTGCTCACGGACCGCGCGCTCCCCAAAGGCTCCTCGCTCGACCACGCGATCGCGGCGCTCACCAGCGCGGGCGCCGGGGTCGTCGCCGTCGCCTCACGCGATCTCGCCGCGGGCTCGCTCGACGCTTTTTCTCCGGCGAACGCCGAGGGAGCGCGCGCTGACCGCGTCGCCGCGATCGAAGCCGCGATCCCGCCCCCCGGAGATGTGGTCCTCGACGACGTGACGCTCTCGGTCGGGTCCGCGCCTGCGCCCGCGCGCGTGGTCGAGGTGTCGGGCGGATCCAACGCGCTCGGGCTCTACGCCGATCACCTCTCGTTCGGAGAGATGTACGCGGGCGAGGCGAGGACCGAGGTCGCGCGCGTGATGATCCCGCCGTGGGTTCCC
Organism: uncultured Polyangiaceae bacterium; assembly: GCA_964437785.1. GTDB lineage: Bacteria > Myxococcota_A > Polyangia > Polyangiales > Polyangiaceae > CAYTJL01. The sequence goes on from CAYTJL010000181.1 coordinate 2,740, forward strand.
GGCGAGCCGCTCGACATCACGGTGAAGGCGAGCTACCGCGTCGTCGCCACGGGGCTCGACGAGAGCGCCTCCGTCACCGTGCGCTGCCGCTACGTGGACGACATCGTCGACATCGCCGAAGCGCGCCACGGCGACGTCATCGCCTACGCGTCCGCGCTCGCCATGGTGCGGAGGCTCCATCGTGCCTTTTTGGGGAGCGAGGCCGACAAGCTGGGAGGGCTCCGGCCGCTCGTCTCCCAACAAGCCATCTCGCTCGCCGCGCTCGGCAAAGCACGGAGCGATCCGGCCCTCGTTACACAATCCGACGTTTTGACCTCGCTCCTCGGCGTCATCGACGATTGATGACAGGAAGATCCGCTCATCGAGACGGCCGTCGCGCGCCTCGCCCGCGATCCCGCCCTTCGAAGACGCCTCGTCGAAGCGGCCTCCCAGCGAGCCCGGGACGCGTCCTCGTTCGACGTGATGGCCTCGCGCTACGAGGACATCTATCACCGGGCGCTCGCCGCGCCCTGCCGGCGGAGGGTCCGTTGATCGAGACGATGAAGCCGCGCCCGTCGCTTTCCGTTGTTGACGGCGGTCGCGTTCTCAAGGGAAGGATGAGCGCCACACCATGACCGGCACCGGCAACCCGCGCCGCTACAGCTTGACGCACCTCGAACAACTGGAGGCAGAGAGCATCCACATCATCCGCGAGGTGGCCGCCACCTTCGAGAACCCGGTGATGCTCTACTCCATCGGCAAAGACTCGGGCGTCATGGTGCGCCTCGCGCAGAAGGCCTTCGCGCCCGGCCCGGTGCCCTTCCCGCTCCTGCACATCGACACCACCTGGAAGTTCCGCGAGATGATCGCCTTCCGCGATCGCTTCTGCGCCGACAACGGCCTGCGCCTGCTCGTGCACACCAACCAAGAAGGGCTCGCCGAAGGCGTGAACCCGTTCGACTACGGCTCGAACCGCTACACCGCCATCATGAAGACCCAAGCGCTGCTCCAAGCGCTCACCGCGGGAGGCTACGACGCAGCCTTTGGAGGCGCGCGGCGCGACGAAGAGAAGAGCCGCGCCAAAGAGCGTGTCTTCAGCTTCCGCGACGCGCAGGGCATGTGGGATCCGAAGAGCCAGCGGCCCGAGCTCTTCCGGCTCTACAACACCCGCGTGCGCCGGGGCGAGAGCATCCGCGTCTTCCCGCTCTCCAACTGGACCGAGCTCGACGTCTGGCAATACGTCCACAAAGAGAACATCCCCGTCGTCCCGCTCTACTTCGCCGCCGAGCGGCCCATCGTGGTCCGCGACGGCAACCTGATCATGGTCGACGACGATCGCATGCGCCTCTTCCCCGGCGAGGTGCCGGAGCAGATGCGGGTCCGGTTCCGCACCCTCGGCTGTTACCCCCTCTCGGGGGCGATCCCATCGAGCGCCGCCACCGTGCCGGAGATCATCCAAGAGATGCTCCTCGGCCGGCTCTCGGAGCGGCAGGGAAGGATCATCGACTACGACGAGCGTGGATCGATGGAGACGAAGAAGCGCGAGGGGTACTTCTGATGTCCGAGGCCGACCAGATCCGAACCGACATCCTCGCTTACTTGGCGCAGCACGAGCAGAAGGAGCTCGTCTACCTCTCGACCTGCGGGAGCGTCGACGACGGCAAGAGCACCTTGCTCGGACGGCTCCTCTGCGACACGGGGAGCGTGCCGGACGACCAGATCTCCGCCGCCCGCGCAGAGACGCAGCGCCGCGGCAACGTCGACGGGGATCTCGACTACAGCCTCCTCTTCGACGGGCTCATCTCCGAGCGCGAGCAGGGCATCACCATCGACGTGGCCTACCGCCACTTCGCCACGCCGAAGCGAAAGTTCATCGTCGCCGACACCCCCGGGCACGAGCAGTACACGCGCAACATGGCCACCGGTGCTTCGACGGCCGACCTGTCGCTCGTCCTCGTCGACGCACGCGCCGGCATGCTCGCGCAGACCCGGCGCCACAGCCTCATCGCCTCGCTGTTCGGGATCAAGCACGTCGTCGTGGCGGTGAACAAGATGGACCTCGTGGGCTTCGACCCCGACGTCTTCGCGCGGATCAAAGCGGAGTTCTGGGACTACGCCGTCAAGCTCAACATCCCCGACGTGCACTTCATCCCTTTGAGCGCGCTCCACGGCGACAACGTCATCGAGCGGTCGGCGCGCATGCCCTGGTACGACGGCCATCCGCTGCTCTCCCTCCTGGAGACGGTGCAGATCGCCGCCGATCGCAACTTCGCCGACTTCCGCTTCCCCGTGCAGTGGGTGAACCGGCCGCACCGGGACTTCCGGGGCTTCGCCGGGACGGTGGTCTCGGGGGTCGTGCGCGTAGGCGACCCGATCATGGCCTTGCCGAGCGGGAAGAGGAGCCGCGTGCGGTCCATCGTGACCTTCGAAGGGACGATCCCCGAGGCCTTTCCGCCGCAAGCGGTGACGTTGACGCTGGAGGACGAGATCGACGTCGGCCGGGGCGACGTCTTGGTGCGCCCCGACAACGTGGCGCACGTGGCGCGCTCGTTCGAGGCCATGATGGTGTGGATGGACGAGCGGCCGCTCACGCCCGGGCGGCAGTACTTGCTCAAGCTCGCCACCACCGAGGTGCCCGTGGAGGCGAAGGACGTCCGCTATCGGCTCGACGTCGAGTCGCTGAACCGCGCCGATGCGCGGGCGCTGGCGATGAACGAGATCGGCCGGGTCGCCCTCACGTCGTTGAGGCCGCTCGCGTTCGACCCGTACGCGAAGAACCGCGCGATGGGCGCGTTCATCGTGATCGACCGGATGACCAACGCCACCGCGGGCGCGGGGATGATCCTCGACCGGACCGCGGAGCAGGAGCGCACGGCCGACCTCGGGGAGGGCTTCGTCGTGTGGTTCACGGGCCTCTCGGGCGCGGGGAAGAGCACGCTCTCCGAGGGCCTCGCGGCGGCGCTCCGAGAGCGCGGCGTCCGCGTCGAGGTGCTCGACGGCGACGAGGTCCGCACGCATCTGTCGGATGGCCGTGACACCAACGTGCATCGCCTCGGGTTCGTGGCGAAGCTGATCGCCCGCGTGGGAGGGTGCGCCATCACGACGGCGATCAGCCCCTCCCGCGCGGTCCGCGACGAGCAGCGCGCGCAGATCCCGCGCTTCGTGGAGGTCTACTGCGAAGCCGACGTGGCCGCGCTCGCCGCCCCCACCGGCGAGCCCCCGAACGGAGGCAACGCGGACTACGAGCCGCCGGTGAGCCCGGAGGTCGTTTGTCGCCCCCATCGCGAGGACGTGCAAGAGAGCCTTTCACGGATCCTCGCCAAGCTGGAGGCGCTCGGATACCTGGGGTGAGCGCGCCGGATCGCTGGCTGAGCTCATCTGTCCTCATCTGTCCTCGGCATAACGCGTCTCTGCCTAAAGTCACCTAAAAGCGTAAAAGCCATAAGGCCGACATCTCGAGCGCAGGCCTCCGCTTGACACGGAGCGCTTATCCATGGTCCTATTGTAGATTGTACTGGCATATCGCGCGCTGATGATCGGCGCGCGCGCTCACCATGGCTCAAGCACGTCATAACGTGTCTTGCTCGACGGGAGCGGTACGCCCAGGCGCCAACAACCCACCTGTCAGGAGGGGTTCGCTCATGCGACGAAATCTATGCCTCGCGGCGGTCCTTGTCCAATGTGTGCTCCTCGCGAGCGGCGCAGCGGACGCGCAGTCGACGGCAAACCCTGTTTCGGCCGCGCTCGCGGGGGCCCCAAAGGCGCGCGCCGATCGAAATCAAATGCGCGATCACCGCACCGCCGATCCCGGCGAACGGATCACGCTCATCGACGCCCCCGGGGTCAACAACGAAGGTGACGCTTCGGTATCGTATCCGCTCGACCTGCCGTCAGGCCGCCTCGGCGTCAATCCCCGGCTCGCGCTCCATTACACGTCGGGCGGCTCGAATGGATGGCTCGGGGTCGGCTGGGACTTGAGCGTGCCGTCGGTCTCGATCGACACCCGTTGGGGTGTGCCCCGTTATGACCCCGGCCTCGAGACCGAGACGTACATGGTCGCGGGCGCGGAGCTCACGCCGCTCGCCCACCGCGGCGCCCTCCAAGCCCGCGCCGCCGACAAGACGTTTCAACCCAGGATCGAAGGGGCCTTCGAGCGGATCATCCGCTATGGCAATCACCCCTCCAACTATCGTTGGGAGGTGACGGATCAACGAGGCGTCCGCTACTTCTACGGCGACGCCCCCGGCGGCCCGTCCGGCACCCACACGCTCCGCGACGACTCCGGCAACATCTTCCGGTGGGCCCTCCGGCTCGTGCAGGACCTGTCCGGCAACACCACCTCGTACGATTATTCGATGGTCGTCGATCCCGGCGTCTCGGGCGGCTCCGTCCCCGGCTATCAGCTCTATCCCAAGACCATCCATTACACCGGCTCGGGCGCCGTACAAGGCCCTTACTCCGTCACGTTCGTGCGCGACCGCGAGATCGCTTGGCCGCGCCGCCCCGACGTCGCCATCGACGCGCGCGGCGGCTTCAAGATGGTGACCGCCGATCTGCTCAAGCTCATCGAGGTGAGGTTCAACCAGACGCTCATCCGGCGTTATGACCTCGACTATGTGAACGGGGCCTACGGCGAGAGCCTCCTCTCCAAGATCACCCAGCGCGGCGAGGATCTCTCGTCGTTCTACGAGCACACGTTCGACTATTACCGCGAGCCCCTCGGCTTCGGATCCGCCTCGACGTGGAGCACCGGGATCGACAGCGTGAACGTCGCGGAGCTCCCGATCGACGGCGTCGCGACCGCGCTCGGCGGCTCGGTCTCGGGGAGCGTCGGGGCGCACCTCTATCTGGGCTTCAACCCCACGAACCCGGATAAGAAGGGCTCCTTCGGCGGCAAGATCGGCTTTAATTTCAGCCAAAACGAAGGCGTGTTGGAGCTCATCGACATCAACGGAGATGGCCTGCCCGACAAGGTCTATCGGACGCTCCTCGGCGTGTTCGTCCGCTACAACCAGTCGGGGCCGGACGGCGGAACGTCGTTTGGGCCGGTCATCGCGCTGCCCTCGTTGCCCGGGATCTCGACCGAGCGCACCATCACGGTGTCCGCGGGCGCCGAGGCGTACCCCTTCGCGGCCAACGTGGGCATCAACTTCTCGGAGTCGTTCAGCCTCGGATCGACCTACTTCGCGGACGTCAACAACGACGGCCTCATCGATCTGGTGGCGGGCGGCGACGTGCTCTTCAACCACTATAACGGCAGCGGCGCGCCCTCGTTCAACCCCGACAGCACCAGCACGGGTGTCCCTGTCGCGCCGGGGAGCGTCGATGCGGTCGGCGTCATCCCGGACTTCGAGGACAGCTATCAACGCCAGATTGACATGTTCCCGCTCGCGGACTCCATCCGCCGCTGGGTCGCGCCTTACAACGGCGTCATCGACATCAGCGGCAGCGCCGCCCTCTTGCAGAGCGCCGACCCGGAGCGCGCGACGTACACGACCGCGGACGGCGTCCGCTTCACCATTCAAAAGAACGGCGTCGAGCTCTTCGCCGACACCATCGGTGAGACGGACTATGGCCCTCATCTCGCGGCCTTGAGCGGCGTGCCGGTGGCCGCGGGCGACAGGATCTATTTCCGCGTCCAATCCATCTTCGACGGCTCGTACGACGACCTCGCGTGGGATCCCGTGATCACGTACGCCGGAGCGCCTCCCCCGCTCGACGTCAACGGCCTCGACCCGAGCCGCTATCAAGCATCGAGCGACTTCACCTACACGGGCAGGCCGCACAGCCAAGCGCGGGCGCAATACAACGGCGTCGTCCACGTCACCGGGGATTTGCACAAGCTCGCCGCGACGACGGACGACGTCACCGTGGTGCTCACGAAGAACGGCCAAGTCGCGCTCCAAAGGAGCCTCAGCGCCGCGCAGATCGGCGACATCCTCCTCGACGACGACATCAACGTCGCCAAAGACGACATGTTGGAGCTGCGCGTCGCGATCGACTCGCCCATCAACCTCGCCGCGATCCAGTGGGCGCCGCGCGCTTATTACATCTCGACCCCCGACGTCGACAACCAGAACAACCCCATCGCGGTCTTCGACGATCAGAGCGCCCCGCTCATCGATCTCAACATCATCTACGACGCGGACACCTACCCGATGAGCGCCCTCACGGCGCCGCAGGCGTCTTGGGTCGCGCCGAGCACCACCTCCGTGACGGTGACGCCCCAAATCGCCGGCATGGCGGGCGCGAGCGGCCCTATCGTCTTCACCGTGAAGAAGCGCGGCGCGCTCCTCGCCAAACAAGCCATCACCATGACCTCCGGCGTCGCCAACGCGGCGCCCATCGCGGTGGACGTCACCCAAGACGACGAGATCTTCTTCGACTTCTCCATCACCGACCCCGCCCTCGCCGCGAAGATCGTCTCATCGAGCGTGACCGCCGGCATCGTGGCCGTGCCGAGCGCCGTGCACAGCGCGGGGACACCCGATCTGTTCCCCGTGCCTTACCGCGGTTGGGCCGTCGCCGGCTACAACGGCAACCGCGATTTTGCGGATCTCCCCATCGACGAAGCGCGCCTCGTGCTCGCGTCGCAAGCGGTGGAGAACAACTGCGCGCCGGACCAGATCACGTCCCAAGACGATTTCACGAGCTCCGGCTGCAACCCCTCGGGCGCGACCGCGTGGTCGTATTCTCCCTTCCCCGCAGAGGGCGTGTGGCGCGGCAACGCCAAGCTCGCCGTGGCGGCGGCGTCGCAATTCAGCGCCTCGCGCGCGGGCCCGCCGTACATCAGCGTCCCAAGGCCGGAGCAGTTCCTCGGCGCGAGCGCCGTCCTGCGCATCAGCCACAACACGCAAATCGCCGTCTCCGGCGGGATCGGGCCGCTCTCGATCTCGGCGACCCCGTTTGGGCTGAGCGAGGGAGACGTCGACTTCCTCGACCTGAACGGTGACGGCTTCCCCGACGTCGTCGGCAATGGCAACGTCCAATACACCCTCCCGACAGGCGGCCTGGAGTCATCGAGCCACCCGGTCCCTGGCATGGATGGCCTGCGCACGAGCCTCAATTTCGCCGAGGGCATCGGCCTCGCCGGCAACGTGGCGTCGTCCACCGCCAACGCCAAAGGGCGCGTCGCCTCGTCCAACAAGGGTGGTCCCAAAGGCAACAAGAGCGGCAATCAAATGTCCCAGTTGGGCCTGAGCGGCGACCTCGGGCTCGGCCAGTCCAACCAGACGAGCGAGCTCATGGACGTGAACGGCGACGGCCTGCCCGACCGGGTCTATCGCGCCATCGGAGGACAGCTCCGCGTCGCGTTGAACCTCGGGTACGGCTTCGCCGCCGAGGAGGTGTGGGGAGACGCGGCCATCAACGAGGGCGCGAGCGGGAACTTCGGGCTCGGGATCTCGCCCTCGTTCAACGATGGTGTCTATGGCTTCGCGGGCGGCCTCTCCATCAGCTCGGACGTGTCTCAAGCAGGCTGTAAATTCGTCGATCCGGTGCCGGGGTATTGCCTCTCTTCGGGGTGGATGCTCACCGACGTGAACGGCGACGGCCTGCCCGATCGCGTCAGCCCCGGGGTCAACACGATCCGGGTCGCGTTGAACATGGGCCAAGGCTTCGGGCCCGAGCAGACGTGGGACAGCCCGCTCGGCGGCGCCGTCTCCAAGACGCGTCAAGTCTCGGCCGGCGGCGGCGTGTATTTCACCATCCCCGTCGGGCCGCTCTGCATCGGCGCTTGTTACATGATCATCAACCCGGGCGTCGACATCGGGGTGAGCTTGTCCCGGCAAGAGGCCTCGATCATCGACGTGGACGGCGACGGCTACCCCGATCACGTGACGAGCAACCATGAAGGCGAGCTCACCGTCGCGAAGAACCTCCGCGGCCGATCGGGCTTGTTGAAGAGCATCCAAAGGCCGCTCGGCGCGCGCATCGACATCGAATACGAGCGCGACGGCAACACGTTCGCGCACGCCGCCTCGCGCTGGACGCTCTCCAAGGTCACCGTCAACGACGGGCACCCGGGCGACGGCGTGGACGACCGCGTCACCACGTATCGCTACAGCGGTGGCCGTTATGACCGATTGGAGCGGCAGTTCTACGGGTATGCGCAGGTGATCGCCGAAGACCGCGACGCCTCCAACAACGACGCGCTCTATCGCGTCACCGTCCACGATTATCGCAACGACAGCTTCTACAGCCACGGTCTCCTCGTGGGCGAGCGGACGCTCGACGCCCTCGGCCGGACCTTCGTCGAGACCCTCCACACCTATGATTTCCGGGACGTGAGCACGAGCGGCCCCGGCGACCTCGCGAGCACGACCGACACGATCTTCCCCATGAAGGTCCGCACCGAGCAGCGCTTTTACGAAGGGCTGCCCGCGCCTCAAAAGAGCGCTTCGATCACGTTCGCGTACGACGCGTTCGGCAGGCTCACGAATTCGACGGACAGCGGAGACGTTGGCCTCGACGACGACGTCGTCAAGGTGACGGACTACGCGGACTGCCTCGGCACTCACGTGCTCGCGCTCCCCATCGAGTCCGTCACCCGCGACGGACATGGCACGTTGATGAGGCGCTCCGAGAGCGCGGTGGACTGCGCCTTGGGCCTCGTGACCCAAACACGCGAATACGCCGACAACGTGAGCGCCGCGGTGACCGACTTCACGTTTTACCCCAACGGCAACATCCATCAAATCAAGGGCCCTGTCAGCGCGTCGCTCCAACGCACGTTGGTCGCGTACACCTACGACGCGCCCACCGCGACCCACGTCACCTCGGTGGTCGACAGCTTCGGCCTCGTGACGACGTCCACCCATGATCTCAAATACGGTGTGCTCCTCAGCACGACGGACGAGAACGCGAACGTCACGAGCTACACGTATGACGTGTTCGGCCGCGTCACCTCGATGCGACTGCCCTATGAGCAGAGCGGCGGCCCGCCCACGTTGACCTTCGAATACCACCCCGGGGACTCCCCCGCGTGGGCCATCACCAAGCGGCGCGACAGCGCGAGGAGCGCGACCGACACGATCGACAGCGTCGTGTTCGTGGACGGCGAGCTGCGCGTGATTCAAGCCAAACACGACGCGACGATCTTCGCCGCCGCGAACGCCCCCGCCGCCGACGTGATGATCGTCTCCGGCAAGAAGGTGCTCGATTTCATGGGCAGGGTGGTCGAGGAGCGATATCCCCTGATCGAGCCGCTCGGCAGCGCTGGGGTGTGGAGCGCGGCTTCGGACGCGGTCGCGCCCACGACCATCACCTACGACGTGCTCGACAGGCCGCTCTCCGAGGTGCAGCCCGACGGCGCGACGCAGCACTTCTCGTATGGCTTTGGCCAAGACAACCACGCAAACACGCGCCTTCGGGTGAGCACGCAGGACCCGAACGGCGTCTTCATCCACAGCTATCGCGACGTCCGGGGGCTCACCATCGCCCAGCAACACCTCAACAACGGCGGTCAAGAGACCATCTGGACGAGCTTCGGCTACAACGCGATGCGGGAGCTCACCGAGATGACGGACGACCAAGGCAACACGACCATGGTCGCCTATGACCTCGTCGGGCGGCGCACCGCGATCAACAGCCCGGACGCGGGTTACTCGCTCTTCCAATACGACCTCGCGGGCAACCTCATCCGCCGCGTGACGCCCAACCTGGGCCCGCTCGGGCAGGCGATCGACTATCACTATGACTTCGATCGGATGACGGACGTCATCTATCCTCGCTTCCCCGAGAACAACATCCATTACACCTACGGCCCGCCGGGCGCCCCGGGGAACGGCGCGGGCGAGATCACCCGCGTGGATGACTCCTCGGGCAGCGAGCAGCGCACGTATGGCAAGCTCGGCGAGGTCACGAAGACCGTTCGGACCATCGTCGAGAAGCCCTCCCGCGGCGGCGGGCTCCTCGGGACGTACACCACACAATACACCTACGACTCGTATGGTCGCCTCCAGTCGCTCACGTACCCGGACGGCGAGGTGGTGACGTACGCCTACGACAGCGGCGGGTTCCCGCGGGCCTTGAGCGGCCAAAAGGGCCTCAACGCGTACACGTACGTGAGCCGCTTCGAATACGACAAGTTCTTTTCACCCTCGTTCGTCAGGACGGGCAACGGCGTCGAGACGAGCTACACCTTCGATCCCGTCTCGCGTGATCTCCTCCAGATCCAGGCGCGCAAGGCCGCGAGCCTGTTCCAAGACCTCCTCTACACCTACGACGACGTCGGCAACGTGCTGAGCCTCGCCAACAACGTGCCTTTGCCGCCGCCGTCCCAATATGGCGGCCCGAGCGCCCAGACCTTCACGTACGACGACCTCCGCCGGCTCAAGAGCGCCTCGGGTACCTACCGCGTCTCGTCGAAGAAAGACCAGAAATACTCGCTGAGCCTCGCGTACGACACCATCCACAACATCACGCAGAAGCAGCAGAGCGACGCGATCTACAACACGCCCAACAACCCCATCCCGCAGCAGGGCACCACGTACAGCCTGAGCTACGCGTACGGCAGCACGCGGCCCCACGCGGCGACGATGGTGGACAACCGCACCTTCCACTACGACGCGGCCGGCAACCAGACCGGGTGGGATCACAATAGCTCCGGCCAAAAACGCACCATCGTTTGGAACGAGGATGACCGCATCGAGAGCATCTCGGACAACGGCAGCCTGACGCTCCTTCAATACAACGACGCGGGCGATCGGGTGCTCCGGCGCGGGCCGAACGGCCGGACCATCTACGCCAACGAGTACTTCACCGACGAGCCCGGCGGCAACGCCGTCAAGCACTTCTTCGTAGGGAGCGTGCGCGTGGCCTCGAAGCTCGTCAAATCCACGCTGGAGAGCGTGCAGCTCTTCCTCCACACCGATCGCGCCGGCAACACCACGTACGTGACGGACGCGGCCGGCGCCGTCTTCGAGCACCTCGAATACTTCCCCTTCGGGGAGGTGTGGATCGAGGACTCGAGCAGCACCACCAACACACCGTACCTCTTCGCGGGCAAAGAGCTCGACGAGGGCACGGGGCTCTCTTACTTCGGCGCGCGGTATTACGACGCGCGCACGAGCCTCTGGCAGAGCCCGGACCCGGCGCTCGACGACTACATCAATGGGGCGCACGGCGGGCTCTTGAACCCGCTCAACGCATCGCTCTACGGCTATGGGTGGCAAAACCCGCTCCGGTTCACCGATTCGGACGGGATGGTCCCCGGGGAGACAAGGCTCGCGTACCGGCTTCACCAGCACTTCCGCGTATACGAGGGCGAGCACCCGCTTCGATCCCATGTGTATGAGAGAGAAGGTCTCAAAGGATCCACCGTAAAGCCCTCCGACGACGCTCACCATGCCCAGGGCTCTGAGGCCAGCCCGGACCTCGCGATCAGCACGGGCAAAGTCGCGCTCTCTCAAAGGCGCAAGAAGAAAGAGTCAGATACAGGATTTTTCACCGAGGAAAACGCGCTCTTCAAGCTCAGGATCCCGAAGCATCTCATCCGAAAGAACAAGAAAAATACGAACGACGACGAGAATGAATCGCTCGTCCCCAACTTCATTCACGAAGATTGGATCGAAGGCGTCCAACTGTATGATCAGCCGGGCAAATGGCTGACGTTCGCCGAGTACAAAGGGTGGCTCGCGAAGAGGGAGGCGGCCAAAGCCAAGCGTGATGCCAAGTGGACGTCTCTCTCCGCGCCGAGGAACCCGAAGCCGCCGGTGGGGAAGGCGGCGCAGAGAGCGAGGGAGAAGGCCGAAGAAGCGAAGGCGAATAAACCCAACAAGGGCGCGAACCCCAGCAACAAATCGAGGAGCGGGGAGTAACCTCGCCTCCTCCCCGACCGCGATAATCGCTCACGAGCGAAGGAGAGGCAGCAGGGTCGCCATCGATCGAAGCGGATCGACGGCGCCCTGCGCTCTCCACCACGCGACCGCGGCCTCACGCTGCTCCGCCCCTTCGTCCCCCCCCATCAGCTCTCCCAAGCGGTGTCGCGCGGTCATGGCATAAGCCTTGACGCCGTCGAGATCACACCGCGCGACGCCCACCTCGAGCAGCGCTCGGCCCTCATCGAGATCCCCTCGCTTCGCGCGCGCGACACCCATCAAGCACGCTCCGACCCCGCGCGCCCACGTCTGCTCCTCTTCCATCAGCGCCTTGGCCATCCGCTCCGCCACGTGGAGCGCGAGGCCGACGCGCGCCGCGCTGATGGCCGCGTTGACACGGAGGATACGCATGTTGATGCGCACGAGATGGACGCGCTCCATCTGCGAGACCCAAATGGGGATCGTCGCCTTGCGCGCGAGCCTTTGGGCGACCTCGCCCTCCCCGCGGTAGAGCGCGATGACCATGTTCGACGTGAGCTCGAACATGTGCTGCATCTCGAAGGTGTCGCGCCGCGGCCAGGCGCTCATCGCGTCGCGGGCTTGGCGCTCGGCCTCGACGGGGTCGTCGCGGTGATAGAGCCAATAGGTGTTGCAGAACGAGAGCCGGAGGTTCGCGTGCGCGAAGCGATTGCCTCGCTCCTCGGCGCCGCGCAGCGCGGCCGGCATCCGCTGCGCGAATTCGTCGAGATCGCCCGCGTGCCAGAGCGACCATTGAAGGGCGTGCACCAGCGTCACGCGCTCGAAGACCACGTCCGCGCACCCCTCCGCGAGCGCGGCCTCGGCCCGCTTGAACGACGCGACGGCCTCGCGGAAACGGCCGCCGCTGAAGAGCGTGGCGCCCCACGAGAAGTGCGCGAGCGCGCGCAGGCGATCGATGGATGCGGCGGACGCGCGCCCGCCCGCCTCGGCGTCCCTCCGAAGCTCCCCGGCTCTGCGCTCGAGCCGCTGAGCATCTCGGAAGCTCCACATCGCGGCCGTGAAGCTCGCCATCATCGAGAGCGCGCGCGACGCGCGGACCGCGTCGCCGGAGCCGAGCGCGAGCCTCGCGCCCACGAGCTGAAAATAAGCCCCGAGCGGGATGTCGATGCCCGTGAGCGCGCCCGACGCGGACCAGCAGAGATCGATCCTGCGCTGCGTGGCCTCGTCGAGCTCTTCGTCGCTCGGCGTGAACGCAAGGCCGCGGAGCCGAGCGCGGATCTGCTCCTGCAAGAGCGCGATCGCCGTCTGTGTCGGACCCTTGGGGACGTCGACGCCGGCCGCGCGCGCGACGCGTTCGAGCACCGCGATCCCTCGGATGACGTAGCCGCTCAAGAGCAGCGACTCGGCCGCGCGGCGCTCGTTCTCCAGCGCGCCGGTCGCGCTCCCCGTGCGGCTCGCGCGCAGGAAGGCCTCCGCCGCCTCGCGCCCGCGCCCCGCGTCGCTGAGCGCGCGGCCGAGCTTCTCGGCGAGGCGCCTGTCCGCCGCGGGCTCGATCCCGGTCCACTCCAGACCCAAACGGAACATGCGCGCCGCGGCCTCGAACGAGAAGCTCGCGAGCGCGAGATCGCCCGCGCGCTCGGCGCAGATCGCGGCGCGCGCGGGATCCCCGGCGGCGCGCCAAACCATCGCGAGCTCGTCGGGCCTGCCCACGCCCGCTTGCTCGAGATGTTCGGCGAGCCGGCGGTTTCCCTCGCGGCGCAGATCCTCTCCGAGCCTCGGGATCACGGCCTCGCGCAGGCGATCGTGGTACGGCTCGACGCGCACCTCGCGGCCCTTGCCCGACACCCTGACGAGATGCTCGACGCGCAGGATCGAGAGCGCGCGGACCGCGTCTTCGCCTTCGACGCCCGAGGCGCGCTCGATCACGTCGAGGTACGCGGGCCCCGACGCGAGCAGCACGGGCAAGAGCATCGCCCGCGCGCGCGGGTCGAGCGAGGTGATGCGCGCCCACAACGCCTCGTCGAGATCGAGCGCGACGCTGCCGCCCGTCAAGCTGTGCCGCACGAGCGCGTCGAGCAGGAGCGGATGGCCCGCGGCCACGCGCGCGAGCCCGCGCGCGTCGAACGTCACGCCGCCCGCGCCCGCGCGCTCGGCGATCGAGTACGCGAGCGCGGCGCCGTCGTCCTCGGACATCGGCTCGATCGAGAGCCACTCGATCGGCGCGCCGAGCCTGCTCCTCAGCGTCTCGCGCGCCTTCGGGCCCGAGCGAAGGGTCATCACCACGAAGATCGGAGGCGCGGGCGCGCGGAGGATCTCGGCGAAGATCGCGCCGCTGTCCGCGTCGGCCCACTGGACGTCGTCGACCGCGATCACGAGCGGGCCGCGCTTCGCGAGGTTGTGCACGAGCTCCCGCGCGGCGCCGAGCAGGAGCGCGCGGCGCTCGAGCCGATCCGGCGCGACGTCCTTCGCCTGGTCCTCGGGGAGCGCCGTGCCTTGCACCAGCGTGTCCGCGATCGACACGGGCAGCCGAGGGAGCTTGATGCGCTGGTCCTGCGCCGCGAGCTTGAGCACTGGAAACACGTGGAAGAGCCGGTCCGCGGTCGCGGGCAGGAGCGCGCGCGCCTCCTGCGCGGGCAGGCCGAGGAGCAGCGCGGTCGCGCTGTCCATCAGCTCGTCCACGCCGTTGAACGGCATGGCCGCGCGCTCGTAGCAGCGGCTCGTGAGCACCGTGACGCCCGCGGGCACGCGCTCGACGAAGCGCTGGACCAGCGTGCTCTTGCCGAGCCCCGACGCGCCTTCGACCACCATGACGGTCGCCGCCCGCTGCGATCGATCGAGCGCGGCGTTGAGCGCCGCGAGCTCTTCATCTCTGCCGACGAGCGTCGGGTAACGCCGCGATCGCGGTCCGAGCGAAGGAGGCGGCTCCGCGACCACGCCGAGCCGCTCGAGGATCTCTTCGCCGCCGGGGCGACGCGACGGATCGACGTCGAGCAGCAGCACGCAGAGCGCCTCCAAATCTGCTGGAGCCGCGGCGTCACGCACGCTCGGCATCACGAGGTAGCTCCGCCGCTCCGCGTGATCAGCGCGCGTCTCGGCGCCCCGTAAATCGAAGGGCAATGTCCCCGAGAGCGCGCGATAGAGCATCACGCCCACCGAATAAAAGTCCGAGGCGGGGCCCGGGGGCTCCCCAAAAGCCTGCTCCGGGGACATGTAATTGAGCGTGCCGACCATGACATTTGAGCCCTCACCGCGGCCGGCATCGGTGATGAGGCCAAAATCGAGGATCACGACGCGCCCCGACGTGGAGACGAGCACGTTCCCTGGCTTGATGTCGCGGTGGACCTTGCCCGCGCGGTGAAGCGCCATGAGCCCTTGAACGAGCTGAATCAGGGACCGGCGCAGGCGCGCCTCATCGAGGGCGGAGGGGCGCACGTGGCGAATGAACGTCTCCCCTTCGATGAGCTCCATCGTAAAGAAGGGATGCCCGCTGGGCGCCTCGTGCAGCTCGCCGATGCTCGCCAAATTTGGATGAACGATGGTTTGGAGCGAACGGTATTCGGTCTTGAAGCGAAGGAGCGTGTCCGGCTCTCGATAACGGAGCGTCTTGAGCGCCACCCTGCGCCCGCGCTCCCGATCAATCGCTTCATAGATGATCCCCATGCCCCCTTCGCCCAACGTGCGGAGGACGGTAAACCGGGGTCCGGGGTCGAAGGGGGTGAAAACCTCCCGCTCCATAAACTGGATGATACTAGACCAAGCCCCCTCCAGAATCCATATCAATCACGCGCGAGGTGATGGTCTTCAAACAACGTGCGTTAGCCCACAATCGCTATCGCGGCGCGCTCTGCTGCCGCCTTTTGCCGTGTACCCCAGGGCGTTCTCATGACCGCGCAACGGAGCCCCGTAGACGTTGGGCGAAATATTTATTTCTTGCCGATCAAGAACACGGTGAGCCCCGCCACGAGCGCCACGATAATGGCGATGACGGCCAAGATCGATGTTGGCAGTCCACCCATGTCCGGCGCGCGCCGCGTGCTCGGGCCGGGAGGTACGGACGCTGGAGCGGCGAACGGAGGCGCGAGCATGCCCGGCGATGAGGGATGTGCGATCGCCGGAGCAGAGGGCCTTGGCGGCACCGAGGGTGATGGAGCGTAAGGCGACGGGGGCGGGCCTTCGCCGGGGTGATAGACCATCGTCGAGGCTTGGTCCTCGGGCTCTTCATCGACGCTCGGCGGATCGCTCGCGCGAGGGATCACGCTCTTTTCGGGCATGGCGCTGCCGCTCGCGCGCGCGATGCGCGAGGCGACCAAGAAGCCCTCGTCGCCCGCGAACGGCGCGAGCATGCTCGCCAAATCGGCCGCGGTCTGCACGCGCCCTTCGCGCGGCTTGGAGAGGCATTTGAGGATCACGCCTTCGAGGCCCGGCGGCAGATCTGGAGCGAACGTGCTTGGCAGCGGGTACGCCTCGTTCGCCACCTTCAGCACCAACATCGGGAAGCTCGGCGCTTGGTACGGCGGGCGACCCGTGACGAGCTCGTACAAGATCGCGCCGAGCGCCCAGAGATCCGTGCGCCCGTCGACGTCGTGCGCGTTCCGCATCTGCTCGGGCGACATGTAATAAGGCGAGCCCAAGACGGCCGACGCCTCGGTGAGCGCGAGCCCTTCGGTGTCCGAGAGCGACGCGGTCGAGAGCCCGAAGTCCATGACCTTGATGTGAGGGCCGCCCGGGCCCGCGAGCACGAACAAGTTCGCGGGCTCGATCTCGCGGTGAACGATGCCCGTCGCGTGCGCTTCGGCGATCGCGTCGCACGCCTCGATGATGATGCGCGCGGCCTCGGCGACGGGGAGCCTCTTGCGCTCGCGGATCTCGGAGGCGAGGTCGCGCCCTTCGAGCAGCTCCATCACCATGAACGGCCGCCCGTCGGAGAGCTCCGAGACGTCGAGCACCTTGGCCACGTGCTCGCTCTTGAGCCGCACCGACGCGCGCGCCGCGCGCATGAAGCGCGCGCGGTGCTCGGGGGGCAGGCCCGCGTCGAGCAATTTGATCGCGACCTTCTGGCCGAGGGTCGTGTGCGTCGCCGCGAAGACCGCGCTCGTGGCGCCCTTGCCGAGCAAACGATCGAGCTTGTATTTGCCGGCGACGACGTCGCCCTCGGAGAGAGAGTCCGCCACGGTGAGGAGAGAGGCTAACCGATCGACGCGGGGGAGACGATCTTCCCCGCGATGGCGCTCGCGGCGACCACGAGCGGGCTCGCGAGGTAGACCTTGCCGGGCCCGCTGCGCCCCGGGAAATTGCGGTTGATCGCGGAGACCGTGACCTCGTCGGCGGTGAACGAAACGCCGGGGCCGGCCTTGATGCACGCGCCGCACGACGGATCGACGAGCTCGGCGCCCGCCTTCGCGAAGATGTCGAGGTAGCCCTTCTCCTCGGCGTACCTGCGGATGTCCTGCGATCCGAACTGGATGTAGAGGTGCACGCCGTCGGCCACGCGCTGCCCTCGATCGACCGCGCGCTTGAGGACCGACGCGTACATGTCCATGTCGGCCTTCTTGCCGCC
>CAYTJL010000182.1:0-20046 GCA_964437785.1 uncultured Polyangiaceae bacterium
GTCACTCCTCCGGGGAGAGCGGGCCGGTGCCGCCGTATTGGCTGAGCTGCGCCTCGGTGATTGTACGCGCTTTGGCGATCTCGCCGAGCACCGTGGCGCCCTCGGTGGCGGTGCGCTCATACGTGGTGTAGTCGACGGTGTAGAGGCCGAAGCGCGGGATGAAGCCCAACGCCCACTCGAAGTTGTCGGTGAGGCTCCAGTGATAATAGCCGCGCACGTCCGCGCCCTGCTTGATGGCCTCATTGATGGCTTCGAGCTCCCTGACGATAATCTCCGCCCGGCGCTTACCCACCTTGGTGGCGATGCCCGCCTCGGTCACCGTCATGGGGAGATCCGGCCAGCGCTTGGCGTAGTCCGTGAGGACCCAGGTGAGCCCCGCCGGGTCGTGCTCGTAATCCATGTCGGGCACGAGGTAGCTCTCGTCGAGCGGGGGAACACACGCGCCGAAATCGAAGGTGCCAAAACACGGCGTGAAGCCCAAGAGAAGGCCCGGGCTGCCCGTCACGCCGGCGCGGAAGTAATATTGTACGCCGATCCAATCGAGCGTGCCCTTCCACTCCGGGTGAGGCTCGTCGAGCGTGCCGTCGAGATCCGCGTCGAAGGAGCCCTCACGGATCGCGTCGACGAACAGATATTGATAGATCCAAAGCACCTTCTCGCGCGCGGCTACGTCGGCCGGCGCCTCGCTCGGCACGTTGCCCGCCGCCGCCACCCACTCGGCCGCCTCTTTGGTGAGACCGACGCTCGCGGGCACACCGTCGCCGTCCGCGTCCACGGTGTCCGCCTCCTTGATGGCCTTGTACATGGCGGCGTGCGCCGAGATGAGGTCCCGCACCACCGGCCCGACCTTGTTCACCGGATCGAGGATGCCGTTTTTGCCGGGCGGGAATTGGCCGTTGCCATACGCCGCGAGCACGTAGTTGACAGGCTCGTTGACCGTACACCAATCGTCCACCAAATCGCCGAAGCGCTCGGCGAGGAGGCGCGCGTGATCCGCCATCTCGGCGACGACGAGCGGGCCGCCCGCCGGGTGACCGAGCCCACAAAGGTTTTGATCCGTGGGGCCGTTGGCGCACGCGGCGTCGCGCGGGTCGGCGACCCAAACGGGGTTCGAGAAGTGATGGACCGTGACCATCGGGCGGATGCCCTTGGCCTTGAGCGCCTCGAGCAGGTCGCGATAGTGCTGGATGGCGGCCTCGTCGATCTGATCGCGCTGCGGCTCGATGCGCGCCCATTCGATGCTGAAGCGATAGCTGTCGAGGTGCATGTCGGCGGCGAGGTTCACGTCGTCGAGGGCCTTGCTGTAGCCCTTGGCCGCGTCGCCGATGAAGGTGCCTTTGCCGAGCCCGTCGGGCGCGGGCGCCGTCCAAACGTACCAATCGACGTTGGGGTTTTGATCTTCGATTTGCGTGGCGGCGCTCGACGCGCCGAAGCGGAAGCTGCCTTTTCCGCTGGGCGCCGAGGTGGAGCCCACGCTCTTGAAGACAATGTCTTTGCTGACCGGCGGCGTGGTGCTCTCGTCGGAGCAGCCGAACATGGCGAGGGGGAGGAGGAGAAGAGGGGCGAAGATGCGTCGGAGCATGATCTCTTTTTACCACCGAGCGCGGCTCTTCGTGTAGCGTATCTCGCGTCGTGATGCGCGCCTCTCACTCCGCCCTCCCTCGCATGATCACCGCGGCATTGGCCTCGATCGCCGTGCTCACAGCCTCCCTCGGCTGCGGCGGCTCCCCGCCCATGGACGCGAGGATGAGCCCGGCCCCGCCCGCGCAGGAGCCTGCGCCCATGGCGCCCGGCGCACAGGCGCCTCCTCCGCAGCCGGCCCCCGCTCCGCCGCCGCCTCCTCCGGCCGCTCCGCCGAGCGAGATGATGCCCGCCATGTATCAATCGGTCGACGCGCCTGCCGCACCCGGCGCGTCGCCCGCGCCCGTCGCGCCGGGCAAACCTCCCACGAGGGCGCAGGGCGGTGTCCCCAAAGGGGCTGCCCCTGCAAAGGCACCTCCGCCTCCAAAGGCACCTCCGCCTCCAAAGGCTCCTGCGCAGGTCCCGCCGGGCAAGCCCCTTCAATCACCCCCGCAAGACGGGCCCAAGCCCGTGCTCACGGCGCCTCTCCTCATCTACGTGGGGGACTTTCGGATGCAGGTCGAGGACGGGACCATCCCCGCCACCATCGACAAGATCATCGACGCCGCCGAGGCGATGGGCGGTTATCTGACGAACCGCACCGACACGAGCGTGCAAATCCGCGTCCCGTCACAGCGGTTCCGCGAGGCGCTCGGCAAAATCGAGGGGCTCGGAGAGGTGCTGGGCCGCTCGGTCAAAGCAGATGACGTCTCCGAGCAATACACCGATCTCGAGAATCGGCTCATCAACCTGAAGGCCACGCAGCGTCGTTTGCAAGAGTTCTTGGCGCGCGCGGGCACCGTGCCGGACATGCTCTCGATCGGCCGCGAGATCGAGCGGGTGGCCGGCGAGATCGAGCAGATCGAGGGCAAGCTCCGGTATTTCCGCGCGCGCGCGGCGTTCTCGCTCATCTCCGTGGCCATCCAGGCGAAGCCCAAGCCGGTGAACAAAGTGGTGGAGACGCCGCCCCCTCCCCCGCCGCCGCGCGACGTCGATTTGCCGGTCAATTGGATTCACAAGCTCGGCCTCCCGAGGCTCCTCGACCTCAAGTCCAAATGATCTACTTTATTCGGCTTATGCGCTCTTCGATCCTCCCCGCAATCGCCCTCGTTCTCGTCGCCGGGTGCGGCGCGGGCGCCCAGCTCACGACGCCGAACGGCTTTGGCGTGCTCGACGATCAAAAGGAGTACGTCTATCGCGCCACGAGCCCGGACGGCGTTGTGCTCGCGATCCGCGGCGAGCCCAACGAGCTCCGGGCCAACCTGGAGTTTTGGGCCGACGCGCTCGACCGCAAGCTGCGCAACCAAAGCATCAGCGGGAGCTGCGGGCCCGGGCACGTCAACCAACCTCAATGCTACGTCGCCGACGGCGAGCCCACCGCCGCGCGCTCCTCTGCGGGCATCCCGGGCAAGCAGCTCCGTTATACGATCACCGTCAACGGGCGGCCCCACCGCTATTGGCTCACGGTGTTCGTCACCGAAGGCAAGGTGTGGATGGTCGAGGCCGGCGGCGACAAAGACCGGTTCACCGGCAAGACCGAAGAGGCCGTCAAGAAGGCCATCGAGTCGTTCACGCTCAATTGAGCGGCGCTCAGGACGCGGACTCGCGCTCCGCGATGAGGCTCATCAAGCCCTCTTCGTCGATGAGCTTGGTGCCGAGCTTGCGCGCCTTGACGGCCTTGCTCGACGTGGACGCCGGATCCGCGATCACGAGGTACTGAAGCTCCTTGGTGACCGACGCGAGCACGCGGCCGCCGCGCGACTCCACCATCTGCGTCAGCTCGGAGCGCGGTTTGGTGCTCGACCCCGTGAAGCAGAACGTCACGCCGGCGAGCGGCCCTTCGAGCTTGGGCGGCACCGGGACGATGCCCGCGTCGAGCAGCCTTTGGATCTCGTCGGCCCTCGATTTCAAGCCCCGGACGATGCTCGCTGCCTTGATGGGCCCGAGCCCCGAGATGGCCGCGATCTTCTCCTCCTCGGCGGCGAGCATCTTCTCGATGGTGTCGAAGCCGTTGGCGATGAGGAGCTTGGCCGTCTGGAGCGCGAAGTTATCCATGCCGAGCGCCGCGACGAACACCGGCAGCGAGATGGGGAGACGCGACGTCAGCTCGGCCAAACACTTCTTGGCGCTCTTCTCACCCCGCCTGTCGAGCGACGCCATCTGCTCCCACGTGAGCTTGTAGAGGTCGCGCGGCTCGGAGACGAGCTTGGCCTCGACGAGCTGCTCGATGAGCTTGTCGCCCCACTCGAGCGCGCCGATCGCCGCGATCCAGTTCTGAATCCGACCCTCGACCACCGCGCGGCAGGTGAGGTTGCGGCAGATCAGATATTCACCCTCCTGCGACACCGTAGCGCCGCACACCGCGCACGTGGTGGGGATGGGAGCCTTGTTGCCTTTGTGATCCACCACCTCTTCGACATAGGGGATCACGTCGTTGCGCCGCGAGACCAAGACCTCGTCGCCCGCGCCGATGCCGAGCGCGCGCACGTTGCTCGCGTTGTGGAGGCTCGCGCGCTGCACCGTCGCGCCCGCGAGCTCGACCGGCGCCACGATGGCCACCGGCGTGACTCGCCCGCTCGGCCCGGTCTCCCAACGCACCTCCAACACCGTGGTGACCTTGGCCGGAGACGCGAATTTGAAGGCCACCGCGCCGCGAGGACGCTTGTTGACCTCGCCGAGCAAGGCTTGGGTGTGAAGGTCGTTGACGTACACCACGAGCCCGTCAATCTCGTAGTCGAGCGAGGCGCGGATCGACGATGAATAGTCGCGATAGAGCTTCATCACGTCGTCGACCGAGCCGTGCGCGGTGCGCGGCGTGGCGAAGCCGAGCGTACGGAGGAAGGCGAATTTCTCGACCTCGGTGGGCACGTCGAGCTGATCGGCCACGTCGTAAAAGAGCACGGTGAGGTGCTCGGAGCCCGTGCCGTCAAACCGCTTGGACGTGCCCGCGGCCAAATTGCGGGGGCTCGTCCCGGTCGTAAAGTGAGCCTTCATGTCGGAGAGGCGCAGGATGATCTCGCCGCGGACCGACATCGATCGATTGTCCTTGATGCGCGGGGGCACGCCCTTCATGCGCGCGACGTTGGGCGTGATGCGCTCGCCCAAATCGCCGTCTCCGCGCGTGATGGCGTCGACCATCTTGCCGTCTCGATAGATGACCTCGATCGAGATGCCGTCGAGCTTCTCGGCCACGAAGAGGTCCTCTTCGATGGGGCCTTTGCCGTCCTTTTCGAGCAGCTCGTTACAACGCGCGATCCACGCGCGGAGCTCGTCCTCGTCGACGGCCTTGTTGAGCGAGCCCATCGGGATCTCGTGACGAGCCTTCTCCCACTCGTCGACGAGCGTGGCGGAGCCGACCTTGGCGAGCACGGGGTTCGTGGGATCGATGGCGCGCAGCTCGTCCTCGATCGCGTCGTACGCGGCGTCCGAGATCTCGGGCTTTCCCGCGTAATAGGCCGCGCGGTGCTTCTCGACGCGCTTCGCCAGCTCGGCCGCGCGCGCGCGCGTTTTGTCGTCCAGATCGATGCCGCCCACCCAGCTCCGCTCGGTCTCGTTCACGTGTCCCTCACTCCAGCTCGGTCGGGGCGCCCGCGAGCGCCGCGTCGAGGTAATCCCTCATCCCCATGGCCAAGTCGCGCGGCAGATCCTGTCGCGCAAAGAGCTTCACCTCGCGGATCTCGAGCGGGTTCATCGGCGGCTTGACCGGCTCGTCGATGAGCGCCGAGACCACGATGGTCACCGCGTGAAAGCGCGGATCGCGATCGGGCCTCGAATAGACGCCCGTGACGCGCTCGAACGAGAAGCTCGTGACGCCCGCCTCCTCGTCGAGCTCGCGCGCGAGCCCTGTTCGAAGCGTCTCTCCCCACTCCAACGTGCCGCCCGCGAGCGCCCACGTGCCCGTGTCCGCGCGGCGGATGAGGAGCCACCGATCATCGTTGGTGTGCGCGGCGGCGGCGATGCCCACGACGGGCCGCCTCAGCACGTGACGCGCGACCTCTTTGACGATACCGAGCGCGGCGCGGGGCAAAATAGAGAAAGGAGCGAGGGCCATGAGAGGAGCGATGGGTCCTACTTCCGCCGCGGTGCGATGTCGAGGGGTCGTGCCCGATCGGGCATGCTGGTTTGGGCATATCCCATGATCGATCGCGCGCACCTCGGCGCAAAAGGGCGAAGCGAGAGAGGGTATGGCCTTTGCCCGCTGCGACACCCTGGAGGCAAAGATGGCGATCATCGTTGTGGACCCGGGCCATGGAGGCGCAGGCGATCTCGGAGGATCGACCGCCAACCGCGTGGTGGGCAGGCGGGGATTGAAGGAGAAGGTCTTGACGCTCGACGTCGGCCGGAGGCTCGCCGAGCGGCTCGAAGCGAGCGGGCACACCGTGGTGCTCACGCGCTACGGCGACACCAACGTGAGCGCCCGTGATCGGGCCGCGCGCGCGAAGCGGGAGCAGGCGGACGTGTTCCTCTCGATCCACTTCAACGGCTCTCCCGACGCGTCCGAACAAGGCACCGAAGCGCTCGTGCGCCCGCGCGGACGGGGCGACCTCGACCCTCGCGACGCGCGCCTCGCCGACGCGGTGCGGAGCGAGCTCGCGCGTGAGCTCGGGCTCGCGGATCGCGGCTCGACGCACGGCCCCTGGAACGTGCTCGACGAAGGGCACCACGCCGAGGGCACCGCGCGCTGCATCAGCGAGGTGTGTTATCTGACCGACCCGCACCAAGAGGAGCGGCTCAACAACGCTGGATATCGCGAGCGCATCGCGAGGGCGCTCGCGAAGGGCGTGGATCGGGCGCTCGGCCAACGATCGAGCCAAAGGGCCGGGGCGCGGGGGCTCGCGACCGATTGGTGCCAGATCCGATTCAACATCATCAAGAGCGCGGACGAAGAGCAGGGGTTTTGGCTCGACAGCTCTGGGAACCTCTACACGGAGAGCTCGCCCGACGTGTTCGACATGCTGGTCAAGTATTGGCAAGAAGGGGTCGGGCTCAGCGCCTCGGAGGCGCGGCGGTTCGCGACGCGATCCGCGGCCGACGACGAGGACTATGCATGGAGCGCCGCCTTCGTGAGCTGGGTCATGCGCAACGCGGGCGTGACCACGGCCATGGGCTTTGATTTCAGCGCCAAGCACATCACGTACATCGTCGGCGCGCTCCGCAACCGCGAGCGGGGACAAACGGACAGGCCGTTTTGGCTCTACGGCATCGACGAGATCGCGCCGCAGCCCGGCGACATCCTCTGCA
The DNA here is from genome assembly GCA_964437785.1 of uncultured Polyangiaceae bacterium. GTDB lineage: Bacteria > Myxococcota_A > Polyangia > Polyangiales > Polyangiaceae > CAYTJL01. The sequence goes on from CAYTJL010000182.1 coordinate 6,862, forward strand.
AGACCCGCAAGGGCGGCGCCGCGTACACGTACGAGAGCCTCAAGAGAGACTTCTTCGATCACGGCAACGACACCAAGACCCCCTCCGGCAAGTCCCACACCGACGTGGCGATCGGCTGCGTGGATCGGGGCGGGACCAAGTACATCCAGGTGATCGGCGGGAACACGAACGACGACGACGGCACCCAAGACACCGTCGGCATGAAGGAGTACGAGCTCGACGCGGCGGGCATGATCGTCCGCCCGGCTCGCTACAAACTGTTCGGCATCATCCGCCTGATCGAGTGCCCGGAGGCGTGCTGACGAAGCGCTGTGAACGGTGAGGGGACCCGGACCGCCCGGGCCCCCCCATCGCCTCTCACTTCGCCGACTCTTTGGGCTTCTTGTCGGCGTATTCGTGCTCCTCGAAGTCCACGATGGAGAGCCGGCCGACGCCGAAGAGCTTGGCGAGCACCTTCTTGTCCTTGAGATCCCGGTCCTTCTTGACGACAGCCTCCTTGGAGACCTCTTTGGTGATGTACTCACCGTTCTCGTCGGTGCCCGTGCAGATGGTGCCGCCGGCGTTGCCCTCGATGGTCGAGAGGACCCCGTCATCGAAGGACTCGACCAAGACGATGTGATTGGCCTTGCCGTCGGGCTCGTGATCGATGAGCGCCACGTCGCCCGGTTGGATGTCGAGGTCCTTGATCTCGTCCTCGCTGAGCCCTTTGAGATCGCTCTGCGACATCCACGAGCGGACCGAGCCCCGGGCCTTGTGGTACGTCTCGAGGTCTTGCCAACCGCTGCTGGTCGAGATCCAGGGCTTGACCCGATCTTCGGCTTGATACCGGAAATAGTGCTCCACGTTGAGCACGTGATAAAAGCCCCGGCGAAGGTCCTTGTCGAGCCCGGCGTGATAGAGGCACGCGGCCACGAACATGCCGCACCAGTCCCAGCTCTCCACCTTGTAGGCGAAGCCGCTCTCTTTGACGATCGCGTTCACCTTCTTGACGTCGCGCGCCTCGCTGATCCCCTGCTCCCAAAGCTCGGTCCCGTAGTCGACCGCGGCCTCGAGGAGCTTGCTCAGGTTGGCGTCGTCGCTCTCGCCCGGAGATGCCGAGTCCTTGCCTACGATCGCGCCCGCGTTCGCGGTCCAGTCGCCCGGCGACTCCAGCGCTCGGCTGATGGTCCTTTGGCGCGCAGGTGCCTTTTGACCATACCGCTCGGCTTGGCCGTAGCGCTCGGCGGAGCCGTGAGGCTCGGCGAAGCCCCCATAACGCTCATGCTCGCCGGACCCCTCGTGGCGGCTCGCGCGCGCCTCGGGCCCGCGCTCCTCGGCGCCGAAGCGCGCGGCCGCCGCGCCGCGGGCGATGGCCTGCGCGATGGCGTCGAGATGGCGCGGATCGCGGAGCCGCTCCTCGACATCGGGGTTCGAGAGATAATCAATCTCCACGAGGCACGCCGCGGCCGCGGGCGACAGCCGCTCGGGCGAGAGCACCGCCATGTCGCCCTCGTGCGTGCCGCGATCCGCGCCGCTCACCCGTGACAGCTCGCGCTGGATCGATTGGGCGAGCGCGCGGGACTCCTTCCCTGAGCGAGAGTGGACCCACGTCTCCGGGCCTCGATCGCCCGCGTCACCCTCGTTGGCGTGCAGCGAGATGAACACCTCCGCGCCGAGCCTCCGCGCGACGTCCACCCGCTCCGCGAGCGAGAGGTTTCGATCGTCGTCCCGCGTAAGGACGGCGTCGCGGCCCAAATAACGGACCAAGCGAGATCCGATGTCGAGCGTGACGTCCTTCTCGGACAGGCCGGTCGGGCCCATGACCCCATGAGGGGTCGAGCGGCTCGCGGCCGCGCTCCCCCCGTGCCCACAGTCGATGACGTACGTTGCCATGGTGTCGCTCCTCCCATCGTCGCCCAAACGAGGCCAAACCTTGGTCGAGAACCGTTGATAGCTGCGGATGCTCCGGCCCCTCTTGCCGTCTCCCCGGAGCACTTGCGCGGTCGCGCCGACGACGTCGGCCGCGGCCGCGAGGTTCGACGCGAATTCACGGAACGAGAGGGTGTATCGCTCACCCCGGCCGATCGGCCATGGATCCGCGACACGAACGGACGTCCCGTCGAACGTTCCATCGCCGTAGAGCCCCGCCACCACGACGACGTGCAGGCCCGGCGACGCCTCACCCACCCAGAGCGGGCCACACCGCTCCAAGAGATCGCGAAGCTCCCAAGGGGTGTAGGTGCGCGGGCGCTCGATGACGAGGCCAAAGGCCTTGGCGACGGCGTCCACGTCCTCGGGCAACAAGCCCTCTCGGTACGCCTCCCACGCGCCTGCGCCGCGCGCGACCTCGTTCGGATCGACGTCGATGCAGTCGCGCCAGCCCACGATCATCGCGGCGGCGGCGGCCCAACAGCTCATGCCCGTGAGCTGCGGGACGAGCGGCACCTCGTGCCAGACATCGAATCGCTCGACCGTGATCTCCCGAGCTGGAGATCTCCTGCGGCGGCGCCTCCGGGCGACCTCGACGGCCGTCATCGGATCTTCTCCACACGACGGGTGTCGGCGATGGTGACGTCGCTGTTCGAAGCTTCGATCCGGAGGGTCCCTTCGTCGCTCGGCGAGAGCGTCATCAAACGATCGGCCTTGTCGTTCAGCGCTCTTCCGTTGAGCGACCACCGGACGGACCAACCCTCGGGTGCGTCGGCCCAATAACGGCGCTCGCCGATCTGCCGGAGGACGATGGTTTCGCTCCGCTCGAACGCGGTCTCGGCGATATCCTTGCTCGCGCCGTTCCAACCGTCCGTCGCGAGGATGACGAGGCCCTCGGCGCCGGCGAAGCGATGGAGCGGGATCATGGGCTCGCCGTCGCAGGCGCCGAGCTCGAACGCGGGTGTGTCGACGCTCTCTTTGCGGAGCGCGATGGACGCGCGCGCGCGGACGCCGCGTGATTGTTTGTAGTCCCACGTCATCGTGCTGTTATCGGGGTTCCATGTCGCCTTGGTGACGGCGACGGATCCCTCGGGCCGCGCGACGTTCGCCACGACCTCTCCGTCCAACCGCAGCTCGACGGCCGCGACACGGGGAGAGATGGGGACGAGCGCGCCCAAGAGCCGAGGCGCGTCGCGGGAGTAGCCTTTGACGGGCGTCGAGCCCAGCGCGCGCCCCGTGCGATCGAGCGTCGCCGCGACATACCCTGTCTCCTCCGGCGCGCCCAAGGCCCTTTGCCGTGTCTCCTCTTCGACGCGCGCGAGCGTGAGGGTGGTCGCGTCTTTGGTCGCGACGATGCGCAGATACCGTGACGCCTCGGGCAAAGGCTCCAGAGAATCGAAGGCGGCGAGGAGCCGCGGCAGCCCGCGGAGATCGGCGATCGCCACCGCGCGCGCGGCCTCCGCCGTCCTCGACACGCCCAAGGTCTGCGCGGCCTTTCGGATGGTGATGACCTCACCCCTCGGGACCACCATGAGCCACATCGCATCTTCGAGCTTGGGCGTCGCGAGCGCGGCGGCGGCGAGCCTCTCGAAGAGATCGACGAGGCCGGGATCCGCGTCCGACTCGGGCTCCCACGGGATCGCCGCGAGATCGTCCGCGACCCACGGGGGCTCATAAATAGGAGCATCGATGTTGCGGGCGCGCAGCGATGTCTCGATGATCCGCCGCGCGACTTCGCTCGGGACAGGCGGGATCACCGCGTCGTCGAGCACGATCGCGGGCCGGATCAACACCACGCGGAGGCGCCCTGCCGGCGCCGGCGCCAAAGAGCCGCCGTGAAAGCGGTTGAGCCCGGTGCGCGGCGGCACGGCGAGCGCCCCGAGCATCGGGATCCGATCGGCGGGCAAAGCGCTCTCGCGCAAGCACGTGTGGCCGGCGAGCGCGGCGGGGAGGCTCAATTGAAGCTCGCCCCGGTGGAGGTTCGATTGCTCGATGAGATCATCGTTGCTGACGCCCACCCAACCGGGCGACACCCCCTCGGGCACGCGCACGTCGATGAGCCTCGGACCGAGGTCGTCATCCCTCCGTTGATTGAAGAATTCAGCCTCGATCGGCGGGCGATCGGGCGCCGCGAACACCACGTGATCCCCCTGCCCGAGCTCCCTGCCGTCGAAGACCAACGTGATGACGTCGCCGGGCGCCGCGCGGTTGGGGCTCACCTCGACGATCGGGTGAGAGAAGCCGCCCGGCCAAACACCATAACTCCCCAGCTCGCGGCGGAGGAACGGGCTCCGCTCGGGATCGAGGAGGCGTGAGAGGCACCGCCACCGCGCGCGCTCGACCGGATCGATGGAGAAGAGCTGGAGGACCGACGACCCCGTGGCGGCCGACAGCGCGTCGAACAGATACAGTGTTTGGAGCACCGCCCCCATGGCGCTCGCGTCGGGGAGCTCGGGGTCGAGCCGGCCGATGACCTCGGCCGCGCTCGACGCGAGCGCGAGCCCATGAATCGCGCGCAGGCCGAGCGGCGCCGCGGTCTGCGAAGGCGCGATGTGGATGGTGGCGAGCGCGAGCATGACGAGCGCGCCGTGGTCGAGGACGCCGGGCTCGTAATAAGCGTCGCTCGTGTCCCGCGCCAAGAGCGCCTCCGCCTCGGCCACCAGCGATCCATAAGGCCACGCGAGGTAGAGCATCATGCGGAGCCTGTCCGCCTCCAAAGCACCATCCCCGAGCGCGCCCAACACGTCTTTGGCCATGGCGTCGAGGAGGAGGACCGGCTTCGTGACGTTGTCGCGCGCCGCGGCGAGCCTTGGATTTTGGGCGATCGCGGCGGACAACCGCTGTTCGAACGCCCCAAACGAAGGAGCGCGGAGGATCGAGAGCGCGTCAGCCATGGCTCACCCCGCCTCCACGGCGGCCGGTTTGGTCTCCGATCCACCGCCGCCTTCGGTCTTGGGCTTCTCTTCTTTGGGCTTCTCTTCTTTGGGCTTCTCTTCTTTGGGCTTCTCTTCTTTGGGCTTCTCTTCTTTGCCCTTCTTCGAGGCGTCCTTTTTGGACTTCTCCTCTCTCTTGGGCTTCTCCTCTTTGGGCTTGTTGTCCTTGAGCGACGGCGCGGCGGGCGGCGCGGGCGCGGTGCTGGGCTTGAGCGGCGCCTCGGCCATGCCCTTGAAGGGATCTTCGGCGAGCATCGAGGTCGCGCCCACGTCGACGGGGACGCGCGCGTTCTGTCCGATCTTCACGCGCGCCTTCTCGTCGGCCATCCGATCGAGCGGCACTTGCTCGGTGCGGAACGCGAGCTCGACGCTCGATCGCAGCCCTGCGCGCACGGCGATCTGCTCGGACGTGTCCTGCTGATCGCTCTTCACCTGGCCGATCGACGTGCTCACGTTCGCGCTCGCGGACCAAGGCCCGACGCCGAACGACCCCGACGCGCCCGCGTTCACGCGCCAGTCCATCTCCTCCGCCTTGCGCTCGCGCGAGATGCTCGACGCGTCGACGCGCATGTCCATCGACGTGTGGATGCGGCCCTCGTCCACGACGATCCGCTGGAGGCCCATCTGCACCATGGTCGCGAGCACCGCCTGCTTGCTGCGCCCGACCTTGCGGCGCACGAGCGGCAGCAGCGTCCCCGTGAGGTCCCCGTCGTCGATCGACGAGACCTCGCTGCTCGTCGCGTCGAGCCCTTGCTCCAGCTGCTTCGAATAGCTCGTCAGATCCGCGCCCGGCCGCAGCGCGAGGCCGTCCTCGCCCGTCGTGAGGAAGCCGAAGCGCGCGACCGCCCAGCGCGCCGCCTCCTCGTCGCTGATCGTCTGCTCGAACTCGCTCGACGACGCGCTCACGTTGTCGAGCAGCTCGCCGAGCGACCCGATCTGGTGCGTGCTCGACGACAAAATAGCCTGAAAAACGCCGCTGATCAGCGACGTGACGTAGGTGGGGAAATCGATCGAGTCGCGGACCCGCGCGAAGGTGTCGGACGCGGCGCGCGTCGCCTGGAGGCCGAGCTGATCGCCCGCCGCCTGCGCCGTCGCGACGGGCCTCTTCGCGATCTCGTCGGTGATCCGCTCGTCCTCGGCGAGGAGCCGCGCGGCCATCATCGAGACGTCGACCATCGATCGCGCGATCGCGCGCTGCTCGTCGGGCGCCGCCTCCGCGAACGACGGCGATCGTTCGAGGAGCGATCGCACGGTCTTGCGGACCGTCGCGAGCGTCGCGCGATCCTCGCTCACGGAGCCCTCGCTCCGCGCGCGATCGCCCAGCGCTCCGCCGCTTCGAGGAGCGCGGGATCGTCGATCGGCGGCGCGTCCGTGAGCGTCGGCGCGTGCTCGGCGATCCACGAGACGATCGCGAAGCCCGCCGACGCGCGATCGAGCGCGGGCGACGGATCGGCGCTCATGTTGGCGAGCGAGGGGCCGTACACACGGATGATCTGGAAGGGCGTTCCACCGCCGAGCGCGTGGGCGATCTCCGGGTCGCGCAGGATCGCGAGCGCCTCGCGGATGTGCGCCACGATCTCGCGCGCGGCGAACGCGGCGACGCCGACCGCGCGCGTCGTGAGCAGCGCGCCGAGATCGCGCGCGATCACGCCCGCCCTCGCCGCGAAGTGCCGCGCCGTGCCCTGCGTGTCGGCGCGGTGCACCTCGATGAGCGCCGCGGCGAGCGCGTCGATGAGGTCGCCGAACGGCGGCGCGAAGAGCCGCTCGTACATCGCGACGCGCTCGGAGGCGTCGAACCTGTCGCGGTTCTTTTGGTAATAGAGCATCAGGCGATCGGCGCCCCGCGTGAGCGGCAGGAGCAGGGTCCCGCGCGCCGATCCCGTCGCGATCGCGTCGACGAAGCCGGGGAGCCCCGCGGCCTCGACGTGGCTCGTCCAGAGCATCACGCCCGCCGCGCGGATCTGCTCGGCGACGAGCGGAGAGACGCCGAGCGGCGGCAGATCGATCACGTCGAGCGCCGCGGCGCCGAAGCGCTGCACCGCCGCGGCGAGGTGCTGCGCGAGGACGCGCTCGCAGCGATCGAGCTCGCGATCGAACGCGCTCACGCGGGCGCGACGCTGCCGCTCTCGGCGCAGATCGAGGGGGCTCATCGCGCGCTCTTCTCCTGCACCGCGCCGAGCTCGGTGGACGACGCGAGGCGCTCCAGAGGGAACGTCTCGCTCTTGAACTTCACGGTGACGCTGCCCGCGAGCTTGGCCTTGGCCTCGACCTCGCTCGCGCTGCGATCGCGCTGCTCCGAGTACGCCGACGAGACGGACGTGTCGACGGACGAGCTGCCGCCGAAGATGGCGCCGAAGAAGCCGCCGTCGTCCGACGTGGAGTGGGCCGTGACGTCGCTCGTGCTCGCGAACGCGTCGCGCTGGGCCTTGTCTTTGGCCTTCATGTCGAACAAGACCGAGGCCTTGATCTCGCCCTCGGTCACGATGATGCGGTTGATGCCGAGCATCACCATGGTGGCGAGCTGCTGCTGCCGCTGGCGGGCCATCTTGAGCTGCGCGGCGAGCACGATCGCGGTCTCGTTGTCGTCGTCGAGCGCGACGTTCTCGGCCATGCCGAGCGCCCTCTTGAAGTCGGGGACGTCTTTGTCCTCGACGTCGTCGCGCAGCCGGAGCTTGCCGCTGCCCTCGCCCTGATCGAGCGCCACCGCGCGCGGGAAGCTCGACGCGACGAAGCTCCGCGCGGCGTCGGGCGAGATGTTCTCCTGCGCGAACTCCTCGACGCTCTTGACGATCGCCTCCAGGAGCTTGCCGTACTCCTGCATCTGCTTGATCGAGCTCGACACGATCGACGTGTAGACGCCGTCGATCAGGCCCGACACGAACGCGGGGAAATTCACGGCCGCGACCATGCTCTTGAAGGCCTTGGTCCCCGCCTCCACGGCGCCCGCCTTGAAGTTCTTGCCGACCTGATCGGGATCGTCGGCGAGCCTATCTTTCAAGGCTTTGTTGGCGTCCTCGAGCGCGCGCGCGGGCGCGCCCACCGGGCCCGCTGCGCCTCTAGCCTCGGGCACGCCGGCCGCGGGGTCGGTCAAATACGCGAGCGTCTGCACGAGACCGCGCGCGAGCTTCGCGCGCTCCTCGGGCGGCATCTCGCGGAAGGCGTCGGAGCGCTCCAGCATCTCGCGCACGCAGCGGCGGACCGCCGGAGAGGGCTCGCTCACGTGACGGGGATCCATCACTTCCCTCCGCGCGCCGCGGGCGCGGCGTTGCCGGGCGCGGCCTTCTGGTTGAGCGTGTCGAGGCCCATCACGTCGACCATGCGCTCGAGCGGGAAGGTCTCGCTCTTGAACTGGAGCTTCACCTCGCCCGAGAGCTGCGCCTTCACCTGCGCGCGCGACTCGCTCTGATCGTCGACCGCGCTCGACACGGAGGTCTCGTGCGAGTGGCTCACCCCGAACGCGCCGCCGAGGATCGAGGCCATGAAGCCGCCGCCGACCGACGCGCTGTCCGAGGTCTTGTCGGCCATCTCGGCCTTGGCCCGCCTCCGCGCGGCGTCGCTCGCCTGCATGTCGAAGAGCACCTTCGCGTTGATGAGCCCGTTCGTGACCACGATGCGGTTGATGCCGAGCAGCACCATCGTGGCCATGAGCTGCTGCCTCTGCCGGGCCATCGAGAGCTTGGCCGCGGTGACGAGCTTCTGCTCGGAGTCGTCGTCGTCGAGGTCGACGCCGTCGCTCACGCCGAGCTCCTTGCCGAGATCGATGCTGTCGTTCTCGCCCGCGCGGAGCCTCGGGACCTCGCCGCTCGTGTCGACGCGCGCGGCCGAGGGGTAGCGGTTCGCGACGTAGTCGCGCGCCTGCGCGTCGGTGATGTGATCGGAGGCGAACTGATCGACGGTCTTCGCGGTCGCGGCGAGCAGCTCGCCGAACGCCTGCATCTGCTGGATGGAGGCGTTCACGACCGCTTGAAAGACGCCTTGCACCAAGCCCGACACGAAGCCGACGAAGTCGACCTTCTTGACCATCTCGCCGAACTGCTCGACGCCCTCGCGCGCCGCGCCGGCCTTGAATTCGGCGCCCACCTGGCCGGGCTTCTGCGCGAGCCGCTTCTTGAGGTCCTCCACCGGATCGGTGTCCTCGGCGAGCGCGTGCGCGGAGCGCGGCTCATTGAGCCACCCTCCGTCGGCGAGGAAGCTCCCCACCTTGATCATGTCGTCGCGGAGCCGCGCGCGATCGTCCGGCGCGAGCGTGCGGAACGCCTCGGATCGATCCAACAGGTCCTGGATCTCGCCTCGAACGACCGCCGTCTCTCGCGCGCTCATGATAGGCCTCGCGATCCGTTACTTGGCCGCCGGCGCGGCCGCGGGCGCCGCCGCAGTGGCCTGCTTCGCGGGGAGCGCGCCTCGCCCGGCGCCGCCCTGCGCTTCTTGCAGGCGCATCATCTGATCGGTGTTCACCATCTTCTCGAGCGGGAAGGTCTCGCTCTTGAAGTTGACGCTCACCTCTCCCATGATTTGCCCGCTCGCCTGGATGGCGGCGTCCGAGCTCAGGTTCACCTCGGAGGTGATCTTCACGTCGGGCTCTTGGGCGTACTTCCAGTTGCCCTTCGCGTACGAGCTGCCGCCCTCGCGCTGATACCCGCCCTCCTTGTCGCGGCTGTACGAGCCCTCCTCGCGCTCGGACTCGTACTCGCCCTCCATGGTGGTGCGGGTGCCCATGTTGGCGTAGTCGAACGCCTGCGCGCTCATCTTGCGCTTCTCGTTCGCCGAGAACTGAAACTTGATCTTCGCGTTGATCTTGCCGTCGGTGACGACGATGCGGTTGATGCCCATCAAGATGGTCGTCGCGAGGAGCTGCTGCCTGCCGCGCGCGAGATCGTCGCGCGCCGCGGGGATGAGGCGCTCCTCGATCACGTCCTCGTCGAGGCTCGTGATGCTCTCCTCGATGCCGAGCTCGCGGCCGAAGTCGGGCATCGCTTGATCGTCCGCGTCGTCGCGCGGCACGACCTTGGGCGCGCCGTCGATGATGGTGATCTTGAGGTGCCGCGGGTAGCGCGAGACGAGGTGATCGCGCGCCTGGTTGTCGGTCGTGTTCTTGTCCTTGAACTCGTTGAGCGACATGCTGACGCTCTTCACCATCTCGGCGTAGGCCTGCATCTGCTCGATGCTGCTCGTCACGATGGCGTGGAACGTCCCCTGGATGAGGCTCGCGACGAACGCGGGGAAGTCGATCTCCTTCACCATGCGCGCGGCCTGCGTGACGCCCGCGCCGATGACGTCGCCGATCTTCCCCTCGCCCGCGCCCTTGAGGAGCTTGCCCGCGTCGCCGACGACCTTGCCCTGCTCGGCGTCGAGGCCCACGGCGTACGGATCCGCGGGCGCGCGCGAGCCCGCGGCCATCGCCTCGACGACCTTCGCCGTGTCCGCGAGGATCTGCCGCTGCTCGCGCGTGTTCATCCGCCGGTAGGCGGCGCTCCTCCCGAGGTGAGCGGCCACCTGGGTGTGGATCTCGTCGTGTTGTTGTCTCGAAAGCGCACCCGCGTTCATGGAGCTCTCCTCGTCATCCCGCGTGGGGCGCGTAGGGATCGGGCTGCCTGCCAGGCCGCTCGTGCTTGGGCGGCTGGTCGTAGCCCACCGGCCGGAAGTACACCGTGAGCCTGCTGCCGACCTGCGGGCTCACGCGGACGCTGACGACGCTCACGTTGCCCGGCCCGCCGTACGCGTCGGGCGTCATGGCCTGCATCCACTGGCGAAACGCGCGTTGGCTCTCGGGCCGCTGCGCCATGTGCATGTGGATGAGCTTGCCGATCTCCACCGGCGGATCGGGGATGCCGGGCAGGAGCAGATCGAGCTTCATCTCCATGCCGCGCGACGTGTCGCGCAGGCCGATGATCACCGAGCCGTCGGGCAGCACGAAGCGCCCGCCGAGCACGAGGCCGACCGCGGTGAGCAAGCTCGGGAGCTGATGGCCCACGCCGAGGCGGTTCATGAGCGGCTCCAGATCGAGCAGCTTCAGGTCGCCGCGGTGGAAGAAGTACACGCGCTCCGCGCCCTGCGCGCGGCTCGCCGCGATCGAGACGAAGATCGGCGTGAGGCCGGGCAGGCACGACATCGCGACCGACGACGCGTGCCGGAGGTTCGGCGGCAGCTCGTCGACCTGACCGGGCGCGAGCTCGTAGTAGACCTTCGCTTCTTGAAGGCCGCTGTCGTCGTAGGCCGCGCCGAACCACGCGCCGAAGCGCGCGCGGCCTTGCAGGTGCGTGCCGCGGAACGGCTCGGATCGCTGATCGAACCAGCGGAGCGCGTCCTTGCCGTAGTACATCCCGGTGAGCCTTCGCATCTCGCGGCTCGCCTCGTTGCGGCGGCTCATCGGCGAGGCGAGCGGGCCGAGCGGCTCCAGATCGAGGCGGAGCGATCCCGCCGCGGCCTCGGAGAACGAGTGCTCGAGCGGGATCGCGCCGGGGATGAGCGCGTTGTTGCCGTAGCGCGGATCGCCGATCGGGAGCTCGAAGCTCCGATCGATGAGCCCGCCGATGCTCTCGACGGGGTCGTGCGTGCCGAGGCGCCTCGCGGCGATGGAGAGACGGCGCCTCGCGATCTCGGCGGCTCGTACGTTGGACATCACGGCCTCCTTTCGGGCGCGCTCACGCTTTCCCGATGGGGGTCATCGGGCTCATCATCCCCGCGCCGTTCATCTTGGGGATCCCGCCCAGCAGGTCCTGCGCCATCTGGAGCTGGAGGTTCGGGATCGTGGGCTGCGAGGGCAGGCTCACGGGCTCTGCGAACTTGCTCGTCACGCCGCTGTCCGTGCCCGTCACCGCGAGCCAGCGCTCCACGTTCGAGACGAGCTCGATGTCGTGCGTGACGTCGAGCGCGCCGCCCGGCTGCACGAGCATGGGCGTGTGCGCGGCGATCCACTGGATGATCCGCGAGCCCGCCTGCGCGAGCGTGCGCTGCCGCACGGTGTTCACCGTGCCGCCCAGGTAGATCGCGCTCACGCGCTCGACGAGCTGCCACGCGTCGTTGACGCCGTAGGCCTGCAGCACCTCGGGCTGCGAGAGCGTCTTGAGCGTCGACTTGATGAGGCTCTGCAGCTCGACCGCGGCGAAGTACGCGACGCCGTAGCCGTGCAGCGAGAGGTTGACCGCGAGGTCGCGCGCGTTCTTGAAGACCTGCTGCGCGGTGATCGCCTTGCGCACGTACGCGCCGTCCTCGCGCACGAGCACGCTGACCGCGGAGAGGAAGCGGATCCACAGATCGCTGAACTGCACGTTGGGCAGCCCCTCCTCGACCGAGCCCTGCGCGAAGCCGAACGTGCGCGCGTAGAAGCCGCGCCGCTCCGCCTCGGTGAAGCGGTTCGGCGCGTCCTTGATGAAGCGGTAAATGTCGCCGCCCGTCTCGGAGCGCACCATCGGCACCTCGCTGCGGAGAAACTGCGCCGCGATGGTGTCGTACGTCGCGAAGAGCTTCGCGTCCTCGAGGTGCGCCGCCATGTAGAGCATGGCCGTCGCGTCGACGTTGTCCTTGATGATGTCGGCCTGGACGTCCTGCTCCAGATCCGGCAGCTCGATCTTGATCTGCGCAGCGCGCTGCGCGACCGAGCCCCCGAGCACGATCTGGAACGCGTTCAGGAACTTGCTGTGGAGCTGCTGATCGTCGTCTCGTACACCGAGCTCGCGGAGGCGACGGACCACCTCGGCGAGCTGCCTCGCGAAAATTACCGGGTTCATCGCTGTCGCCTCCTAGGTGTTGCTCGCGGCGGCCGCGTCTCGGCGCGCCCCTTCTTCCCGCAAAAAAACGAAGATTTTTTCGTGGAGCGCGGCGCCCGGCGTGAACTCCTTCACGGCCGAGACGACGGCGTCGGCGAAGCGGTTCGCCACGAGGATCGTCTGCCTGGGCGGCTTCTGCTCGTCGCGCGGGATGACCAGATCGTCGGCCATCGGCACCGTGCGGCCCATGCTCGGGCTGTCGTAGTTGTCGGCGAGCAACATGCCGTAGATCGCCGCGAACCGCGCCTGCTGCGCGTCCGTCAGATCACCCGGGAAGTCCTTGGGCTCGAACGGCACGGCCGTCGTGAGCTCGAAGTCTTTGATCAAGACGTAGCGGACCGCCTTGTAGACGAGCTCGTGCGCCTCGTTCTCCTGCTTGATGGCCTTCCGCTCCGCGTCCGTCGCGTTCGGCGGCGTCGACCGGAAGATGTCCGGGTACTCGACGCATCCCTCTTTTTTGATGCTCATGGTCGATCTCCTCTTTCGGCTCCTCGTTGCTCCATCACGCGGCCTCCGCCCGTGCGTCGATCTCGTCGTCGAAGGCGCGGAGCGCGGCGGGCACGTCGAGCACGCCGGCG
>CAYTJL010000183.1:0-19994 GCA_964437785.1 uncultured Polyangiaceae bacterium
GAACGGGAGCGACTCGATGTCGCCCACGGTGCCGCCGATCTCGACGATCGCGATGTCGGCGCCGTCGGCCGCGGATCGCACGCGCGCTTTGATCTCGTCGGTGACGTGCGGGATGACCTGCACCGTCGCGCCGAGGTACTCGCCGCGCCGCTCCTTGGAGATGACCGCCTCGTAGATGCGGCCCGTGGTCAGGTTGTTTTGGCGCGTCATGCGCGCGGTGGTGAAGCGCTCGTAGTGGCCGAGGTCGAGGTCCGTCTCGGCGCCGTCGTCCGTGACGTACACCTCACCGTGCTGGTACGGCGACATCGTGCCCGGATCCACGTTGATATAGGGATCGAGCTTGATGTGCGTGACCCGCAGGCCACGCGCTTCCATCAGCGCGCCGATCGACGCGGCCCCGAGGCCTTTGCCGATCGACGAGACGACCCCACCCGTGACGAAGACGAACTTGGTACGCTTGCTCATCGATCAAGCCTCCGCGTAGCCGAGGACGAGACGCTCGGGGGTGTGGGGGCTGAGCCCCCACCGGAACGCGCCGTCAAAGGCTTAGTGGATCGCCGTGGCGCGTCAATGGGGTGACGAGGACGTGTCGGCGCGCGCGCTCAAATCCCCACGCGCCACACGGTGCCCGAGGGTGTGTCGGCGACCTCGATGCTCTTCGCTTCGAGCTCCTTGCGGATCGCGTCGCTCCTCGCAAAGTCCTTCGCTTCGCGCGCGGCGGCCCGCTCCTTGAGGCGCTCGTCGATCTGCGCGGCGGAGACGCCGAGGATCGCGAGGCGCTGCGCCTGCGTCCGCCTGCGATACTCCTCGAAGGGCGCTTGCAAGAGACCGAGCGGCGTGATCGCAGCGTCGAGCGCGGCGTGAAGGCTCTTCGCCATGCCCGACGAGGCGCGCTGGATCTGCGTGTCTTTGCGGCGCTTCGCGACCAGGTCGCAGAGCTCGTTCGCGGCCTTGGCGAGCTCGGCGAGCACGACCAGCACCGCGGGCGTGTTGAGGTCGTCCGCGAGCGCGGCGTCGACGCGCGCGCGCGCGTCCGCGACGAGCTTGGTGTACGGGAGGAAGTCCTTGGGCACCGTGATCGGCTGCGTCGCGTTGGGCTCCTCGGTCGCGGCGACGGCTTCGAGCCGGTTCATCGCGGTGTAGAGGTAGTCGACCCGCCGCTCCGCTTCGATCACGCCCGGGAAGACCACGCGCCCTTCGCCGGCCTTGCCGCACGACGCGCAGACCTCGCTCGCGGCCCTGCTCTCCTTGACCGCGTCGCACGCCTTGCACCGCACCTCGGTGTCGAGGTTGATCGGGCCGCGGTAGTGCACGGTGAGCAAGAAGTAGCGGAGCGCCTCGGCGTCGTTGCGCTCGAGCACCTGCGCGATCGTCACGAAATTCCCGAGGGATTTGGACATTTTTTCTTTGTCCATCGTGACGAACCCGTTGTGGATCCAGATCGACGCGAGCGGCCCTTTGTCGGGGAACGCGGCCTCGCTCTGCGCGATCTCGTTCTCGTGGTGAGGGAAGATCAGATCCATCCCGCCGGTGTGCACCTCGAAGCCGTGACCGAGGTGCTTGCTCGACATGGCCGAGCACTCGATGTGCCACCCGGGCCGGCCCTTGCCCCACGGGCTGTCCCATCCCCACGCGTCTTGGGTGCAGCCCTTCCACAGCGCAAAGTCCATGGGATCGCGCTTGTGCTCGCTCACCTCGATGCGCGCGCCCGCGCGCAGGTCATCGAGGTTGCGCTTGGAGAGCTTGCCGTAGCCCGCGAACGATCGGACCGCGAAGTACACGTCCTTGGTGCCGCCGGGCATGTCGGCCACGTACGCCGCGCCGTTCGCGATGAGCCGCTCGATGATCGCGACGATCTCGGGGATGTGCTCGCTGACCTTGGGCTCGACGTCGGGCGAAGAGCAGCCGATCGCGCGCATGTCCGCTTGGTAGAGCGCGACCATGCGCGCCGCGAGCGCGGTGGGCTCCTCGCCGTTCTTGGCCGAGCGCTCGAGGATCTTGTCCTCGACGTCGGTGATGTTGCGCACGGCCGTGACCTTGAAGCCTTTGCTGCGGAGGTAGCGCGCGAGCAGATCGGGCGCGAGCGCGGCGCGGGCGTGGCCCACGTGCGCGACGTCGTACGGCGTAGGCCCGCACGTGTAGATCCGCACCTCGTTGTCGCGCTCGGGGACGAGCGGGCGCGACGAGCTGGTCATCGTGTCGTAAAGCGAAAGGAGGTGCTGGGAGGCCATAACCACCCCCGTTTAGCACAGGCTTTGGTCACAATGGCAGCGCGTCGATCGCGCGCACGAGCTCCGCAGCGGACCAATGCTCGGGCGGCAGGCCCTCGCGCGCGGCGCGCTCGGCGAGCACCGTGACCGCGCGGTTGTAGGGCGTGGGCACGCCGTGCCGCTCGCCGATGCGGACGATCGCGCCGTTCAAGTGCGACGTCTCGACCGCGCCCGTCCGCCGCGCGAGGCTCTGCCACGTCGATCCGCCGCCGCGATCAGCGCCTTGCACCGGGAGCGATCGGATCGAAGCGTAGCGCGCGTAGACCTCGGCGAGCGGCGTGTACGCGATGCCCGCCGCGGTGAAGCACGCGATCGCCTCGTCGTGCAGCGCGCCGAGGAGCGGGAGCGCGAGGCCGCTCCGGCCCGCGAGCGCCTCGACGACGTTGCCGAGGTTCGAGAGGAGCTTGCCGTGCTTGAGCTTCATCACGTCGACGTCGGCGCGCGCGTCGAAGCCGGCATCGACGAGGTCGCGCACGAAGGCGCGCGTGAGATCGTCTGCGCCCTCGGGATAAAGGCCCAAATCGAGCCCGGCCATCACGGGCTCGGAGTGCGACGTGACGTGCCCGGGCGCGACCAACGCGAGCGGCGCGTACACCACGAGGCCCATCACGCGATCGAACCACCTCGCCGCGAGCGGCTCGTTCTCGACGCCGTTCTGCGCGCACGCGACGGGCACGCTCCGCGGCGCGACCTCGGCGAGCGCGCGGAGCGCGCCCTCGCTGTCCTGCGACTTGGTCGCGAGCACGATCACGTCCCCCTCGCGGATTTCAGCCTCGCGCGCGCTCGCTTCGGCGCGGAGGCGAAGGCTGTACGATCGTGAGGGCGCGTCGATGCGGAGCCCGTCGCGACGGAGCGCGTCGAGGTGCGCGCCGCGCGCGATGAGCACGACCTCGCGCCCGACGTTCGCGGCGAGCATCGCGCCGATCGCGCACCCAACCGCGCCCGCGCCGAGCACGACGTAGCGAGTCATGCGGAGGACGCTGCTACTTCTTCTTCTTCATGCCCGGCAGGTACGCGCGCTCGGGAGCCTCTTCGATGTACTCGATCTTCTCGGCGGTCATGATGCCGTACTTGGGGTTGGCCGCCGCGCCGCCCGTCGCTTTGGTGAACGTCACGCCGTACGTGCCCGTCACCTTGACCTTGGCGCCCACGTTGGGGATCGGGTTCGGGAGGTCCTGCGCCCAGAACTCGTCTTGGAGCTTGACCTCTTTCTCTTTGCCCTTCGCCGCGCGATCGATGGCTTCCATCATCGTGAAGAGCTGCGCGAAGTTCGACGCCCAGCCCATCACGTCGATCATGTCCTTTTGCTCGCCCTTCTCGTCGGCGATCGCAAACGTGGGGACCGGCGCCTTGCAGTCGGCCGGATCGCCCTTGCCCGTCTTGTGGATCGCGCACTTGGGCGCTTGGTCGTAGTTGACCTTCACCACGTAGCCGACGAGCGTGATCTTCTTGCCGTTGACGTCCTCGTTGTGGACGCGGCTCCGCAGCTCGTGCGTGACGCCCCAAATGCTGTACGCGCCGTCCGCGCCCTTTTTGGGCTTGGTGGGCAGCGTGGGCACGCTCGGCAACGACGCCTTTTTACCGCTCACCGCGGGCTTCGGCACGTAGGGGTGGTCGTCCCCGCCGCAGCCGAGCGGGCCAAACGGCGACGAGCACAGAAGAGCAACGGCGGCGGTTCCAAGGGCGGCAGCGTAGACCTTCATGGGCGGCGAAAGGGCTATCACGGCCCCGCGCGGGCCGTAAAGGGAAAGCCGCGGCGCTCGGCCGCAGATCGCGCGCGTACTGATCATCTGCTCGCCCAAAGCGTCGTCGTGAGCAGCCGCTTCGCCGCCCGTTTCTACCCGCGCGAGCTTTTCAGGTACGCTCGGCGCCCCATGCTCGAGAGCGTGATCAGCTCCTTTGCCTCGATGCGCGTCCTGGTCATGATCCTGGCCGGCGGAGAGGGCAAGCGCCTCGGCCCGCTCACGCTGGAGCGCGCCAAGCCCGCGGTGCCGTTCGGCGGTCGCTACCGCATCATCGACATCGTCCTCTCGAACTTCGTCAACTCCGGCTTCAGCCGGATCAAGATCCTGACGCAGTACAAGAGCGCTTCGCTCGAAGAGCACATCGCGCGCGCGTGGCACCTGTCGCCGATGCTCGACAACTTCATCGAGACCATCCCGGCCCAGCAGCGCACGGGCAAAGATTGGTTCAAGGGCTCGGCCGACGCGGTCCACCAGACCGAGCACGTCATCACCGACGAGTCGCCGGATCACGTCCTCATCTTCGGCGGCGATCACGTCTACAAGATGGATGTGCGCCAAATGATGGCGCAGCACCTCCGCAGCGAGTCCGAGGTCACGGTCGCGGCGATCCCCGTGCCCAAGCACGAGGCGCGCGAGCTCGGCGTCATCGAGATCGAAGAAGACGGCCGGATCAAAGCCTTTTACGAGAAGGCCGCGGACCCGCCCGAGATGCCGGGCAGGCCCGGCTACTGCCTCGCGTCGATGGGCAACTACTGCTTCAAGACCTCGTCGCTGCTCGAAGCGCTCGACGCCGACGCGCGCGACGCGGCGAGCGTGCACGACTTCGGGCGCAACGTGATCCCGGGCATGGTCGCGCAGGGCAAGCGCGCGTTCGTCTACGATTTCCAGACCAACAAGGTGCCTGGCGAGCAGGACGGCTACGCGTATTGGCGCGACATCGGGACGGTCGACGCGTATTGGGCCGCGCAGATGGACCTCATCGCCATCCAGCCCGCGTTCAACCTCTACAACCACACGTGGCCGATCCGCACGGGATACAACCACGATCCGCCGGCCAAATTCGTGTTCCGCGACGAGGCCAACGCGCGCGTCGGCATCGCGACCGAGAGCTTGGTCTCGCTCGGCTGCATCATCTCCGGCGGCCGCATCCACCGCAGCGTGCTCTCGAACCGCGTGCGCGTGAACTCGTTCGGTCACGTCGAGGAGTCGGTCGTGTTCGAGAACGTCGTCATCGGCCGGCACGCGCGCATCCGCAGGGCCATCATCGACAAAGACGTCGAGATCCCGGCGGGCACCGAGATCGGCTACAACCCCGAGCAAGATCGGAAGCGCTGGTACGTGAGCGAAGGCGGCATCATCGTGATCCCCAAGCGCGCCAAGATCGGCTGACGCGCGCTGCATCGATGGGCCGCACGATCATAGTGGGCGACGTTCACGCGTGCCGCGCCGAGCTCGAAGCGCTGCTCGCGCGCGTCGGTTACGGCGCGGGCGACGCGCTCGTGCTGGTGGGGGATCTCGTCGGGCGCGGGCCCGATCCCGCGGGCACGATCGATCTCGTGATGCGGCTCGGCGCGCGCGCGGTCCGCGGCAACCACGAGGACAAGCTGCTCCGCTTCGCTCGCGATCCGCGAGCGCGCGCACCGCGAGGTCGAGAGCGCTCGCTCTCGCCGCGCCACCTCGCGCACCTGAGGTCGCTCCCGCTCCGCGTCGATCTGCCTTCGAACGGCGTGAGCGTGGTCCACGCGGGGCTCGTGCCCGGCGTGCCGATCGAGGCGCAGGATCCGCGCGCGCTCATGTACCTGCGGCGCCTCTCGACGCGCCGCGGGCGCGTGCCCGCGTGGACCGAGGAGAACACGGGCGTTTTGTGGGGAGAGCGATGGATCGGGCCGCCTCACGTGGTGTTCGGCCACAACGCGGTCGAGGGCCTTCAGCTCCATCCGTGGGCGACGGGGCTCGACACGGGCGCGGTGTACGGCGGTCGCCTCAGCGCGCTCGTGCTGCGCGAAGGCGAGGCGCCGCCGCCCGCGTCGGAGCGGCGTGACGCGATCGTGAGCGTGCCCGCGGCGCGCGCGTATTATCCGGCCTGATCGGGGTCGCGGTTCGACGGAGGGGGCTCGTCCTCGTTGTGGTGCGGCTGCTGCTCGTGCTGCTGATCGTGCTCGAGCG
The DNA here is from genome assembly GCA_964437785.1 of uncultured Polyangiaceae bacterium. Classification (GTDB taxonomy): domain Bacteria; phylum Myxococcota_A; class Polyangia; order Polyangiales; family Polyangiaceae; genus CAYTJL01. The sequence continues at coordinate 6,182 of CAYTJL010000183.1, forward strand.
CGTGCGACGCGAACGATCGCGCCGCGCGGCGAGCCTTGAGGAACTCCGCGAAGGCGTACAGGTTGTCGAGGTCGCGCGGGCCGAGCGCGTCGGCGATCTCGCGCAGGCTCTTGCGGAGGGACTCGACGCTCTTGCCGCGGCGCACGGGCGCCGGGTCTTCGCGCGCGGCGGCGGGCTCGGACGGCGAAGGCGCGGGGGCGTCGGGTCGTGAGGGGGTGATCTCGGGCACCCAAATGGGTCGTGTCACTGGGTTGAGCGCGTGCGCGCCGAGCCACGCCTCCATGAAGATACGAAGCCGTTCGCTGCGGAACGCGAACCACCGCTCCCGCTCGGGCGCGTACGACATGAGCACGTCCTTGAACCTGCGGAACGCCCCCTTGCCGTCGATCGCCTGCGTGAGCTTCTGTTGAAGATCAGGATCCTCCACCATCGGGATGTACCGCTCCATCCAGCGGTATTGCTCGCGCGAGCTGACCGGATCGATGCGCAGGTAGTTCGGGTCCGCCGCGATGCGCGCGTGCATCTGCGGGTCCGCGACGCCGTCGACGACGCGCAGCACGTCCCCCGTGGTGAGGTGCAGATACGAGTGCACCTCGGGCGCGTTGTTCTCGAACGCGTCTTCGAGCGCCTCCCAGTCGATCGGGATGTCCCGCATGGGGACCCCGCCGGCTGCTGTGTTGTCGTTGGCCATGTCCTCCTCGTAAAAGGATCGGTGAACCTCCGACGTCGAGGTCCCAATCCGCGGCGATCGCACATCGCGCTGAGGATCCATCACCCCTTGGCCTTCGGCCTCGACGGTGACCAATGCTGGAGCGCGGCGGTGGGCTGTCCGCCGCACTCGAACGAGAGGCACAACACTACGTTGAGAGGGCTCAGCGCTCATGACACTCTACTTCGCGGAGGGGTTTTTGGCCTAGTGCTTGTGAGCACTTCTTCACGGAGAGGCGCTCGACGCTCGCGTGCGCGAGCGGTTTTCCCCCGTCGTTGGCGGCGTAACCCGCGTTGATCGAGCCTGATTCCCGGCGGCCGGAAAATTATTTTTCGAAGCTCACGCGCGGGCGGATCGCGTTCGAAGGACGGCGTCTTGCCACGCCGCGAGCCTGCGCCCGCGCTCCGCGTCGTCGATCGCCACGCCGAACGTGCGCTCCACGCGCGACATCCCGGCCGCGTCCGCGACCTCACGGAAGAGGCCTGCGCCCACGCCCGCGAGCATCGCCGCGCCGCGCGCCGTGGACTCGAGCTCGTGCGGCCGTTCGATGACGATGCCCGAGACGTCGGCCTGCACCTGCATCAAGAGATCGTTCGCGGCGGCGCCGCCGTCGACGCGCATCTTGGTGAGCGGCCGGCCGAGGTCGCCTGCCATGGCGCGCAGCAGATCCGCGACCGAGAGCGCGATGCCGTCGAGCGTGGCCCGCGCGAGGTGCGCCTTGGTGGTGCCGCGCGTGATGCCCGTGATGAGGCCGCGCGCGTCGGGATCCCAATACGGCGCGCCGAGCCCCGCGAGCGCAGGCACGAACGTGACGCCTTCGCTCGAAGGCACGCGCTGCGCGAGCGCCTCGATCTCGCTCGCGCGCTGGATGACGCCGAGCCCGTCGCGGAGCCACTGCACCGCCGCGCCCGCGATGAACGAGCTGCCTTCGAGCGCGTACGTGACCTTGCCGCCGGCCTTCCACGCGACCGTGGTGAGCAGGCCCGCGCGGCTGCGGATGGGGCGATCGCCGATGTTCGTGAGCGCGAACGCGCCGGTGCCGTACGTGCACTTCGCGTCGCCCACGCCGAAGCACGCTTGGCCGAAGAGCGCGGCCTGCTGATCGCCCGCGATGCCCGCGATGGGGATGCCGTCGGGCAGGTGGGGCACGCCCATCGTCACGCCGACCTGCTCGGCGGAGCCTACGATCTTCGGCAAAATCGCGCGCGGCACGCCGAGCATGGCGAGCATCGCGTCGTCCCACGCGAGCGTGTGCAGGCTCATGAGCAGCGTGCGCGACGCGTTGGTCACGTCGGTCACGTGCGCGGCGGCGGTGCCCGTGAGCTTGTAGACGAGGTAGCTGTCGATGGTCCCGAACGCGAGCTCGCCGCGCTCGGCCCGCGCGCGTGCGCCCGCGACATTGTCGAGGAGCCACGCGACCTTGGTGCCGCTGATGTACGGATCGAGCACGAGGCCCGTCGTGGCCTCGACCGCCTCTTCGTGCCCCGCCCTCCGAAGCTCGGCGCAGCGATCGGCGGTGCGCCTGTCCTGCCACACGATCGCGCGGTGGATGGGGGCGCCCGTCGCGCGATCCCAAAGGAGCGTAGTCTCGCGCTGGTTGGTGATGCCGACGGCGGCGATGCGATCGCCGGAGACGCCCGCCGCGGCGAGCGCGCCGCCGACCGCGTCGACGACCGTCTGCCAGATCTCGACGGCGTCGTGCTCGACGAGGCCGGGCGACGGGAAGTGTTGAGGCAGCTCGCGTGTTGCGCGCCCGACCGTAGCGCCGGCCGTGTCCATCACGAGCGCGGTGCTGCCGGTGGTGCCTTGATCGATCGCGAGGAGGAGGTCTCTCACCATGAGCCGCGGCGGTACTTTGGGTGAGGCGCGAAGGGAAGCGGGGAGAACCTCTTGGAAACGGTGGGCGGCTATCGTAGCGTATGGGGGGCTTTCCGCGATTGACGCGCGGCCTCTTGACCGCCCGCTCACCCAACGAAGAAACCTGGATAGAACCCGATGGCTCGCCTGATTCTGCAGACCGCCGAAGGCCAGCAGGCGATCGACCTCCGACCGTTCAATTCGTTGGGTCGCCACCCGAACAACACGATCCAGCTCCTCGACAAGATCGTCTCCAAGGAACACTGCATCGTCGAGCTGCGCGACACGACGTGGGTGCTGCGCGATCTCGGGAGCCTCAACGGCACGTTCGTGAACAACGAGCGCGTGCGCGGCGAGGCGGCGCTCAAGCACGGCGACGAGATCTCGCTCGGCGCGACCAAGGGCCGCTTCGACGAGGGCGGCGGCGGGACCGCGGCGATGCCCCCCGCGACGCCTCCGCCCGCGAACGCGGCGTGGCCGCAGCCTCCGCCGTCGCCGCTCGCGCAGTCCGCGCACGTGCTGCCGCCGCTGCCGCCGCAGCAACAACAGGCCTACCCAAAGCCCGCGTCCGTCGCGCCGCCTCCTCCGACGCCGCACGCTCCCGTGCAAGGCCCGCCGCAGTCGGGCTATCAGCCGTATCGTCCTACGCACCAGCAACAACCGGGATCGCAGCCCGGGACGCCGCCGCAGCAGAGGCCGCCGCCGTATTTGCAGCAACAAGCGCCGCACATGCAGCAGCCTCCGCAGCAGCAGCAAGCGCCGCAGTTCCACGTGCCGCAGGGCCCGCACGGCACAGGGCCGCTCGGCGCTCCCGGCCACGGCGTCCCCGGCAGGCCGCACTACCAGTACCACGGCACGCGCATCGACGTGAACGATCAGGCGCGCCAGATCGGCCGCCAGATCACCGCGGTCGACAAGGGGTTCGCGCCGTACGATCAAATCGCCGGCGACGCGAACCAGCTCCGCGCCGACTACGAGCGGCTCCGCCTCTCGTACGAGCTCTCGCGCGAGATCGCCGCCGAGCGCGACACCGACAAGCTGCTCGAGAAGATCCTCGCCGCCGTGTTCAAGTTCATCCGCGCGGACCGCGGCGTGATCTTCCTCCGCGACGAGGCGGGCGAGCTGCGGCCGCGCGCGATGCAGCGGCGCGACGGCACGACCGCGCCCATCAGCGTCTCGTCGACCATCCTCGATCACGTCTGCCAAAAGAAGGAGACGGTGCTCACGCACGACGCGGCGATGGATTTTGCCGCGTCCAAGGGCAAGAGCATGATCTTGAACCGGATCAGCTCGGCGATCGTCGCGCCGCTGCTCCACGGCCCCGAGGTGCTCGGCGTGCTGTGGCTCGACTCGGAGACGCTCGCGCAGTTTCAGCCCAAGGACCTCGAGCTCGTCACGGCCATCGCCAACCAGGCCGCGATGTTCATCGAGATCAACATCCTCGGAAAGAAGGTCGAGGCCGAGATCGTCGCGCGCGAGCGCTTCAGCCGGCTGCTCTCGCCGAACATCGCGGAGCGCGTGCTCAGCGGGCAGCTCGAGGTGAAGCAGGGCGGCCAGCGCGTCGAGCTGTGCACGGTGTTCAACAGCGACATCCGCGGCTTCACCGCGATGAGCGAGAACACGAGCCCAGAAGAGATCGTCGAGATGCTCAACGAGTATTTCGAGCTGATGGTCGACACGCTCTTCAAGTACGAGGGCACGCTCGACAAGTTCATGGGCGACGGCATCATGGCCATTTGGGGCGCGCCCGTGGCGCACCCGGACGACGCGGTCCGGTCCGTCTCGGCGGCGCTCGAGATGGGCGAGGTGCTCGGGCAGTTCAACCGCCGTCGCATCGACAAGAACCAAAAGCCCCTCGCGGTGGGCATCGGCATCCACTCGGGCCCGCTCGTCGCGGGCTATATCGGCAGCTCCAAAGCCCTCTCGTACACCGTTATCGGCGACGTCGCGAACACCTCGGCGCGCCTCTGCTCCATCGCGCTCGCCGGCCAAATCGTCATCAGCGAGATGACGCGCGCGAGCTTGGGCGACAGGTTCGAGCTCGAAGAGCTGGCGCCCGCCACGGTCAAAGGCATCTCCAAACCGCTCCGCGTCTTCAACGTAGTTCGGTCGCGGCCCTCGGTGCAGGTGCCCGTCAACGCGGTCTTCGGGTCGGAGCCGACCTCGTCCTCTTCGATGGGGGGCTAAAGCCCCCCATCAAAACGGCGGGGGCGCGTCGGCCGGAGGGCCGCTGTCGGGCGCGCCGGCGTCGATCTCGGGCGCTCCCGCGTCGGGCGCGGCAAATTCGGTCGGCTCGGTGCCCGCCACGAACACCTCCATCAATGCGTCCTTTTGCTCAGGAGATGCTTTGAGCCCGGTCGCAGGATCGATGGCCACGCGCACCACGCCCGGCGGCACCGGGAAGTCGGCGGGAGGCCGCTTTTGGTGCGCCGTCTTCATGAAGTCCACGAACGCGGGCAACGCCAGCGTCGCGCCCGCCTCGCCCGCGCCCATGGGCAAAGGATCGTCGTAGCCGGTCCACACAGCACATGTGATGTCGGGAGAGTACCCCACGAACCAACCATCTTTGGCCTGGTTCGAAGTCCCCGTCTTGCCCGCGATGGGCCTGCCGAGCGCGAGCGCGCGCGTGGCCGTCCCCGACCGGACCACCGATTGGAGCAGGCTCGTCAGCACGTACGCCTCGTTCTCCTCCATCACGCGCTTGGGAGGTGCCCTGTTGGGCAAAGCGATCTCCACGCCGTTCGGCCCGGTGATCTTGGTGATGAGCACCGGAGGCGACACCACACCTCCCGCCGCGAACGACGCGTACGCGCCCGCCATCTCGCGCGGGGTGACCTCGTACGAGCCGAGCGCGAGCGACAGATCCGCGCCGAGCTTGGACGTGATCCCGAAGCTCTGCGCCCACGCCGCCACGTTGCCGGCGCCGAGCTTTTGGAGCGACCACACCGCAGCGACGTTGACGCTCATCGCGAGCGCGTCACGCACCCGCTTCGGCGACTTGCCCTCTCCCTCATCGTAGTTGTCAGGCTTGTAATCGCCGAACACCGAGGGGCTCGTCTCGACGATGGTCGCGGGCGTGAGCTGCCGCGCGTGAAGACCATAGCTGTACACAAAGGGCTTGAACGTGGAGCCGGGCTGCCTCCGCGCGTGACTCGCGCGATCGAGCCCGCCGCGCGTGCCCTCATAACTGCCCACGAGCGCCAGGATCTCACGTGTCCTCACGTCGATCGCCACGAGCGCGCCCTCGGGGCCGAGCTCCAACATCAGCTTGAGCTTGCGGCTCGGCGGCGGCGGAGGCTCGGGCGAAGCGCCGCTGTCGCCCGGCTCTGAAGGCTCGTTCTCGCGTTCGTCCTTGGCTTCTTTGTGGACGCCCGCGAGCCGCACCCGCACCACCTTGCCAACCTCGATGAACTTGCTCGCAGGGAGGTTATTGGGGTTGTACCGCGCGGCGTCGGACAGCTCGATGACCCCGGTCGCGGCGCCGACGCGCACGTCGAGGGTGCCTGTGCGATCGTCCGCGCCCGTCACCACACCCCACAAGGCGTGATGGCCGGACGGCGTGCCCTCGAAGGGTTGAGGCTCCTTCTTGCCTTTGACGATGGGCCCGACGAGCTTCTTTCGCTTGGCGTACTCATCCAAGTTGCGGCGCACCGCGAGCCGCGCCTCGGCCTGGAGCGCGGGATCAATCGTCGTCGTGATGGTGAAGCCGCCTCGGTCGGCGTCCGCCCCGACGAGGCTCTTGAGCGTGCGCCGCACCTCGTCGACCACCTCGGGCGCGAGCTCGCTCATCACCGCCGCCGCGGGAGCGAGCTTGATCACCTCACGCCGCGCGGCCTCGGCCTGCGCCTCGGTGGCGAAGCCCTTGTTGACCATCTGCGCGAGCACGAATCGCTGCCGCGTGAGCGCCCGCTCCATGTCGGCGCGCGGCGAATAAATCGAAGGTCCTTTGATGATCGCCGCGAGCAGCGCGGCCTCGCCGAGCGTCACCGCGCGGACGCTCTTGCCAAAATAAAACTGGCTCGCCTCCTCGACTCCATACCTGCCATGGCCGAAGTAGATGTGGTTGAGGTAGAGCTCCAAGATACCATCTTTGCTCAGCTCGGCCTCGATCCGCCGGGCGAGGAGCGCCTCACGCATCTTGCGATCGAAGGTGCGCTCGGGCGAGAGCAGCGTGTTCTTGACCACCTGTTGCGTGATGGTGCTGCCGCCTTGGCGCGCGCGCGACGAGCGCAGGTTGACGAAGACCGCGCGCGCGATGCCGAGGTAGTTGAGCCCTGTGTGCTCATAAAAGCTCGCGTCCTCGGCCGCGAGCACCGCGAGCTTCACTTGGTTGGGGATCGCCTCGATGGGCACGACCGTGCGGCGCTCGACGAACAGCTCACCGAGCATGGTCCCATCGCGCGCGAGCACGCGCGTGACCTGTTTGGGGTGATACCGCTTCACCTCGTCGATCGAGGGCAAGCCCTCTTCGTAGTGCCGCACCACCAAGAAGAACGCCACGATGGAGAGCGCGACGAGCGCGGCGATCGCGATGCCCGCGCGCTTCGACCATCGTTTGGCCCACGCGAGGATGAGCTTGTTGCGCTCGGCGGGCGAGAGCGGGGGCTCTGGAGGAGGCAAAGGCACCTTGGGGCCGCGCTCGCTGTCTGCGACGGGCTCGGCCTCGGTCTCTGCGGTCTCCTCTGCTTTTGCCTCCTCTTCGGCTGTTGCTCCCCCTTCGGGGGAAGGGGGCTTGTTCGGCTCGGCGGCGGGCGCGGGGGGCTCGCTCGTCACCTCCATGGGAAAAGGAGGTTTGGAGTCTCGCTGGGTGTCATCCACGGAGGGGGGATTGGACATCACAGGCCCCACAACGCGCTCGCGGCGCGCGCTTCATCCCCCGCCGAAGACGAGGCGGATCACGATCAACGTGACGCCCACGCCCGCGAGCAGGCTCCCGATCGCGACGCCGACGAGCATCATCGGCGTCGGCGTGGCGCGCTTCTTCTTGATGGGCGCGCGCACCGACGAAGGTCGCCTCGTGCTCGGAGGAGGCGTGATCTCGTTCGCGGCAGGCGCGTTGATGATGAGAGGCGCGGGCGCGTCTTTGACGAGCGATGGCGCGCCCGAGACGTGGACAGGGATCGATCCCGTGCTTCGGATGGGGACGCTCTGCTTGGAGGCGTCGATCGGGATGACGGGGAGATCTTTATCGGGCACCTCGACGAGCGGCGCGGCTGCGCCGGGCACCTCGACCGCGGCGCGAATCTCGTAGCTGTGCGCGGCGGCCTCGTGGCTCGCCCTCGGCATCATCGCGGTGAAGCCCTTGCCGCCCATGCCCGCATAAGGCTTGAGCGCCTGCGCGAAGTCGGCGGCCGTGGCGTAGCGATCTTCGGGCTTCTTCGAGAGGGCGCGCGCCAAGACAGCGTCGAGGCCGGGCACGAAGCGCTTGGACGCGACGCGATCGCTCAGCCCGATGGGCTGCTTCGTCACGTGGCATTGGATGTATTCCATGGGCGTCTTCGCGTCGAACGGGAGCTTTCCCGTGAGCACTTCGTAGAGGATCACCGCGAGCGAATAGATGTCGCTCCGCGCGTCGAGCGGCTTGCCCTGCGCCTGCTCGGGCGACATGAACTCGGGCGTCCCGAAGACCATGCCTTCTTGCGTGAGCATCACCGAGCCGGGGCGGAGCTGGCGCTCGGTGACCTTCGCGAGGCCGAAATCGAGCACCTTCGGGTAATCGCGAAGGCCGCCGTTGTTCGAGAGGAAGATGTTCTCGGGCTTGAGATCGCGGTGGATGATGCCTTGGAGATGCGCCTCTTGGAGCGCGCCGCACACCTGGATCAAGACCGGGAGCGCGCGCTCGGGCGGGAGAGGGCCCTCTTTGCGCACCACTTGGTTGAGGTTCCGGCCCTCCAAGTACTCCATCACGATGTAGAGCGCGCCGTCGTCGAGCTCGCCGTAGAGCAGCACCTTCACCGTGTTGGGGTGCGTGAGCGAGCTCATCGCGCGCGCCTCGCGGCGGAAGCGCGCGGTGAGGTCCTTTCGCGCGGTGAGCTTTTGATGGAGGATCTTCACCGCCACGTGGCGGTTCATGTCGGGTTGAGCGGCCTTGTAGACCGCGCCCATGCCGCCCGACCCGATCTTCTGCAAGATCTGGAATTGGCCGTTCAAGATGTCTCGGCCAATGTAAGGGTCTTGTTGCTGCGGGGGCATGGGGGCGGCGAAAATAGCACGGCGCGGCCGCGGCGCGTGACTTCGCTTTTGCGGCGTCGCCGCGATACCGTGCTCTCCATGGATCACGCCGGGGCGCTCAGGAGCCCGCTCCTTGGATCATTCGGGTTTTCACATGCTTTCTTCACGCGGCGAGGGGGCGTGAGCGCGCCTCCGTGGGACACGTTGAGCTTCGCCGCGTCGGTGGGTGACGACCCTTCGAACGTGCGCGAGAACTTCCGCCGCGCGGCCGAGGTCCTCGGCATCGCGAAGGATCGGCTCTATGTGCTCTCGCAGGTCCACGGCACCGCGCACCGCGTGCTCGAAGGCACGGAGCGCTTCGACGACGTGGTCCGCGGGGAGGGAGACATCACGGTGTCGCGCGTGGAGGGCGTGGGGTGCGGCGTGCGATCGGCCGACTGCGTGCCCGTGCTCGTCGCCGATCGCGCGAGCGGCGCGGTCGCCGCGATCCACAGCGGTTGGCGCGGCACGACGCTCGGCGCGGCGCGCGCGGGCGTGGCCGCGCTGCGCGCGTTGATCGGCGCGCGCGGAGACCTCATCGCCGCGATCGGCCCGCACATCGAGGCGTGCTGCTTCGAAGTCGGCGAGGACGTCGCCGCGCAGCTCGAAGCCGCGTCGTCCGCCGGATCACGCGCGCGCGTGCGCATCGAAGACGCGCCGCGCCCGCGCGTCGATCTGCGGATCATCGTGCGCGCGCAGCTCGAAGAGGAGGGCGTCGATCGCGCGCTCATCGACGACGTCCGCGGCTGCACGGCCTGCGACCCCGCGTCGTTTCACTCTCACCGGCGCGACAAAGATCGGAGCGGCAGGCTCCTCTCGGCCATCGTCCCGCGCTCGGCGGCGCGCACCGCGTAGATCACCGCGCGCAGCCCGTCGATCATCGCGGGCGACGGATCGCGGCCCGGATCGACGCGATACCCGCCGCTCGGCTTGCCCTCCTCGCCAACCGCGAGCCACACGATCGCGCGCTCTTTCTCCGGCGTTTCGAGCGTGATCTCGGCGCGCGTGCCCTTGTCGCTGATCGCGGTCTCGACCCACGTGAGCGCGCCGAACGGCTGCGCCTCGGCGAGCGCGGCGAGCCTCGTTCGGACGCTCGCGCGCGTGACGCCGAGCGTGTCCTCGCCGGGCGGGCGGACGAGGCGCGTGACGGGGACGAGCTCCTCCGCGCCGTAGAAGCGCGCGTAGTCCTCGAAGATGCCGCTGCACGATCGTTCGAATAAACAAGCCTCGCAGCGCTCGGGTTTGATCTTGTCGCGCCGCTTGACGAGGTACTTGTCCCAAGGCCGGCTGAGCTTCGCGTCGCCGTCGACCGCGACCGTGAGCGTGCGCTCGCCGTCGTGGTGGATCACGTCCGCGAGGTCGGGCGCGATGCAATACGGCAGGTTGCCGACGTTCACGTCGAAGCCTTTGGGCAGCCCGCGCACCATCGCGGTGAGCGCCGGGACCATGTCGGTGTAGCGCGGGATCATCGCGCGCAACTCATCGTCGGTGCGCGCTCCCGCGTCGCGCGGGCGCACCATGTCGAGGTGGAGCTGCTCGACGCCGAAGCGCTCGACGATCGCGGGGAACGAGGGGACCGATTCGTAGTTCGATCGCACCACGCACATGTTGATGGTGACGCGCTCGCCGCGCGCGCGGAGGTGCTCCATCGATCGGAGGATGCGATCGAACGAGCCGTCTTTTTGCGTGGTCCGCTCGTGCGCCTCGCGCGTCGCGCCTTGGATCGAGATGCGCCAGACGAAGCCTTTTTGGGGCCTGCCGAGCGCGAGCACCTCGGCGATGAACGCGTCGCGCGCGGTCTTCACGCCGTTCGTGAAGATGACGACCTCGTCGAAGCCGAGATCGACGGCGCGCTTCACCACGTCCAAGAACCCGGGCTGGAGCGTGGGCTCGCCGCCGAGCAGCGTCACCTTGCGGATGCCCGCCGCGTGCGCGCTCGTGAGCTCGGCGATCACGGGATCCATGCCGAGCGGCCTCGCCCGCCCGAGCGCCGTCTCTTGGCCGGAGACGCAAAAGACACAGCGATTGTTGCACATGTGGCCGAGCTGAATCTCGATCTGCTGCTTCGGCTCCATGTGCTTGCTGCCTCGGAAAAAGAAGGCTCTCGAAGAGAAAAGTTCCGTTAGGATAACGAGCGATGAAGGCGCTGATCAAGGTCGGCTATGCGTGCAACGAGAATTGCACGTTCTGCCACACGGCCGACATGCGCCACATCGACGACACGAGCGATCGCGTCGCGTGGAAGATCGACCGGGCGAAGCGGCTCGGTTACTCCATGGTGGTGCTCTCCGGCGGTGAGCCCACCCTCCGGCCCGAGCTGCTCGCGTGGGCGCGCCGCGTCGCCTCGATGGGCCTCGATTTCGGCCTCGTGACGAACGGGCTTTTGCTCTCGTATCCGCACGTCACGGACGAGCTCATCGAGCGCTGCCGCCTCCGTTACGTGTACATGTCGATGCACGGCGGGACCAAGGCCGTGCACCGATCCGTGGTGCGCGCCGACACCTTCGATCAAGCCATGGGCGCGGTGAAGCTGCTCCACGCGAGGGTGCCCGACCTCACGGTCAACTGCGTGATCACCACCGCGAACGTCGATCACCTGCGGAGCTTCGTGGACGCGCTCCTGCCCTTCCCCGATCTCACCATCAAGCTCTCGATGACCCAGCCCAAAGGCGCTGCGTCGAACGACAAAAAGGCGTTCGACGTGATCATGCCTTTGGTCGAGCGGTGCGCCGATCGCGTCCAAGACGCCATCGACTATGGGCTCTCCAAGGTGCCTTTGGGCGCAAAGGGCCCTCGCTTCGCGCACGACGGCGTCCCGTTTTGCCTGCTCCCCGGGCACGAGGCGCGCTACGACGACCTCAAGACCCATCGGTTCGCGGCCATGATCGAGGTCGACGAGGACGACTTCGTCCCTGTCGACGACGTGGCCAAGGTCCACACGGATCGCTGCGCGCCCTGCTCCATCAAAGGGGCTTGTCCGGGGCTCTACCGCGGCTATCACGAGGTCTACGGCGACGCCGCGCTCAAGCCCGTCACCGGCCGGCCGCGGGCCAACTCGTTCAACTACACGCCTCTCCGCGACGTGATGCGGCCCAAAGGCGCTCCTTGCCCTATCAAGGCGGATGGGACAACTCCTTATGATCGCGGGCGGACCTTGTTTTTGCGGCTCCCCGACAGGATGCGCCTCCTCAAGACCGAGAGCCGCGATTTCACCGATCACGAGATCCTGACGGCCAAAGAGGCGCTCGGCCAGGTCTACGCCGACGTCTCCAAGAAGCTCGCGCCCGACGACTTTTCAAAGGATCTCGTCAAGCTCCGCCCGAGCGCCGAGTGCGCGGCGTGCGAGGCCCGGCCGCGGTGCGCGGGCGCGTGGGAGCCTGTCCGCGGAGATGTGTTTGGGCGGGACGACGCGCGCGTGATGGATATCCTCCGTTCGCTCGAAGGCCGCGTGCTCGACCTCGGCGGCGGGGAGGGCCGTTACGTCGAGGCGCTCGCGCCCAAGGCGATCGCGAAGCAGATTGACTATCTGTGCGTGGACCCGGACCAAGAGCGGCTCGACGTGCTCGCGGCGCGGCACGGCTTCGCCAAGACGCTCGCCGCCAAGGCCGAGGAGCTGCCGAGCGCGGTGGGCGAGGTCGACCACGTGCTCGTGCTTCGGAGCTACAACCATCTCGCGTCGCCCAAGGCGGTCATCGCGAAGGCGCTCAGCCTGCTGCGCGAGGGAGGCACGTTGACCATCGCCGACAACATCGCGTTTGGCCTCGTGCGGTCGCAGGAGCACGCGGCGCGCGCCGAGCGCGCCAAAGAGAACCTCTTCGAGCACCTGCGCAACGACGGCGCCGCCGAGGCGCACGCGTGCGTGACCGAGGTGATCACGGGGCCCCGCGACGATCACAAGACGCTCGTCTTGACGGAGCGCCGGGACGTAGGCCCCGAGACGTCGAATCAATGGCTGCTCCGCTACACCTGCGGGGCGCGCTCGTCCTCTGCCGGAGCTTGACCTTTTATGTTGCCCGAGACCTCCTTCGCCGACTTTCAGAACCAAGCGCTCGAATCGGGCAACAAGCACGTCGACCAAAAGGTCCTCGCGCACGAGGACGCCGCCCACGAGAAGCGCAATTGGGTCCGCCTCTCGTACGACTGCAACAACCACTGCACCTTCTGCCTCGACTCCAACGCGCACGACGGCACGATGCGCGCGGTGATGGACATCAAGGTGCAAATCGTCGAGGGCAAGAAGAAGGGCGCTACAAGGCTCATCCTCTCGGGCGGCGAGCCCACCATGCACCCGAACTTCCTCGACTTCGTGAGGCTCGGCAAGCGCGCGGGTTACCCCAAGATCCAGACCGTCACGAACGGGCGTATGTTCCAATACCCCGACTTCCTCACGCGGGCGGCGGACAACGGCCTCGACGAGATCACGTTTTCGCTCCACGGCCACACCGCCAAGCTCCATGACGCGCTCGTGGGCACGCCCGGCGCCTTCGTCGAAGAGACCGCGGGGCTCAAGGCCGCGCTCGCGTCGGGGCGGTTCATCGTCAACATCGATATCGTCATCAACAAGATGAACATCCGGCATTTGCCCGAGATGTTGGAGACGTTCATCGGGTGGGGCGTACGGGAGTTCGACCTCTTGCACGTGATCCCGTTCGGCAACGCGTGGACCGAGGCGCGTCATCACCTCTTTTATGACCTCGAAGAGAACCTGCCTTATCTGAAGGCCGCGTTCGCCTACGCGCGGCGGCCCGACATCCACGTTTGGCTGAACCGCTTCCCCCCGCAATACACGGAGGGGTACGAGGACCTGATCCAAGACCCGTACAAGCTCAATGACGAGGTGCGCGGGCGGCGCGAGGAGTTCGACAGGTACTTGTCGCTCGGCAAGAAGCTCATGTGCCGTGAGCCCGAGCGGTGCCAGTATTGTTATTTGCAAAACCTCTGTGACACGCTCGACACGGTGATTGACGCGCGCAAGGCCGAGGCGGTCGACGTGCTCCGGTTCGAGGGCGCGGCGCCGCTCACGGGCAAGCTCCCGCG
>CAYTJL010000184.1:0-16334 GCA_964437785.1 uncultured Polyangiaceae bacterium
TCGTCGTCGTCCTCGTCGTCGCCGTCGTCCTCGATTTGCCAGGCTTCGACGAGCGCCGCCAAGAACTCCTCTTCTTCTTCGCTCACGTCATCGACGCCCACGATCTCGCGCAGGCTGCGCAGGATGCTCGCGAGCATGGTTTGGGGCACGTGCTCGGCGAAGAGGTCAATCGAGCCTTCGAGGAGCTGCTCGTTGCCGAGGAGCTTTTGGGCCTTGCGGAGCACCCGCTCCGCGTCATACGGAGAGCCGAGCTCATTGAGCACGTTCGCCACGTAGTCGACGATGCCTTTGAGCTCCTCGTCCGAGATCTCGCCGTCCGCCGCAGCGCAGGTGAGGAAGATGAGCGCGAGGCGCGTCTCCAAGTGGACGTCACCCATCGCGTCGAGCATCGCGTGGTAATCCTCGTCCTTCATCTTGCCAAGCTCGGAGTCGAAGTCGCCGATGAGCGAGGCGTCGTCCCCCCACGTGCCGGCGTTCACGTCGAGGTTGTCGAGCCTGCGGATGATCCATGAGTCGCCGTCGTTGTATTTGGCGTTCATCAAGTAATCATAAGGGATGTAACAATACCCCTTGTCGCCCCAGCTCTCTCCCCACGAGTTGCGCACGATGAAGACCTTGTCCGGGTCCGAGTAACCCACGCAGAGCATCGAGTGGCCGCCGTGCGAGGCGCGCGACGTCTCTTTGGAGCTCGGCGTGGGCACGAGCCCGCGCCTCTTGTGCTTGTCGAACGACTCATAAAGAGAGAGCCCGAAGATGATGGGATATCCCTCGGCGAGCGCGCCCCGCCACCCGTCGAGCGTCGTGGGCACGAGCTGCATGTCCTCGACCAAGAACTCCGACGCTTCTTCGTACGCCTCCTCCGCCGGCTCCTCGTTCACCTGCTCAACGTCGTAAGGCCATGTCTCTTCGGAGCAGGCCCCGTCCTCCTTGAGCGACTCGATGGCGTCCGCGATGATGGAGCCGCCGTCGTCGTCCTCGGAGCCGCTCTTTTTACGGGCGTTGTAATAGATAAAGAGGCGGCTCACGTCGTAGGCGTCGTCGCCCCGATGGCGCTTCACCAGATATTCGTACGCGCCCGCGACAGCGTTGGCCACGCAGCTCGACAGCTCGCCCTGGTCCTCCACCTTGGTCATCAAAGGTCGGAGATCGACCTTGGGTGGAAGGGCCTTGACACCGCTCGCCTTCGCTGCATAGCGCTTGGCGGTGGGGCTCGGAGCCTTGTAGCGGTATCCGCCGAGCTTCTGCCGGCTGCCGTCGGGCCTCTCGTAGACATGTCCTGACATGAACGCTCCTCGTGCTCGATCGCGCCCGTCGCGGGCGCGGCCAATCACGCAATGATTCTACGTGGGGCGCGCGCCTGTCAACGGCCATGCGCGCGAGAGGTGAGCGCGAGGGCAGGCCCTAAAACGGCGTTAGAAGCGGCGCAGCAAATCTTGATTGTGCCGGTCGCAGGCGACAGGATCGCCCTTTTCGCTCGTGCAGGGAGAGAGCCGGATTTGGCCGTCGCCATCGACCGACGCCTCGCGGACGAAGTCCCAGCGCGGCGGGCGCGGGCTCCACTTCTGCGTCTCCTTCATGCTGAACGTCCACGAGCCGTCGCCCTCGAACGACGCGACGAGCTCCTCGCGGCACACGGGCACGCTCGCCGCGTCGAGCTTGCACGCGATGAAGAACATCGCCGCAGACTCGAAGTTCTGCGGGCTCGCCATCTGATACGCCGCATACTTGGTGACGCGCAACGTGAGCACCGATTTATCGACCGCGGCCTCGTCGACACGATACATGCCCGACATGCCGCACCCCGGCCCCGGATACTCCGACGCGAAGGTGATGGGCGTCGCGTAATAGCCCTTGTCGGTCTTGATCATGAGCCTATCGACCATGTCGCCGCCTTCCATCAAGTCGACGATCGCGAGGTCCTCGAACGGCGGCGCGAGCGTCTTCTTGACGAAGGCCTTGCCGGAGCCCTTTTTGCAATACGCCTTCATCTCCATGATGTGAACGCCCCCGTCTTTGGCCTGGATCGCCGCGAGGAGCTTCTCCTCGACCGCGAGATGCGCTTTGCAGAACGCCTCGACGGTCTTGTACGGAGCCGCCGCGCGGACCGCGTCGAACGGGCCTGTGTCGGTCATCACCCGATCGAGCGAGCCGATGGTCACTTGGGGCATCGCCGGCGCGAGCAGCTCGGCGTCGGGCGCGTTGCCGAGCACGACAAGCTCGGAGATCACGAGCTCTCGCCATTTGGCCTTGGTCCCCGGGATGGTCTTGGTCGCGCGGATCTCGAAGGTGCCGCCCTCTTGATCGAGCTCGATGGTTTGAGGCTTGCGCTCTTCGGGGTTGAGGTCGAAGGTGCCAATGTCCTTGCCCTCGCGCGTGATGGCGACTTGGGCGATACGATGGTTGAGGAAGAACAGGTCCCCCTCTTTGTTGGTCTTGTCGTATCCCACCGTGAGCAGCAGCTTGCGCACCCGCGCGCTCGCGGGCACGCGGAACGAGACGCGCGCGTCGAGGTCGCCCGTCTTGCTGTTCCACGCCGTCTCGGGCCGGTGATCGATGAGGTGCTCGGGGTAGTCCTTGGGGTTCTGGACGTTCGACGAGACCGAGACGCGCGCCTTGGTCCGATAGAGCAGATCGATGAGCGGCGGCGGGGGCTTCGCCGGCTCGGCGGAGGCGCTCGTCACGACCGCGACGCTCGCGGGCGCCGCCGGTCCGCCGGTCGAGCCGGCTTGGTCGCCACACGCCGTTAGAGAGCACGCCAAAAACCCGAGGGAGACCGATCGAAGCATGGACATGGCCCTCCTACGCCCAAACGCGCCTCCGTATGCCCGAGCCTCATTCACGCGGCATCTCCAGCCAAGGCGCGCGCCGCCGGATCCAATCGATGGTGGCTTGGGGCAAGGCCGCCACGACCCTCGCCGCGACTTTGTTGAAGGCGCCTGGCATGCACTCGGCATCTCCGCGGAGCATCGCCGCGACGCCCTCACGCGCGATGTCGTCGGGATCGGCCATGATCCCGAGCCGCTTCGCGAGGTCGACCGGGACCACGTTGGGATCGTAGAGCCCCGTCGCCGCCGCGCCGGGCATCAGACACGTGACCGTCACCCCATAAGGTGAGAGCTCGCTGCGGATCGATCGCGAGAAGCCCCAAAGGTACTTCTTGCTGCTGCCATAATACGCGATCCCCGGGAAATCGCGCCACGCGGAGAGGCTCGACACCATCATCACACGGCCCCTCCGCCGCGCCTTCATCCCCCGTGTCACGAGCGTGGTGAGGAGAGATGGAGTCACCACGTGGAGCTGGAGGAGCTGATTGGCACGCGCGACGGAGGCGTCCGCCGCCTCGCCGAAGAAGAACATCCCCGCGTTGTTCACCAGGAGGTCCACCTCGATCGCGCGCGCCTCCGTCGCCTCGAAGAGCTCGTTCGCGGCCTCGGGGCGCGCGAGATCGAGCACGATGGGCGTCACGCGCGCGCCCTGCGCCGACAGCGCGTCCGCCTCGGCGAAGAGCGGCCCTTCGCGGTGACTCACCATCACGACCGGGTGCCCCTTGGACGCCAAGACCCGCGTGATGGACCGCCCGATCCCCGAGCAAGCGCCCGTCACCAGCGCGGCGCCCGCGCTCATGCCATCTCCCGAGAGGGCTTGTTGCACTCCATCGTGGTCGTGTAGATGCGCGCCGCGCACGCGTTGCAATGGTCGCAGCCGAGCGGCGCGTCGCTGCCTCTTTGGAGCTTGCCCACGAAGCCCGGATCGTGGATGAGCGCGCGCGCCATGGCGACGGCCTCGAAGCCCCGGGCGAGGACGCCATCGATCGACGCGCGCGAGGTCACGCCCCCAACGTAGATGAGCGGCAAACGCACCTCGGCGCGCACCTTCATGGCGTCCTCCAAAAAGTAGGTGTCGCGATAAGGCACCGGGCGCACCATCCAGTTGCCAAAGAGCGAGATGCCGAGCCGGAGCAGCGGATCCGCGATGCCCTCCTTCATCACGTCCATGGGCATCGCGCCGCGCATGATCACCATCGGCGCGCGGCTCACGAACCCGCCCGAGAGCACGAGACCATCGGCGCCGTCCCGCTCCAGGAGCTTTGCGGTCGCGATCCCATCGTCGAGCTCCATACCGCCGGGGAAGCCGTCATAGAGGTTGGTCTTGACGACCACCGCGATACGCCCGCCCGCTGCGCGGAGCACCTCGGCCATCACCTCGCGGAGAAAGCGCGCGCGCCGATCGAACGAGCCGCCGTACGCGTCGCGCCGATGATTGGTGTACGGAGAGAGGAATTGGCTGATGAGGTATCCGTGCCCCGCGTGGATCTCGACCGCATCAAAGCCGGCCTCGCGCGCGAGCGAGACCGCTTGTCCAAAGCTCTCGACGACACGATCGACGTCGGCCTGATCCATGGCGCGCGGCCAACAAGGGCCATAGAGGTTGATGCGGCCCGAAGGCGAGATGGGACGGCCGCCGGCGACACCCGCTTTGGCCATGTCGCCCGTGTGGCCGAGCTGAATCGACGCCTTCGCCCCCGCCGCGTGGACCGCGCCCGTGAGCGCGGCGAGATCCGGGACGATCGCGGGCCGCATCCAGAGCTGATGAGGGAACGAGAGGCCGCTCCGCTCCACCGCGGCATAGGCGACCGTCGTCATGCCGACGCCGCCTTCGGCCACCCGCCGGTGATAATCGATGAGCGCCGCCGAGGGCTCGTGTCCTGGGCTCATGCCCTCGAACGCGGCCGCCCGGATCGTGCGGTTTCGAAGGGTGATGGGCCCGAGCGTCCATGGCTCGAAGAGATGATGAAGAGGAGCAGGTTCGCGCACGCGGGCGCGACTCTACACCAGATGCCGGAGGCTTTGTGCCATGGCGGCGCACAAAAATGCCGCGAACTGTAATTTTGTCCCCTCCTCACCATCGTTGACAACGACGCGCCGAGCGTGAGACCTCTCGATCATGCGCCGCGCACTTGTCCTCTCGCTGCTCGCGCTCCTCGGCGCCTGCTCCCCGACGAACACGGCTTTGGAAGGCGACGGCCTCGCGGCGTCGGTTCGCCCCGGGCTCGCGGAGGTGAGCGTGCCCGCGCTCGCGATGGATTCCCGCGCGCCGGTGAAGGTGCTTTGGGACCATCACGCCGGCCGGCCGCGGCGCGTCCTCGGCGCGTTTGCGACGCACGAGCGCACCCCGGAGCCCGCCGCTCGCGCGTTCCTCACGCGTCATGCAACGTTGTTTGGGCTCCGCGACGACGGCCGCGATCTCGCGCTGGCCTCCTCGCGTGAGGGGCTCGCGGGCCGTTATCTGCGCTTCCAACAACACGCGGGCGCGCTGCCGGTGCTGGGCGGCGAGGTGATCGTCCTCGCCGACAGGGACAATATCGTGCGCGCGGTGAACCTCGCCCACCACCCTATCTCGTCCATCGCGGAGTCGCCGAACGACGTCGGCGCGGATCGAGCGTGGGAGATCGCGACGGAGTCCGTGGGGGCCTTTGGCGAGGCGCCCGGGCAGGAGAGCGTGCTCCGCGCGCTTTGGGTGGGCGCGCGCGGCGCCGCGGAGGTGGTGTATCGCGTCTCCATCAGCACGTCGAACCCCGACGCCGCGTGGGAGGTGCTCGTCGGCGCGGGCTCAGGAGAGGTGGTGTCTGCGCGCGATCGCATCGTGCGCGTCAACGGGACAGGCTTCGTGTTCGACCCGAACCCCGTCGCGTCGACCGGCGACTCCACCCTGGTCGACAACGGTGGCGCCACCACGCCCGCGCTCGACGCCGCGCGCTTCTCCGTGACCTTACCGAACCTCGACGGGACGGGCTACACACGAGGATCCTGGGCCGACACGCACACCAAGAACCTGAACCAACGCGCCTTCAACGCTGGTTTGGTCTTCAACTTCACGCGCGCCGAGAAGGGCTTCGAGCAGGCGAACACTTATTTTCACGTCGACCGCGCCCAAACCCGCCTCCAGGCGCTCGGCTTCATGAACGTCAACGCCCACGCGCAGGACGTGGTCACCGACGGGCAGCAGGGCGACAACTCGTATTACGACCCGGCGAAGAAGCTCATCAACTACGGGGAGGGCGGCGTCGACGACGCCGAGGACGCCGACATCGTTTTGCACGAATACGGCCACGCCATTCAAGACGATCAGGTGCCCGGGTTCGGCGCGAACGCGGACGGCGGCGCCATGGGAGAGGGCTTTGGGGACTACCTCGCGACGTCGCTCGCCCACCTGCTCTCTCCGCAGGTGACGGACCTCCATTGTTTGGGCGAGTGGGACGCCACGTTTTATGCGATGGGCAACCCGCCTTGCCTCCGGCGCACCGACACCGCCAAACACCACCCCGAATTCAACGCGGGTGAGGTCCATGATGACGGGGAGATGTGGGCGAGCGCGCTCGTGAGCCTGGATTTGACGCTCGGCGCGGACGTGATGAACCGCGTGATCGTCGAGTCTCATTTCTCGCTCTCGGTGAGCGAGACCTTCTTCGCCGGCTCGCAGGCGCTGCTCGACGCGGACACGATGCTCTTCGCGGGCGCGCACACGGACGTGATTCGGAGGAGGCTCATCCAACAAGGGCTCTGTCGGATCCTCACGCCCCCTTCCCCGCTCTCGTTCGTCTCGTCGAGCGTGCAAGTCTCCATCGACAACCCCCGCACCAACGGGGTTTACGTCAACCACCTGGATGACACGCAGTCGTTCACGTTCCCCGGCGCTGCGGCCCTCCGGCTGCACTTCACCACGATCAACACCGAGCTCGACCCGACCTGCGTCGACGGGGCGTGCGACAACATCTATTTGACCGACGCGGCGGGCGATCTCTATCAAATCCTCGCCGGGCAGCAGAGCGACGTGCTCAGCGTCGCCATCCCCGGCGACACCGTTCACGTGCGTTTGGTCACCGACCCTGCGGTCGCCAAGTTTGGCTATCACATCGACCGCGTCGACGTGCTCTCCGCCGCGCCGGATGGTGGTTTGGGGACAGGAGGCATGGGAGGGATGGGGGCTGTCTCTTCATCGAGCGGCGGCGCCGGGGGCGCGGCGCCGGATGGTGGTTTGGGCGGGATGGGCGGCGCTGGAGGATTGGGCGCGTCGTCCTCGTCGTCGAGCGCCGGATCGTCGGGGATGATGGCGTCGAGCTCGTCGTCGAGCGGGGGAGTGACGTCCTCGTCGAGCGGGGGTGAGGGCGGTGGTGGGGGCAATGGCACCATCGTTGAGCCCGAAGGGTGCGGCTGCCGCGTCGCGGGCGAGGCGCCGGACGACACGGCACCTCCGTGGGGCGCCGTGGGCGCGGCCTTCGCGCTCGCGGCGCTCCGGCGCAGGCGCGCGCGCGTGATGAGCCGCCGCACGATTCGGCATCTCGATGCGTGAGCCCGCTCCGTCCATGCTCCATCTCCCGCGTTGATCGAGCCTAAATCGCTTGCGCGCCGGAGGCCCGTCCTTTATCCTCCGTGGCCACTGCCCATGATCGAGACCGCCCAAAACGCTACGGTGTCCGTCGGCTCCGGCGACCCCCTCGACGTCCGGCTCTTCACCATCACGGAGCGGATGAGCGGGCTCTTCGAGCTGAACGTCATCGCCGTGTCCGAGGCGCCGGACCTCGATTTCGAGGCGATCATCGGCCAGCCGATGAGCTTTACGATCCACCGTGGCCACGCGCGCACGTGGGCCGGGATCTGCTCCCACGTCCAGCAGCTCGCGGCCGAAGAGCGGGGGCTCTCCACGTATCAGCTCACGTTGGTCCCCACGCTCTGGCTCCTCACCCAACGCCGCAATCATCGGATGTTTCAGCTCATGTCCGAGATTGACATCGTTCAAAAGGTGCTCGGGGAGTGGGGGATCTCTCCGGTGATGAGGCTCACGGGGACGTACAAAAAGCGCAAATACCGCGTTCAATACGGCGAGAGCGACTACACCTTCCTTTGCCGCATGCTCGAGGACGCGGGGGTGAGCTTCTATTTCGACGCGGGCGGCGGCGAGAGCGCGCTCGTCTTGGACGACGGCCCTCAAGGCAACGGCGCGCGAGCCCCCTTGTTCTTCCGCGACAACCCCACGGCGTCGAGCAGCGTCGATCACGCGAGCAACGTGCGCGTGGGGCGCCGCCTCCGGCCCGGCAAATACACGCTTCGTGATCACGACTACCGGCGCCCCGCGGACTACAAGCTCCTCGCGAGCGCGGGCGGGTCACCGGGCGTCGAGGCCAAGCTCGAACGGTTCCACTACGTGCCAGGAGCCTTCTTGTTCGAGAGCGACAAAGGCGGCGACAGCCCCTCCGCCGACGACAAGGGCTCGTATCGCACCGACGAGGCCGCGGGCAACAGCATCGCGGAGCGCAGGCTCGACGCGAAGCGCGCGGACGCAAAGACGGTCTCTTTCTCGACCAACGTGCAAGACCTCGCGCCGGGCGTGGTCGTCCTCATCCTCGATCATCCCAAAGGCGATCTCGGCGCGGGCAAGCCCCAGCTCGTCACCGAGGTGAGCGCGTCGGGCGATCACGCGGGCGAGTGGTCGTGCTCGTGCACGGCGGTGAGCGCGAACGCGCCTTATCGGCCCGCGCTCGTGACGCCCAAGCCCAAGGCCGTGGGCGTCGAGAGCGCGACCGTGGTCGGCCCCGCCGGCGAAGAGATCCACGTCGACGAGTTCGGCCGCGTGCGCGTGCACTTCCATTGGGATCGCGAGAGTCAAATGGATGAGCGATCCTCGTGTTGGCTCCACGTGAGCCAGCCTTGGGGCGGCACCGGGTTCGGCGGCTCGGCGCTGCCGCGCGTCGGCCAAGAGGTCATCGTGGATTTTTTGGGGGGTGACCCCGACAGGCCCATCATCACGGGTCGCGTCTATACCAACCTTCAAAAGACACCTTACAAGCTCCCCGACAACAAGACGCAGAGCGGCCTCAAGAGCAACAGCACCAACAAGACAGGCGGCTACAACGAGCTCATGTTCGAGGACGCGGCGGGCCGCGAGCTCGTGCGGATGCAGGCCGAAAAGGACTTGAACAAGCTCGTCAAACACGACGAGGACGTCACGATTGGCAACGACCGGACCAAGCAAATCGGCCGGGACGACAGCCACGACGTCGGGCGCGACCGGCAGCGCACCGTAGGCCGCGACGAGAGCGTCGACGTCGGACAAGACAGGACGCGGACCGTGGGCCGCGACGAGAAGGCGACGATCGGCCAAGACCGCGCCACCGAGATCGGCCGCGACTACGTGCAGCAGGTCGGCCAGAACAAAGACATCACGATTGGCAAAGACCTCACCAAGAACGTCGCCGAGAACGAGCGCGAGACCACGGGCCAAAACAGGACCATCTCGGTCGGCCAAAACCGATCTTCGGACATCGGCCTCGTGGACTCGATCTCGGCGGGCGAGAAGGTGTACGTCGAGATCAAGCCCCCTGAGGGAGAGGGGGAGTCGTCCTCCTCCGGCTCTTCAGGCGGCGGATCACCGACCAGCACCACGATGACCGACAAAAAGATCGTCCTCACCACGGGCGCGGGCGCGACCATCACGATGGATGGCGCCAAGGTGACCATCGAGGCCGACACCATCGAATTCTTCGCCAAGAAGAACATCAAGGCAGACGCCGAGAGCGAGGACGTGGTCGTCCACGCCAAGAAGGACATCGCGCTTGGCTCGGATCAAACCATTCATGTGGCGACCGCGGCCGGCGTCATCGACGTGAGCGCCACGGGCGGCAACGTCGCGCTCACCACGGATCAGAGCGCGATCATCACGGCCACCGCCGATTTCGCCGCCACGTCCAAGACCGCGTTGATCGCGGCCTCGGCGGGCGCCGTGGTGAGCGGCGGGCCGCAAGCCGCGCTCACCGCCGCGTCGACGTTGGTCCAAGGGTCGAGCGAGGTCTTGGTCACGGGCGCTGCCGCCACGGTGACGGGCGGCACGGTCGCGATCGATGGTGGGGCCACCCTCATCAAGGGCGCTCCGGTGAGCATCAATCCATGAACCTCTATCACGGAAACGAATTCATCGCTGCGCTCCCGGACGGGCTCAAAGACAAGACCGTCCACATCTTCTCGCTCACCGACGACGGGCCGAGCGATTTGAGCGTGGTCATCGCGCGCGACAAGCCCAAAGCGGGCGAGACCGCGGAGCGCTTCGCCGAGCGGATCCTCTCCGGTCTCTTGGGCCGGCTCCCGCTGCTCCAGGTGCAAAAGCGCGAGACCATCACGGTGAGCAGCGTCCCCGCGGTGGCGACCGACTACACGTGGCAGTCGCCCGAAGGGAAGATGTTTCAACGGCAGGTCATCCTCTACGCCAAGGCGCACCATCAGATGTTGATCATCACGGCCACGTGCCGGGGTGATTCGATGGCGTCCAAGTGGGAGGGGATGTTCAAAGAGCTCCTCGAGAACTTCCGCCTTCGGACGTGACATGCCGGTCGCAGCACGCCTCACCGATCCGATTCAACACTCCAACGCGCTGACCGGCTTGCTCATCGGCGCGGCGGCGGGGCTCGCCTTCGGCGTCTTCGTGGTGGCGACGGGCGGCGCGGGGCTCGTCGTGGGCGCGGCGATCATCGGCGGGAGCGTGTGCGCGGGCGCCGGCATCGGCGAGCTCATCGGCTCTCTCGACATGACCAACTCCTTGGTCGGAGGCACGGTGACGGGCGCCATCGCGTCGGGCTCGGGCGACACCAAGGTCAATAGCCTCCCCGCGGCGCGGGCCACCGACGACATCGTTCAATGTGCGGGCACGCCGCCCCTCTATCTGCCCTCGCACCCGGGCAAGCGCATCGCGCAGGGCTCTGGATCGGTGTTCATCAACAGCCAACCTGCCGCGCGCATCAGCGACAAAATCGAGTGCGGGGCCGAGATCCAAATGGGGTCTCCCAACGTGGTCTTCGGCGGGCCCACCGTCACCACGTTGGAGATCGACAGCGAGGTCCCGGGGTGGATCCACGGCGCGCTCTTCGTGATCGGGATCGCGAGCGCGGTCGTCTTGGCGGGCCCTGTCGCGGCGGCGCTCGGGCTCGTGGGCGGCGTCGCGGGAGGCTACGGCGGGAGCTGGCTCGGCGGGAAGATCTTCGGCGAGGGCTCGGACGGCCAAAAGATCATGGGGTTCCTAGGCGCCATGGCCGGAGGCGCGCTCGGCACCAAACTGGGCTCCACGGGCCGGCTCGGCTCGTGGAACCAAGCGGGCAAATGCAAGCTCGGTTTGGAGCCCATCGATCTCGGCTCCGGCGCGGTCGTCGATCACAAAGTCGATCTGGCGCTCCCGGGCGCCATCGCCTTCACGTGGGAGCGTCGCTATCACTCCGCGGGCTCGGGGCGGACAGGGCCGCTCGGCCGGGGCGGGTGGACGCACAGCTTGGATCAATGGGTCTCGCGGGAGGCAGGCCAAACCACCCTCCGCGACGACGAGGGCCGAGACGTGTATTTCCCCGCGCTCGCGCCCGGTCAACGCGCGCTCCACAGGGCGGACCGGGTCGAGCTCACCGCGCTCGAAGGTGGGGTGTTCGAAGCGTACCATTTGGGCTCTCGGCTCACGCGCACGTTCACGCCGCTCCGCGAGGGTGAGCGCGCGGTGCTCACGAGCGTCCGCGACGCGTGGGGCAACGCCGTCGCGCTCGCGTACCAGGGTGATGATCTCGCGACCATCACCGACACGGCCGGCCGGCAGATCCGCGTGACCCACGGGCTCGGCGGGCGCGTCGTGCGCGTGGAGGTGTGGGCGGAGGGCGCGCTCCAAACGTGGGTGAGCTATGGATACGCCGAGGCGGGCGAGCTCTGCCGCGTCACCGACGCGCTCGGCTACGAGGAGCGTTATGCGTACGACGGCGCGCGCAGGATGGTCCAAAAGACGCTCAAGAACGGCGTGAGCTTTTATTACGACTACGACGATCGCACGGGGTGGTGCAAGCGGAGCTACGGTGACGGGGGGATCCACGCAGGCGACATCGCGGTCGATCTGGAGCGGCGGATCACGTACCTCACGGGCAACGACGAGCCGCGCGTCATCCACTTCAACGAGGATGGTTTGGCCATCCGCGAGGAGACGCCGGACGGCGTATTGATCGGGACGTGGGAGTACGATAACGACCTTTATTTGATCGCCGAGGCCAACGGCGCGGGCGAGGCGCGGCGCTACACGTACGACGCGCGCGGCAACAAGACCTCGGAGACCGACCCCGCGGGCAACGTCACGCGGTGGGAGCACAAGAATGATCGCGAGGTGGCGTGGACCGCGCCGAACGGCCGCACCACCACCTATCGCTATGACGCGCGCGGCGCGCTCGTCGAGCTCGTCGCCTCGAACGGCAGGACCTACGGGTTCGGCCACGACCCGCGGGGACATCTCATCACGTTCGCGGACTTGGATGGCCCGATTCGCCGCTACGAGCACAGCGATCGTCACGACTTGATCGCGGAGACGCTGGAGGGCGGTGAGCGCCTCACCTACGAGCACGACGCGCTCGGACGCGTCAAAGCCTTCACCGACGCTTCGGGCGGCAAGACGACCATCACCTACGATCGCCGCGGGAGGCCGCTCGCCGTGACGCGCCCCGACGGCACGACCACGCGCCGCGACTACGGCCCTTATGACGACATCTTGGCGCGCCACACCGACGCGCTCGGTCAGGGCGCGCGATTGGACTACACGGGCACGGGGATGCTCGAGAGGCTCACCGACGCTAAGGGGGCTGTCTGGGAGCTGCTCTACACGAGCAACGAGCGGCTCAAGACCGTCAAAAATCCGAGGGGCGAGGAGCACACCTTCGTTTACGACACCGCCGGTCGCATCGTCGAGGAGCGCACGTTCGACGGGCTCGTGACGCGTTATCGCTACGAGGCGTCCGGGCGCCTCGCGGCGATCGAGCACCCCGACGGCGACGTGCGCCGCTTCTCGTACGACGCGCTTGGCAACGTCACGCGCGACGAGGCCCCCGGCAGCGTCATTACGTATCAGCGCGGCGCGACGGGGCACGCGTGGCGGATCACCCTCGAAGACGAGGGCGGCGAGCCGATCGTCACCGATCTCGGGCGCGATACGAGCGGGCGTGTCGTGATCGAGCGCACGTGGGATCGAGAGGTCCAATCGACCTACGACGATCGCGATCGGCGCGTCACGCGCGCGCTCCACGACGGCGCCGTCACGCGGTACGTGTATGAGGGGGGCGCGCTCGCGCGGGTGTCGCACGGCGATCACCACGTCGTCTTCGCGCACGACATGGCCGCTCGCGCGACGTCGGTGACGAGCGGCGCGGCGCGGATCGAGAGCCGCTTCGACGCGATGAATCGGCTCCTCTCCCAAGATGTCCGATCGAGCAAAGCCCTCTTGACGAGGCGTTATCGCTACGACGATCACGGCAGGCTCAACGAGGTCGAGGACGATCGCTGGGGCGCGACGAGCTACACCTACGACCCGACTGGCCATCTGCTCTCGGCGTCTCGGCGGCGATGGCGCGAGCTGATGGACTATGACGCGACGGGCGCGATCCGCCGCATGATCGGCGGCCTCTCCCCATCTTCGGACGCGCCGTGGGATCTCGGCCCGGGCGGCGCGGTCAAGCGCGCGGGCGGCGTGACCTTCGACTACGACGCGCGCGGGCGGCGGGCGCGGAGGCGCGGCGCGGACGGCGAGGAGATGCGTTATCGGTGGGACAGCCGCGACAGGCTCCGTGAGGTGATCCGCTCGAACGGAGAGCGGGTGTTGATGACGTACGACGCGTTTGGGCGGAGGATCCGTAAAGAGGTGCGCTCCCCGTCGGGCGACGTCCGAACGACCGACCTCGTGTGGGACGGCGCCGCGATCGCCGCCGAGATCACGCCCGATCGCGGCACGCGCGCCTTCGTCTTCGTGCCGGGCACGCTCGCTCCCCTGCTCCAAACGGAGGCGGGGCAGGTGCTCACGTACGTCAACGATCACGCGGGGACCCCCAAGGACCTCCTCTCCCCCTCGGGAGAGGTCGTTTGGTCAGCCTCCCACTCGGCGTGGGGCGCCGTCACCGAGGTCCGTCAAACCCCGTTGAACGGGCGCACCTTCTCGACCCCGATTCGCATGCTCGGTCACGCGATGGACGACGAGACCGGGCTCGCTTGCTCGCTGTTCCGTTACCTCGACCCCTCGATCGGCGCGTGGTGCAGCCGCGATCCGCTCGGCGTCTTCGGCGGGGCGAACCCCTTTGCGTGGGGCCGGTCGCCGACCAACGTGGTTGATCCGTTCGGCCTCTCCAACTACTTCCGAGCGGACGATGGGTATCGCGGCGGGCCCATCGGTTACCCGCTCGGGAGCGACGCCGCGGCGGGCGCCGACGTTCAAACGCCTTGGCAACACGTGGACGACAAACAAGGCAACATGACGAGCCGCTACACCTCCTTCTCGGAGGAGCTCGCCAGCGTGAGGCCGAAGTTCGGCGATCGCGCCGTCAAGGTGAAGATCAGCGATCTCCAAACGCTCCAGGATCAAGGCCAGATCCGCATCCTCAAGCCCGAGGACGTCCGCGCGGCGATGGAGGCCGAGGGGATGAGCAAGAAGGAGATCAGCGGGATCATGCAACAGATGAAGAACAACAAAGAGATCCTCGTCGAGGGCGAGATCCCCGAGAACATGATCAAGGGCTGCAAGTAACGATGTCCGCCGGGGGGCTCGACCGAAAGAGCGCTCGCGCCGAGGTCGCGCGCCGCCTCTCCGAAGGAGGTGATCCCCTCGCGATCGTGGCGGAGCTCCTCCAAAGCCCCGAGCCCATGGTGCGCGCGTGCGCGATCAGCGCGCTGGAGGGCCGCGACGACGATCGCCTCCCACCGCTCCTGCTCCGTGCCGCGCAACACGACCCTTCGGTGGACGTGCGCCACGTGGCGCTCTTGGCCCTCGAAGATCACGTCTCCGACGACGTGCTCCCGTGTTTGCTCGCGTCCGTGCGCGACGGCGCCCCGCGCCCGCTGCGCATCACCGCGGCAAAGCAGCTCGGATCGTACGACACCGAGGCTTCTCTTCGCGCGCTCGTCGACCTCGTGGACGACGAGGACGCTTATGTGGCCGAGGGCGCGATCGAGTCTTTGGCGCGGCTCAAGAGGCCCGAGGCGCACGCCTTGTACCGCGCCATCGCGCGATCGTGGGCTGGCACCCTGTGGGCTGAATTGGCTGAAGGGGTGTTGAACGATCTCGGGGCCCCGGGCCCCAACGCGGAGGACCTCGCCCGCGACAAGCGGGCTCGCGCCGAGGAGAAGCTCGTCTCCTCAGACATGCGCGACAAGCTCTCTGGGCTCCGCACGTTGCGCATGCTCTCGCCCGAAGACCTGATGGAGCGCGTGACTCCCTTCCTCCGCGACACCGAGCCTCGCGTGCGGGCGGCGGCGGTGATCACCCTCGGCGCAGCGGGCGATCCGCGCGCGACTCCCCTCTTGCTCGAAGCCGCCCTCGACCCGTCCAACGACGTCAAGGCCGCTGCGCTGCGCGCGTTGGGGCGCCGCCGCGATCCCGCGATCGCGACGCGGTTAATCGCGTGGGCGCGCGATCCTTCGTTCGGCGATCCCATCGTCCGCACCGCGATCGCGCTCGATTTGGGCGACTACGAGGACGCGGCGGCCGTCGAGGCGCTCCGCGCGATGACCGAAGACGAGCGCCCGCTCGTGCGCAACACGGCGCTCGACGTGTTGGAGGGGCGGGGGCAGAGCAGCAAAGATTGACCTTCACCCCGCGCGCATGGCCGCCCGGAGCGCCTTGGCAGCGTCTTTATCGCGCACGATCCGCGCGAGCCAAACCCTCTTGACGCGAAGGAGCGCGCCTTTGGGTAACCCCATCTCCCCGAGCGCCTCGGCCTCGACGCCGCGCTCGCTCGCCCGCACGAGACGCGCATAGTCGGCGGCCGTGATGGGGCCGCGCGCGGCCTCGATGGCCTCGACGTACGCTTTGTCGTACGCGGCGAGGAGGGTTTGCTCACCGCGCTTGGCCTCGTCCCGAATCGCGCTCATCCAATGGGCGTGCGCGGCCTGCCACTCCCTTTGGCGCAGCTCCTCGCGCTCCAAGAGGAGGTCGACGTCCTCCGGCCGGAGCGCGATTTGCGCGGCGATCGCGCCGCATCGCGCGATCGGGCAGCGCTCTGGGATGGATACCTCGGGGGCCTCGGGCGCGGGCGGCGCGTCGCTCGAAGCGCCCTCTCGCAAAGCGCCCTCCAGCGCAGGGGCGACGGGCTCCATCTCGGCTGTTTGCGCGCCGATCAACGGAGGTGGCGCCGGCGCCTCCCCCGGCGCCGTGACCAAGCTCAACGGCGCCAACGGCGCTGCGCCGAGCGGCGCCCACGGAGGGGCCTTATCGGCGAGAGCCGGCGGCGGCGGCGTGACGGGCGGAGCGACGATAAGCGGCGGCGCGACGGGCGGAGCGACGATGAGCGG